>JACQPK010000155.1 GCA_016207565.1 Elusimicrobiota bacterium
CTCCTGACCGCCGAGGCCGAGCTCCTCTCCTATTCCTACGACGGCGCCCTGGACCGCGCGCGGCCCGACGCCGTCGTCCTCGCGCGCCGGGTGTCGGACGTCGCTAGATCGATCGAGTGGTGCGCCTCGCGGGGCGTCCCGTTCGTGGCGCGAGGCGCCGGCACGAACCTGTGCGGCGCCGCGATCCCCGCGCGCGGCGGCCTGGTGATCGCTCTCGCGGGCCTCGACCGGGTGCTCGAGATCGACGCGGCCGGGGGCACGGCCGCCGTCGAGCCGGGAGTGGTCAACTTGAAGCTCCAGAAGGAGCTCGAGAAGCTCGGCCGCTTCTACGCGCCCGACCCGGCGTCGTTTCGGGTCTGCACCATCGGCGGCAACATCGCCCAGAACGCGGGCGGGCCCCGCTGCCTGAAATACGGCACGACGACCGACCACGTGCTCGCCCTCGAGGCGGTCATGCCCGACGGCACCTTCGAGCGGTTCTCCGTCGACGAGCCGGGACCCGACCTCGTCGGCCTCCTGGTCGGCGCCGAAGGAACGCTCGGCGTCGTGACCCGCGCCTGGCTCAAGACGCTGCCCGCGCCGAAGGCGATCGTGACGCTGCTCGCCGGATTTCCGACGATCGACGCCTCCATCGAGTGCGTGTCGGACATCGTCGCGTCGGGCGTCGTGCCGCGCGTCCTCGAGGCGATGGACCGCATGACCGTCGAGTCGATCGAGGCCTACTGCAAGGCCGGCTATCCCCGCGCCGAGGCGGTCCTCTTGATCGAGCTCGACGGTTCGGACGCCGAGGCGGAGGCGAACCGGGTAGCCGAGATCGTGCGCCGCCATGGGGCGGGCGAGGTCCGCCGCGCGACCGCGTTCGACGAGCGCGAGCGCCTCTGGGAGGGACGCCGCGGCGCGTACGCCGCGGTCGCCCGCATCGCGCCGAACGTCTTGGTGGAGGACGGCGTCGTGCCCCGCGGACAGCTCCCCGAGGCCGCGCGCCGGGTGCGGACGCTCGCGGAGCGCTCGGGGCTCGTCGTGCCGCTCCTCTTCCACGCGGGCGACGGGAACCTTCATCCCAACATCGCCTACGACGAGCGGGACCCCGAGCAGACGCGCCGCGTCAAAGAGGCCGGCTTCGAGATCCTGCGCTCGTGCGTGGAGCTCGGCGGCTCGCTCTCCGGCGAGCACGGCATCGGGGCCGACAAGCGGGAGGCGATGGCCTGGCTCTTTGGCCCCGAGACGCTCGGGCTGTTCAGGCGCGTGAAGGGCGCGTTCGACCCGGGAGGCCTGTCGAACCCGGACAAGCTGCTCCCCGCCGAGTCCGAGTCCGCTCCGGCGCGGGCGCCCAAGCGGGAGCTCTCGGCGGAGGCGAAGGCTCTGGTCGAACGCCTTCGCGCCGGCGCGGGCCGCCGCCTGTTCCCTCAGGGGGCGGGCACGAAGGCGACGCCGCCTCCGGAGGCCGAGCCCGTGTCCACCGCGGCCCTGTCGTCCGTCCGCGAGCTCGATCGCGGCAACTACACGGTCACCGTCGAGGCCGGGGTCCGCGTGGAGGACCTGCGCGCGAGGCTCGCGCGCGAGGGCTTCGGGCTGCCGCTCGGCCGCGGCGAGGGGACGCTCGGCGGCGCGATCGCCTGCAAGTCGGTCGCGGGGCTCCGCGAGAGCCTCCTCGGGCTGCGCGCCGTCCTCGCCGACGGGTCGGTCGTCGAGCTGGGTGGCAAGGTCGTCAAGAACGTCGCCGGCTACGATCTGATCAAGGTCCTTCTCGGCTCGTGGGGCGCCTACGCCGTGATCCTCGAGGCGACGCTCCGCCTCTCGGCGCGCGAGCCCGCGTGGCGCGACGCGCCGGAGTCGGCGCGGACGTTCTCGCCGACCCGGTGGCACCGCGCGCTCAAGCGGGCCTTCGACCCGGACAATCGCCTCAACCCCGGAGTGTTCGGCGCATGAGCGCGAAGGGGATGCTGCGCCGCCTCCGGACCGAGCTGGGAGAGAAGTCCACCTACGACGCCGTCAGCCAGTGCAGCCGCTGCGGCTACTGCGAACAGGCGTGCCCGACGTACGTCGCGACCGGCGAGGAGGGGCTCTCGCCGCGCGGCCGCAACCAGGCGCTCCGGCTGCTGCTCGAAGGCAAGCTCAAGGAGCCCCAGACCGCCGCCCGGCTCCTGGACACGTGCCTGCTGTGCGGCGCGTGCGCGACCGCCTGCTACGCGCACGTGCGCGTGCCGGACCTCGTGCTCGAGGGACGGCGCCTCCTGCGCGGCGGCGGCGCGCCGGCGGCGTCTCGGCTCCTGTCGTGGCTGCTCCTCGACCATCCCGGGCTCTTCGAGGGCCTGCTGCGCGCCGCCTACCTCCTCAAGCGCGCCGGCTTGGGGCGGTTGGCCGCGCGGCTCGGGCTGTTCCGCCTCGCCGGGCTGCCGGGGCTCGCCGCCGCCGAGGAGCACGTCTCGGAGGTCCCGAGCGAGCTGCTCGCGCCGCGGCTTCGCGAGAGGCCGGAGCTGGCCGACTCTTCGGGGGCCCGCTGGCTGTATTTCGCCCCATGCGGGCCGAACTTCGTGCTGCCGAAAGTGGGGCTCGCGACGGTGGCGGTGCTCGAGTCCCAAGGTCGCACCGCTTTCCTTAATAACCGGTGCTGCGGGCTCCTGGCCTACAACTACGGCGAGCTCTCCTCGGCGCGGGAGTCCGCCCGGCGGGTGATCGCGGAGTCCGAGGCCCGGCTTGCCGCGGCGGGGCCCGAGGCCGAGATCGTCGGCGACTGCTCGTCCTGCGTGGCGCATCTCAAGGCCTACCCCCAGCTCTTCCTCGAGGAGCCGGAGTGGAAGGCCCGGGCGGAGGCGTTCGCGCGGCGGGTGCGGGACGTGGTCGAGGTCCTGCCGGCCGAGGGCGCGTGCGGAGAAAACGCCACGTACCACGACTCTTGCCGCGCCAGGCACGGGCAGGGGATCTCGAAGGAGCCCCGGGAGTTCATGCGGAGCTGCTCGAGGGGATTCACGGAGCTGCCGGAGGCGGACGCGTGCTGCGGGGGGGCCGGGGCGTTCGCCTTCCTGCAGCCGGAGCTTTCGGACGAGGTGCTGCGGCGGAAGATCTCGCGCATCGCGGAGACGGGGGCGAAGGTCGTCGCCACCAGCTCCACCTCGTGCCTCCTCCAGCTTGCCCATGGATTGAGGAAATACTACCCTGAGTGCCGCGTCGCGCACGTGTCGGAGATAGCTGCCGCAGGTCTCGGCGCAACAGCGCCGAGACACGCGGGCAAGGAATAGCTTCCCGCAGGGCTGGCGAACCGGCCGGACGAGTGCTAATCTTAAGGGGCTCGCCCTGCCGAGGGGCCGGTGGACCCCCTTAAGACAACATGGGACGGCGACAAGACCTCGAGCGGCGGCAGATGCTGCTGGCTCGCTTCGGGCGGCGCATCTCGAGCGAGACCCGCCTCGATAATCTCCTCTCGTTGATCGCGGAGGAGATCCGCCACATCCTGCAGGCCGACCGCTGCTCGGTCTTCCTCGTCGACCCGGCCAAAAACGAGCTCTGGACGAAGGTCGCCCTCGGCGCGGGCGAGAAGGTCCTGCGGATCCCGATGGGGCACGGCATCGCCGGCTTCGTCGCCAAGACCGGCTCGGCCGTCAACATCCGCGACGCCTACCGCGACACCCGGTTCTCTCAGGACCTCGACAAGATCACCGGATACCAGACCAAGAGCGTCCTCGCCGTCCCGCTCAAGGACCGCGAAGGCAAGGCGCTCGGCGTCTTCGAGATCCTCAACAAGACGAAGGGCTCGTTCAACGAGGAGGACGAGGGCTTCCTCCGGATCCTAGCCACGATCGCGGCGTCGGCGATCGAGAACGCCCAGCTCTACGAGAACCTCCGCAAGTCGCACCTCGAGACGATCTACCGCCTGGCCATGGTCGCCGAGTACCGCGATCAGACCGACACGGCGAAACACCTGCGCCACATCTCCAAGTACTCCGCCATCGTGGCCGCGCAGCTCGGCATGGCCTACGAGGTGGTCGAGGACATCCGCTACGCGAGCCCTTTGCACGACATCGGCAAGGTCGCGATCCCGGACGCGATCCTGCTCAAGCCCGGCAAGCTCACTCCCGAGGAGTACGAGGAGATGAAGAAGCACCCCATCTACGGGGCCCGCATGCTCGAGAACGCGGAGACGCGCCTCCTGCAGTTGGCCTGCCGCATCGCCATCGCCCACCA
>JACQPK010000156.1 GCA_016207565.1 Elusimicrobiota bacterium
ACCTCGGAGAGGTGGGCGAAGAGGCTGTAGACGCCGAGCCCGTGGTCCAGGAGGACCGTCCGCCCCGGGTAATAGAGCTCCTCGGCCATGACGATCGTTCCCGCCTGGGGCGCGAGCACGGGCGTGCCCGTGCTCGCTTTGATGTCGGCGCCGGAGTGCGGCGCGCGCGGCTTGCCGTTGAAGAAGCTCCGCTCGCCGAAGCGCGACGTCGTCTTGGCGCCCTTGACCGGCATCCGGAACCCGCCGCCGAGCTCGGCCTGGGGGCTCGCCTCCGCGAACACCGCCTTCACCCGCCGGGTCTCCTTCTCGGCGCGCGCCTCCTGCTCGGGAGGCGGCTCCACATACTGCTGCGCCACGGTCAGGCGCCGCTCGGCGAACGCCTTCGCGCGGATCGTCATCGCCTCGCTCCACGCGCGCGAGGCCCCGCCCGGCGCGTACATCGTCAAGGTGACCGCGACCGTGCCGGTCGAGGCCTCGAGATCGATGCCCGCGAGGGCGACGTAGGTCTTCGGCTCGGTGCGGTGGAAGAGCAGCTTGGCTCCGGCGAACGAGCCGACCGGCGGGCGCGAGGGGTCGTTGCCCGTCACGACCACGAGGACCGCCTCGCCGGGACGCGCCGCGCGCTTGTAGACGCGCGCCTGCGGGGCGGGCGCCGCGGACGCGGCGGCGATAAGCAGAGCGAGCAGGGGTCCGGGTGCCACTACTCCGTCTTGATCGGCTCGGGCTTCGCCTCTTCCTGAGCCTTCGCCCGTTCCAGCCAGCGCGCCCAGCTGACGTCGTCGCGGCGGTCGAAGCCCTCGCCCGCGAGTATCCCGAGCGCGGCGTAGGCCGAGTCGGAGATCGAAGGCTGCCGGCTCTGCATCAGGTGCAGGATGTGGTCGGAGAGCCTCAGGATGAGGAAGCGCCGGTGGATGGGGTTGGAGGCCATCCCGGCGACGACGGAGATCGCCTTGTTCCGGTCTTCCGCCGTCGGGAAGTCGAGCGCCGCCGGCAGCCGGGTGATCGGAAGGAACACCTCCTTGTGGTGGACCGCGAAATCGGCGTAGACCCGCAGCGCGGCGCCCCGGACCTCCACCTCGGGGTCGTCGAGCGCCTCCGCGATCAGGCGCGCGGCCTCGTTGGCGTCGGGGAGATACGCGAGGAGATAGACCGCCGTCGCGCGCTTGGCGGGATCCTTCTCTTCGCGGAGGACCTTCAGCAGGCCTTCCTTGTGGTCCTTCGCCGAGTCCACGAACTTCTGCTCGTAGGTCCGGAGCTCGGGCGTCTGAGCGCCCCATTCGCAGAAGAAGGACAGGCAGGCGTCGTGCGTGACCGAGAGCGCCCCTTGCTTAAACAGGCTCCAGCCCAGGTCGTTGTATTTGCTCCATGTGGCCAGCAGCCCGCCGGGGTCGGGCACCGTCTTCGCCGGCGGCTTCTTGAACGGCCAGCGGGAGGCGCGGTCCTTGGTCTCGACCACGTCGATGTTCACGAAGGCCTTGTGCGTGCCCTCGGCGAAGTAATCGCTGAACGACAGCCGGGTCCAGGCGAAGCCCCACTCCGTGCGGATCTGGTCCTCGAGCCTTTTGCGGAGCTCGTCGGCCGACCGGGAGGCGGCTTTCGTGTCGCGGCTCTTGAGGCGGACCAGCTCGCGGATCGCCTTGCCGTAGCGGACGTCGGCGTCCGCGACCGTGAGGCGCTCCGTGCCGTAGACGTCGATGCCGTCGAGGACCATCTCGCCCGCGGCCGCCGTCCGGCAGACCAGCCACCCGAGGAGCGCGATCGAAGTCACCATTTGGATATGTAGTATATTCGGCCAAGTGAAAATATTCCAGATCGGATCGTTGGAATTCTCACGCGTCAGGGTTCCCCTGAAGGCGCCCTTCGTGACGGCGCTCGGGCGAAAGACCGAGACCGAGAACGTCCGCGTCCTCGTGCGGCTCCGCGGCGGCGCGGAGGGCCGGGGGGAGGCCTCGTCCTCCGTCGTCTACGCGCACCTCGCGCCCGCGCGCCTGGAGGCCGCGGCCCGGCGCCTGGGGGAGCGCCTGCGAGGCCGCGACGTCCGGCGGTGGCGAAGGCTCGCGACGGAACTCTTCGAGCGTTGCGGCGAGGCGACGCCCGCCGCGGCGGCGCTGGAGGCCGCGATCCTAGACGCGTGGTCGGCCCAGCTCGGCGTGCCGCTCTACCGCCTGTTCGGCGGGCGCCGCGACTCCGTGGAGACCGACCTCACCCTCTCCGCCTGGCCCGCGCCGCCGGCGGCCGAGGCCGCCCGCGACGCGCTCCGGCGCGGGTTCAAGACGCTCAAGATCAAGGTCGGGACCGGGCCGAAGGCGGACTGGGAGCGGGTCCGCGCCGCCGCGAGCCGCGGGCGGCCGGAGGTGATCCTAGACGGCAACCAGGGCATGACCGAGCGGACCGCGCGCGCGCTGGTGGACCGGTGCCTGGCGGAGGGGATCCGCGTGTCGGTCCTCGAGCAGCCGCTCCCGCGCGGCGACGTCTCCGGCCTCAGGCGCCTCTCGCGCGCCTGCCCGGTCCCGGTCGCGGCCGACGAGAGCGCGCGCAGCCCTCGCGAGGCGCTCGAGGTCTTGTCCTCGGGCGCCGCCCGCGCGATCAACGTGAAGGCCGCCAAGACCGGCTACGCGGCGAGCCTCGAGATCGTCGCGGTCGCCGCCGCCGCCGGCGCCGATCTGATGATCGGCTGCATGCAGGAGACGTCGCTCGGGCTCTCGGCGAGCGTCCACCTCGCCTGCGGCACGGGGGCGTTCCGCTGGGTCGACCTCGACTCCGACGTGCTGCTGGCGGAGCCCCGCGCGGAGGGACGCTACCGGCGCGACGGCCCCGTCGTCCGGGTCAGCTCGAACTCGTCGAAGGTCGAGCCGTCGGCGGCGACGCCGCGCGCCTTCAGACGCTCCGGCTCGAGGACGATCTCCAAGAATCCGTAGACGTGCTTGAAGACGCGGGACCAATAGTGGTCCCGGCGCCCCCGATGGAAGGGCGCGCCCCCGGTGCCGACGGTCACGTACACGGGGCCGCGCTGCGCCCGCTTGCCGGCGGCGATCGGCGTCGTCCGCTCGTAGTTGTGGTCGTGCCCCTGCAAGACGAGGTCGACGCCGGAGCGCTCGAGGACGGGCGCGAGCGTCCGGGCCAAGTCCTCATCCGTCCCGTGCCCTCCGCTGGAATACACCGCGACGTGCAGGAGCACGATCTTCCACGGCCGCGTCGTCGCGGCGAGGTCTTTCTCGAGCCACGCGAGCTGCTCGCTGCGGGGGCCCAAGGACGGCGCCGCTGCGATCGGGTACGCCCGGTTCGCGTCGAGCGCGACGAAATGCCCCGGCCCCCAGTCGAAGGAGTAGTAGGTGCGCTCCGGCGGGGGCGCCTCCCAGGCGTCCCCGGCGCGCTGCCGCGGCAGCCGGTGCACCGCGAGGAAGTTGTCGCGAAGCCACTCGAGCCCGCGGCGGCGGCGCAGGCGCGTGTTGGCGTAGTCGTGGTTTCCGACCGCGACGAAGACCGGGAGCCGGTCGATGAACCGCCCGTATTGGGCGAAGTACTTCGCGTCGTAGTCGGCGTCGGCGCCGTAGGGATAGACGACGTCGCCCGCGTGCAGGACGAAGTCGGGATCGGCCTCGTCGAGCCTTCGGGCGACCTCGAGCTGCGCCGGCGTCGCCTGGCCGGTGTCGCCGAAGGCCGCGAAGCGGATCGTCTCGCTCGAGCCCGCGGGCGCCCGGAACACGCGGGGCTCCGTCCGCGACGGGGGCCCGCCGCCCTCGCGCACGCGGACGCGGTACTCGTGGCGCGCCCCGGGGATCAGCGGCTTGGCCTCGAGGCAGCGCTGCCGCGCGGGCACGGGGTCGTCGACCGAGAGCTCCGGGCCCTCGGGCAACGCCCGCCAGACCAGCGTCCCCTGCGTTTCGGCGTCCGTCCTCCAGCACACGTACGCGGAATGCTCGGAGACTCCCTCGACGTAGGGGCCGCGGACGATCGACGCCGGAAAAGCCGGCGTCGTCAGGAGCAGCAGAGCCGCCCCGAGCATGGGCGGATCATATCACGCGGAGTGTGACGTTGCTAGGGAGAGAAGAGGACGCGGCCGTTGGGGATCTCGAAGGTGCCGCGCTCCAGGGTGTGCACCGTCTCGCGCACGGCGCCGTCGGCGACGCGGGCGACGATGAAGTGATGGAACTTGTCGTTGACTCCCGACGGGAACAGCGGCGAGCCGCCGCCGCCGGTCAAGACGTAGCGCACGCCCTTGTAGTCCTGCACGCCGAAACCGTGGATGTGGCCGAGGTAGACGCGGGCGACCCGGCGGCGCGAGACGATCTCCGTGAGCTCGGTCGCGCCCGGCTTGAAGCCGCCGATCCCGCGCGACGCGCCGAAGTCCGTCCAGCGCCGCAGGCACGCGGGGGGGATGTGGGTGAACACGATCTTGAGCAGCGGCGTGTCGAGAACCCGGTCGAGCCACTGGAGCTGATGCCGGGTCAGCCCGTGCGCGCTGGTGTCGAGGCACACGAAGCGGGCCCCGCCGTGCTCGAAGGTGTAATTCGTGCGGCCGAAGGTCGCCGTGTAGAGCTTCGCGTTGGAACGGTGATGCGGGCTCAGCCGGTCGTGATTGCCGATCACGGTCAAGTACGGCCGCCGGATGTCCGCCCCGTTGAGCTCCTTGAAGAAGCGCAGGTAGTTGCGCATGATCCCGCGGCTCACCATGTCGCCGAGCTGCAGCGAGAAGTCGACCGGCTGCTCCTGCACCGCGGCGAGCTGCCGCTGGAAGACGCCGGGGACGTTGAAGAGCTTCCGGAAGATCCAGAAGCGGCCCGGCTCCGCGTCGCCGAGCACCGCGAACGAGAACGGCTCGTCCGTCCGCCGGGGCGCGCCGGCCAGGCGCCGCAATTGGAGGCTCGTCCTAAACGGGGCGGCGAGCTTGGCCAGGAGCACCGAGTCCGCCAGCGCCTTCCGCCGGTCGTGATCGAGGTCTTTTTCGCGCGGAAAGCCCCAACGATTGGTCGGCTGGGCCTCGGTTTCCTCGGCCTTTCGGGCCTTACGGGGGGACAGGCTTCCCCATAGGTCGCGCAGTTCGGGAAACGGGAGAGCGGAGTCGAACGGGTTCAAGTCCTGCATGTATTCTCGTCGAGAAGCCTATATAGTGTAACGCCGGGAATGGGTATAGTCAAGCCCGTCAACAACCTAGGACCTAGGGCCCGATACAAGCCGGGCCTTTAGGCGGTTGGCAGCCTAGGCCTGCCGGAATAAGCTCTGGGTCCATGGGTCCCGGCCCCTCTAGGTCTTTAGTCCTAGCGCTGTCCGTGGCCCTCGCCGCCTCCGCACGGGCGGCCGGCCCGGGGTGGGAAAGGATCGACGCCCCGGCCCCGGGGGCGCCTCCCTCGGCCTCGACGCCGCCGGACGAGACGGACTTCTGGGAGCGGCTCCAGGCGAAGGCCTTCGACGACGTCTGCCGCCATCTCGACCTAAAGCAAGGGGTCGGCCGCTCCTTGGGCCCGGGCGGCGTCGAACTCGACGCGCGCCGCCGGCTCCGGCGCTATCCGGACGGGACGCTGGCCCTAATCGACCAGGCCCGCCTCGGAGTCCACACCTCGCTGGCCCCCCGGCTGGTGAGCCTCGAGGACGGCGCGAGCCTGAACGTCTCCTTCGGCGCGAGCGTCGAAGGGGAGTCCTACATCGTCCGCCCGCTCGGCGAGAAGAAGGCCTGCAAAGAGGTCGACACGCTGCTGAAGCTGTGGGAGTTCAAGGCCGCCCTTCCGTTTACGCCCGAGCGCATTGCCGCGATGAAGACCGGCGAGCTGTGGAGGATCCCGCTGTCCATCCGCCTGTCGGTCACGCCCGGGGTCGGCGTCCCGATCACGCCCGAGACCACGCTCGAGCTCCACATGGGGCTGGCCGATCAAGGCACGGTGACGGCCACGCTCTATCGCTTGTCCCAAGACGAGCTGCGCTTCAGGCTCCGGCTCGACCGGGCGCTGATCAAGGACGCGGGCGGCTCCGTCAACGTCGCGATCCCGCTGTCGCAGCTCGGCATCCCGGAGGCGACGGACCTCCTGATGAAGCAGGCGACCCGGCTGGTATGGAAGGAGCTTCGCCGGTACGCGGCGGCAACGCTGGCCTACTCGGCGCAGAGCGTCTCGCAGGGCCGTGTGCTCCTCGAGCTCACCGTCGATCCGAACCGGCCCGAGGAGCTCGCCGCGCTCCGCGACGCGCTCGCCGGGGACCTCGAGACGATCGCGCGCTGGGCTCGCCGACTGGCGCTCAAGCGGCCCGGGCCCGCGCTGGCCCGCGAGGTGGGCGAGCGCCTGTCCGAGCGGCTCGGGACGCCGGACTTCCTCGGCGCGGAAGAGCGCGAGGGGACCGGCCGCTCGTTTCACATCCGGCTGCCGCTCCTCTACGACGGGCAGTACGGGAGCTCCCGGGACAAAGGCACGCTCTACGTGCTCGACGGCTCCGGGAAGGAGTACGAGTCCCACCGCACCGAGAAGCGCTCCGAGAGCGGCTCCATCGACCTGCCGATCCTGGGCCAGTACTCGCGCAGCACCCGCCAGCGCGTCGGAGAGGCCGTCGTCTCCCGCGACCCGCAGGGCTCGGCGGGCCCGATGCTGATCTACTCGGACCAATACGGCTTCCGGCGGGGACGGGGCGTGGACGTCCGCGACTTCGCGCTCCAGGCCGACCGGGTCCTGAGGCTGGCCGGCACGCGAGGCCGGGGAGAGAACGGCTCGGTCGGGCTGCCGATCGACCAGCTCCTGCCGCTCGATTCCATGACCGAGGAGCCGGGGCCCGACGACGTCGGGCCCACCTACAAGTCCTACCACGCCGCCGTGACGGCGTTTACGGTGGTGTTCAACGCCGAGGCCGTCACGCAGCTCCTGACCGCCCCCGTGGAGACGATCCTGCGCGCGGTCGCCGCGGCCGTCGGGGGCTCCGACGGGCACATGCTCGGCTTCGCGCTGGACCGCTCGGAGGTCCGGGCGGACGGCACGCTCGCCTTCGACCGCAAGAAGATGCGCAAAGCGCTGCGCGAGGCCGGGCTCGACGGAAGCCCGGACCCCGAGGCGCCCTACGATCCCTTAAGCGAGATCGGACGGGTGGCGAAGCTCGCGGCCTCGGTCGCCCAGGACCTGCTCGCCGCCGCGGCGGCGCCGACGCCCGAGGCGCGCGCCGAGGCGCTCGCTCGGATGATCGGCGGAAAGGGGAGGAGCGGGCTCGAGTACGGCGACATCCTCGAGATCCTCGTGCAGCTCGTCGATCCGGGGCAGCTCACCGCGCAGCTCGCGCTGCGCGTCGAGAAGAAGATCAAGGGCGAGCCCGACGTCGCCGCGCGGTTCGCGTTCAACCCGGCGCTGGCCGCCGATCCCGAGCTGACGGCGCTGGCGGCGCTCCGCGGGCGCTTCGCCCCGCCGACCAACCTCACCGACTAGCGAGACGGCGCAGGAGCGCCGCCGACTCCGGCACGCCCAGCGCGTAGGTCGTCCCGAAGTACACCGCGCCGTAGGGCCCCAGGATCGCGGCCGCCGCGGCGATCGGGTGGAGGCCGGGCGCGCCGAGCTTGACGCCCCACGCGACCGCCGCGGCGGCGAGCGCGCAGCCCCAGAGGCGCGCGACGTCGGCCGGCGGCAGCCTCGTGTCGCCGAGGCGCGCGCCGAGCGCGCGACGCAGGAGGAACAGCTCGACCCAGGCGGCGATGCCGGCCGAGAGGGTCAGCCCGCCGGCGCCCCAGGACGCCTCGAGCCCCAATGCGCGCGGCAGCGGGAAGGCGAAGACCCAGCCGAGGACCGTCGCGAGCCCGACGTGCACGAGCGCGTAGCGCAACGGCGTGCGGGTGTCCCGCAGCGCGTAGTAAGTCGACGAGTAGAGGCGGCCCCAGGTCGAGGCGAGCAGCCCGATCGACGAGCCTCCGAGGATGCTCCAGACGAAGAGGGAGTCCGCCCGCCTGAACCGGCCCGTCTCGAACAGCGCCGCCGCGATCACGTCGCCCAGGGTCAGGAACGCGATCGCCGAAGGGATCACGAAGAACGCGATCCGCCGCAGCCCCGCCTGGAGCCGGCGGCGCAGCTCGTCGCGGCCGCCCTCGGCCCCGGCGACGCCGGACATCGTCGGGAGCTCCGCCGCCGCCACCGAGAGTCCGAAGAGGCTCACCGGCAGCGTGTAGAGCAGCTGCGCGCTGGCTATGCCCGCCATCGCGCCCGTCGGCAACTTGCTGGCGAAGAGCTCGTCGATGTAGGCGCTCAGCTGGACGACCCCGCGGCTGACGAGGACCGGCGCGAAGTTCGCGCCGACCGCGCGCACGTGCGCGGACGCCGCGTCGATCGCGAACGCGAGGTCCGGGGCGTTGCGCAGGACGGCGGGGACCTGGACCAGCAGCTGCAGCGCGCTCCCGGCCACCGAGCCCCACGCCAGGAGCACGGCGAGCCTAGCGGTCTCCGCGCCGCCGTAGTAGACCATCGTCGCGATCATCGCCAAGTTCCACACGACGGGCGCGGCGTAGGAGAGCAGGAACTTGCCGTGGCTGTTGAGGACGCCGAGGCACCAGGCCGACAGGACGAGGAGCCCGGCGCCGGGGAACAGCACGCGCACGAGCTCGACCGTGAGCTCGCGCTTGGGCCCTTCGAAGCCCGGCGCGATCGCCGCCACGAGCCACGGCGCCGCGAGCACGCCGGCCAGCACCAGGACCGAGACGCCGAGGGCGAGGAGGGAGGCGACCGCGCCCGCCACGCGATCGGCCTCGCGCGCTTGGCCGCGCGCGCGGAGCGACGAGTAGACGGGGATGAAGGAGGCCGACAGGGCGCCTTCACCGAACAGGTTCTGGAGGAGGTTGGGAATCCGGAAGGCGGCGTTGAAGGCGTCGGCCGAGTCGGAGAGGCCGAAGTAGTGGGCGAAGACGCGCAGCCGCACGAGCCCCATGAGGCGGCTGCAAAGGATCCCGGCGGCCACGAGGAACGCGTTCCGGCCGCCGGAACCCTGGCCCATGCGCGGCCATCCTACTAAAAAGGGTCAGACCCTTTGTCAGGATTCCGTCAGGTTTTGCGCGAATCCTGACAGAATCTTGACAAAGGGTCTGACCTATCGGGATTCGATCGCGGCGATCGTCGCGGGGGCGCCTGGGCCGAGGCTCTCGAGCAGCGCCCGGCGGATCGACGGGTAGGAGGAGGACTCGGAGACGCCGTCCACGACGGTCTCCGCGAGCGCGACCCGCTCGAGCTCCGCGAGCCCGCCCGACTCGAGCTGGGAGCGCAGCCAGCCCGTGAACGCGGCCGCGTCGCCCGAACGCTCGAACGCCGTCACCGCCTCGGCCGCGCGCAGCACCACGCCCTCGCGATCCTTCGGGACGACCGTCAACCGGCCGAGCCGCCCGTCGACGCGGAGCACCGCGCCCTCGCGCAGGACGGCCGCAGCGCGGGACTCGACGCGAGCGAACCGCAGCCCGCCGGGGCCCGGCCTCGGACGCGTGAAGCGGAGCGACTCGACCTGGAGGCCGGCGTCGGTCCAGCGGGAGCCGGGGAGGACCAGCACGGGCAGGCCCGCGCGACCGGCCTGGGCGGCGAACGTCGAGCCCCAGCCGGAGGTGACGAGCAGGCCTCGCGAGCCGCTGACGGACTTCCACTCCGACGGCGAGACGTACGGCGTCGCGAAGGCCACGCCGCCCTGCTCGGTCTTGGACTTGTCGTAGCTCAGGCGGACGGCGAACGCGCGCGGCGCGTCCGCGAGGGACTCGGCCTCGACGCCCGAAGGGTCGGCGGCGGGCGCCTTCAGCCGCGAGACGCGCTCATCGAGCGAGGGGCCGGACACCGCGAGCGGCGGCTCCGAGAGCTCGCTCAGGAGCGCGCCCGCCGAAAGCCGGGAGGCGCCGTCCGGCGAGGACCGCTCCGCCCAAGCCAGCAGCGGGCGTCCGGACGCGGGGTCCGTGAAGGCGTAGAGGTTCAACCAGACGCCGGGGGCGAGCCGCCGCTGGGCGCGCTCGAAGCGGAGGCGGCCGGCGGAGCCGAGCGATTCGAAGCGGAACGCGCCTCCTCCGTTGGAGGCGAGGACGTCCGCGAGCTCGGCCGCCGCCTTCGGCGACGAGACGGCGTCCGCCAGAAAGCGCGGGAGCGGGTCGTAGGCCGCGTTTTGCACGACGCGTCCGGACGGGTCGGCCTTCAGCTCGCCCCGCGCGAGCCCGGCCTCGATCGGGCGGTTCAGCCGCAGGTCGAGCGTCCGCTGGCCGAGAGGATCGGTCGCCGGGAGCTCCGGGAGCCCGGCGTCTTTGAGCGCGCGGTCGACGCCGGAGCGCAAAGCTTCGCGTCCCGCCTCGAGGCCACGATAGCGGGCCCAGCCGGTCGGCGATTGGGGCAGCCGTCCTTCGGCGAGGATGGCGCCGGCCCACTCCTCGATGCGCCTCCCGACGTCCTCGCGCCCGGCGGCGCCTTCGACGAGCGCGCCGTAGTGCGCGCGCAGCCCCGCGGCCGCGTGCAGCGCGGCGAAGACGACGGGCAGGCGGTCCTCGAGCTCGTCGGGAGACGCCGCGTTGTGATCGCGGTCCGCGACGGCCGACAGCATCCCTTCGCCCACCTGGACCGAGAACCCGAGGCCGTAGAGCGCCCGGGCGACGAGATAGAGCCGGGCCTCCTCGACGACGTCGTCGCCCTGAGACTGCAGGCGGACGCGCACCAGCCCTCCCGACTCCGGCGCGCCGAGATCCGCGAGCACCTCGGAGCCGGACGCCGGCCGCGACCACAGCAGCCGGCCGCGGACGATGAAGGACCCCTCGAGCGGCGTGCCCGCCGCCAGCGTCGCCGCGAGCGCGCGCAAGGCGGGCGCAAGGCGCCCGGCGGCCGACTCCGGGGCGAGGTCGAGCACGGCGACGCCGCCGCCGCTCTCGACGCTCAAGAGGGCGTTCGGGCTCGCCTGGCCCGCGACCGACGCGAGACGCTCGGAGGCGGCCTGCGAGAGCGTCTCCAAGAGCCGGTTGAGCGAGGGCTTGTCCAACGCCAAGGCGTCGGCGTCCTGGCCCCGGCCGTCGCTCAAGAAGGAGCGGGCCGAGTCCGCGAGGCGTTTGGCGGCTCGGTCGCCGGCCAGCGTCTCGAAGGCACCGACGGCGGAGCGCGCCGCGGCGGCCGCCGCGGACGCGCCTTGCGGGGCGGCAAGAGCTCCGAGCGCCCGGCGCCGCAGCCGCTGGAGCTCCTCGAAAGCGGCGAAGCGGGCCTCGAAGGCGCGCGTGTCGGCGTCTACCCGGCCCAGCCGGACGTGGACGGCCCCGGCCTCGCCGCGCGCCCACGCGGGGCCGACGCGGCGCCCGTCGAGCAGGCGGCCGCCGCCGAAGCCGAAGGCGAACGCCCCGGCGGACTGGGCCGCTCGCCGCAGCGCGTCGTCGGGAGCCGCGATGGAGGCGGCAGGCGCCAGACGCCCAGGCCCGTCCACGAGCCCCACGACGGCCAGCGCTCCCCGGACCCAACGCACGAGCCTCCGCCAGACGCCCCCGGCGACGGAGGACAGCCAGAAGCGCGCGGCGGCCCAAAGGCTCTCGGCCCGGTTCTCGCCGCGCGCTCGCGCGCGAGCGAACGCCGCCCGCGCCCCCGGTCCGGCAGGTGGATTCAGGCGGAACTCCGACATGAGCGCGTCGGAGACCGGGAGATCGAGCGAGGCGCGGACGGTCTCGGAAAGCGCGAGCGTCTCGGCGAAGACCTCGGGGACGCGGCCGACCGCCGCGGGCGCCTCCTCGCCGCCCTTGAGCACGGCGCGGACGCGCGGCCCGGCCGCCGGCTCCTGAGAGTCGGGGACGAAGCGGAGCGTCGGAGCCTTCGTCTTAGCCGGACGCGGCCTCGCGGCCGAGTCTTGGAGGCGGGCGATCGAGGCCTTGAGATCGGCCGCGTTCGACAGGCTCGGGTGGCCGCCGAGATACGCCTGGGCGTTCCAGAAGTCGATCGCGTCGGCGACCTTGGCGAGGCTCCTGCCTTTCAGGTCCCCGGCGAACGCCTGCGTCACGCCTTCCGTCGCCACGCGACGCAGCGCCTCGGGAGCGCGGCGCGAGGCGCTGGCGTTGAGGTCGCGGATGGCCGGCGGAGCCTCGCTCGCGGGAAGGCCTTTCGCCGCGACCTCCGCGGCGTGCCTATAAAGGGAAGGGGCGTCGGTCGGCCCGGCCGACTCCGCGAGCGCCGAGAGCTTCTTGACCTGCTCCGAGGGGGGCAGCCCGGCCAACTCGCGCGCGGCATCGGGGGGCTCGCTGCCGTGCGCCCGCCGGCGCAACGCGTCGCCTTCGAAGACCGCGTTCAGCGTCTGCCCGAGCGCGCCGCGCTCGCCGTGTCCCTCGGCCTTCTTGGCTCCTTCGATGGCCTGCACGACGCCGGCCTGGAGCTCGGAAACGGGAGCGCCGGGCCCGCCGCCGCGGACGGGATCATCGGAGGAATAGGCCCCCGCCGGCGCCTCGGCCCCGCGGGGGCCTCGGCCGGGAAGGGAACCGGCAAGCGCCCAAGCGCGCGCGCCTTGTCCGCCCCCCACGGTCGTCCCCGCGCCCGCCACGTTGCCGGCGACCGCGCCCGCGTTGGGGTTTCCCGCGAGCGGGCTCGCCGAGGACCGCGAGCGGCCGGTCGCCATGATCGGACCGATCGGATCGGCATTGGGGATCGTCGAGCGCAGCCGGAGTTCCGGCCCCAACGCCGCGCCGCCGGGGATCCCGGGGGTCGCGCCGCCCGCAGCTCCCGCGACGCCGGTGCCCGCGCCGGGATTGGCCTCGACGCGGATGGGGACGTCTTGGGCGGCCGCCACGGAAGATAGGGCCAACAACGCGGCCCGCGCGAGGAGAGACATCCGGCGGATAGTATAGTGCCCGCCGACGAAGCCCGTCCAGGGCTCTCGGTCCCACGTTGCTTGGGACCAAGGACCCTCTATGAAGGGACGCCCGCCCTCGGCGCGCCCGCGTCCTCGCCGGCCTCGTGCCGACCTCAGGGGTCCCCTTGGGCCCAATGACCTACGGGGGCCTTGGGACCTAAGACCATTCGGGTGTCACCGAAGGGCTCAGGTGTAGAAAAGAAGCCCGGACTACAATGGCCGCAGCACCCATGGACAGCAAGACCGACCCGACGTCGCCGGCCCCCTCCTTGCTCAAGTCCTGGGGTAAGCGCATGGCTAAGGGAAAAGTCCCGATGATCCCGGTCTTCGTAGGCGGCGCCTGGAGCCTCCAAGTCCCGCGAGGCAACAAGCGCGTCCTGCGAGTGAACGTCAACGGCGACAAAAAGTCCCAAGCCGGCGAATAGGGGGCAGGTAGTCGGAAAGTCGTCGTAGGGAGGGTGCGTTCCCGGCAGCGGCGAACGCCGAGTCCTCTCGCCTCCGCTGGCAGCGGCCCGAACGGGGCCTGGTGCCTTAGGCGAGCTCGACCCAAACCCACCCGTCGCGCAGCTCGGCTCGATACACGTCGAGGCGAAGGCCTTTCTCCGAGAGGCAGTCGCCCGTCGCCAGGTCCAGCTTGTAGCCGTGCGCGCGGCAGCGCACGGCCCCCGCGCCGATCTCGCCGTTCTCCAGGCTCACCCCGAGATGCGGGCAGCGCGACTCCGAGGCGAAGAAGCGGCCGGCCGACTGCACGATCAGCACCTTCCGGGCGCCGACGTCCACGAGACGCGCCGACTCCGGCGCGACGTCCGCCGCGGGGCAGGCCTGGAGCCATTCCACGCGGGCTAGGATAGCCGGTCCAAATCCCGGAATCAATCGGCCTTGACAGTCCGGGGTCGGGGGTCTATCGTAAGGCGGTCCCCTATGTCCGAGCCCAAGCTGCTGCCGGCAGGCGAGGCGAAGGCTCCCAAACCGCGCAAGCGCCTCGAGCCCGCGCTGGTCGCGGCTTGCGTCGCGGCGGCGTGCATCCCGGTGTTCGTCCTGGCGTGGATCTTGGGGGCTCCTCCCAAGCCGGCCGAGCCCACGAAGCGCCTCGCCTTGGCTCCTCCGCCTCAGATGCCCGCGCCCAAGCCGCAACCCCGGCGCGTCGCGGCGCCTCCGGCCGAACGTGCGCGGGCCGTCACGGCGGCCGCCAAGCCCGCCGTGAAGACCGCCGCGGCCGGGCTCGAGGCGGTCGATCCCGAGGAGGAAGAGCCGGCCACCGAGGTGGCGTTGCCGGAGGACTCCGGGCTGCAGGCGCCGCCCGAGAATGCCGACGCGCCGGCCGCCGCGGGTTTCCGGGTCGCGGGGGCGTTGCAGGCGATCGCGCCGTTCGGTTCTCAAGGAGGCGGGGGAGGAGGGGGAGGCGCGAACGCGGCCGGAGTTGGCCCCCAACAGGGCCTCGGCCCCGCGGGGGCCTCGGCCGGGGGAGGCACCTCGGCCAGGGAGGATGCCGGGGGAGTGCGCGCGAGGCTCGCGCGCGGATTCACGGCGATCGGCCGCGCCCTCGGCGTACGCGGCGGCCCCGGCGGAGGAGGCGGCGTCGGACAAGCGTTCGGGGGCGGACGCGGGGGACAAGGCGGCGGCGGCTTCGGTTCGACCAACGCGCCGGCGTTCACGGCGCAGCCGGGCGGCGGGATCGGCATCAACGGTCCCGGCGCCGCGGGGGTCGGTGGCGCGGGAGCCGGTCAAGCGCCCGGGCCTTACCAGGGCCCCGGCGGCGGGGCCGCCGGGAACCCCGACGGAGGCGATTTCGGCGTGCCGCCGCAGCCCGAAGGGGGAGGCGGGCTGATCACGCGCGGCGAGGCCGGAGAGTTCGAGGGGCGGTTGGCGCTCCAGTCGCAGCTCGTCCGGCGCACCGTCACCAAGCCGGTCGTCGACGTGCTCGAGAAGGTGATGAAGAAGTACGCGACCCAGGTCGAACGGGCGGCGAAGGCCGTCGAGAAGATGCCCGATCTCACCGACGCGATCGCGTTCTTCTCCGCCCACGCCGACCGGCCCGGCTACGCCGAGATCCGCGACGACCTGACGACCTTCCAGTGGTTCCTCGTGTCCGACCGCGAGAAGGCGCCGCCCGCGGCCGTGCAGGCGCAGCTCGCGCAGCGGCCCGAGGGCACGGGCCTCGAGGACTGGGGGCTGAAGGCCCGCCTCCTCGACACGCGCGAGCTGATCGCGTCGATGGGGACCTGCCTCGCGGACTTCAAAGGCGCCTTCCCGAAGTCCGACGCCGGCAAGACCACCAAGAAGAAGGCCGCGCCGAAGCCGAACCAGGACCTCGTCGCCTATCGGATGGGCGGACCCGAGATCGAGTGCACGGACAAAGCCGCGCGGGCGCTGCGGCGCCGCGCCCAGCCCGGCCTCGGGTTCATCCCGGTCGCCCGCGGGGCGATGCTCGCGCTCAACGGCACGGCCGACGGGAAGGGAAAGAAGAAGCTCGGCCTCCAGGCTCGCTACGCCGAGCTCAAGAAGCTCGAGAAGACCGATCCCGTCGCCAAAGAGGCCGCGCAGAAGCTGCTCAAGGCGCTCAAGGCGGGAAATAGCGCGGTCAAGGGCGTCCTCAACGCGTTCAAGCAGCCGCCGTTCAAGCCGGGCCCGAAAGACGATAAGCCGCGCGACGCGGCCGAGGCTCGGGCCGGCGAGGTCCAGGCGCTCGCCGACGAGCTGGCGGCCCGGCAGCTTCCTCCGGGAGCCGACTCCGCCACGCTCCCGATCAAGCTCGCTAACGTCGTCCTCAACCTGAGGGCGACCTCGCTCGGCCTCGC
>JACQPK010000013.1 GCA_016207565.1 Elusimicrobiota bacterium
CCTCGCCCGCTGGGCGAGGGCCGGCTCCGGGTTCCCGAAGGGCTCGAGCTCGCGTGGACCGAACGCGAGGACCCGCCCGTCGAGTGCCGGCTGCCCTACGCCGCGGTCTCCGCCGGGCATTTCGTCCGCAAGGAGGCGCTCAAGCCGCTCTTCGCGGAGCCCGGCGGCCGCCACGCGGCCTACCAGGACGAGCGCGGCAGGGCCGTGGCGCAGATCGTCGCCTCGCGCGGCGAGCGGGTGCTCCAGGTCGAGCGGCGCCCCCTGCCCGAAGGCGCGTCGATCGCCCTGGACCAAGACGGACGCGCGGTCCGCGAGTGGCTCCTCGAGAGCGCCCGCAAGGGGCACGACGGGTTCATGGCGCGCGTCTTCGACCGCCACCTCTCTTTGGCGGTCAGCCGCCGCCTGCTCGACACTTCCGTCACGCCGAACCAGATGACGATCTTCAGCACGCTGCTCGGGCTGCTCGGCTGCGTCCTCTTCTTGGGCCCCACCCCGGCCTGGGACGTGGTCGGCGCGCTCCTCGTGTGGCTCCACTCCGTCCTCGACGGCTGCGACGGGGAGCTTGCGCGGCTCAAGCACATGCAGAGCCGGCTCGGCGGGATCCTCGACTTCTGGGGCGACAACATCGTCCACGTCGCGCTCTTCTCGTGCCTCGGCCTCAGCCGCTACTGGACCCACGGCCAGCCGCTGTATTTGGGCCTCGCGGCGCTCGCGTCCCTCGCCTCGGCCGGCTCCGCGTGGCTCGCGTTCAAGAACGCCTTCCGGCCGGCCGCCGACGCCCCGGGCTTCGGCGGCCTGGCGTCGCTCCCGGTCCACGAGGGCCCGGCGGTCGCGCTCAAGCGCGTCGAGGACGCGCTCGCGCAGCGCGACTTCATCTACCTCCTCGTGCTCGTCGCGATCTTCGGCCGCCAGGACCTCTTCCTGTGGTGCGGCGCGATCGGCGCCCCGCTGTTCTTCATCGTTTTGGTCTATCTCACCGCGCAGAGCCAGCCCGTCGACTCGGCGGCGCTCAGCCCGTCTCACAGAGGACATACATGAACAAGACCCCCGCGAAGATCCAGCCCGCCGCCGGACGCCTCGGCGTGCTCCTGCCCGGCATGGGCGCCGTCACCAGCACCTTCATCGCCGGCGTCGAGCTGATGAAGAAGGGCCAGGGCCGCCCCGTCGGCTCGCTCACGCAGCTGCAGACAATCCGGCTCGGCAAGCGCTACGAGGGCCGCAACCCCCTCATCCGCGACTTCGTCCCGCTGGCAAAGCCCGAGGATTTGGTCTTCGGCGGCTGGGACCTCTTCGCCGACAACGTCTACGAGGCGGCGCTGAAGGCCGGCGTGCTGACGCCCGAGCAGCTCGCCCCGGTCAAGCGCGAGCTCGAGGCCATCGTCCCGATGCCCGCGGTCTTCGACCAGGACTACGTGAAGAACCTCCACGCGACGCACGCGAAGGAGGGGACGCGCTGGGAGCTCGCCCAGCAGGTCATGGAGGACATCGAGGGGTGGCAAAAGAAGAACCGCTGCGACCGCGTCGTCATGGTCTGGTGCGGCTCCACCGAGGTCTCGACGGAGCCGACCGCCGTCCACGGCTCGCTCGAGGCCTTCGAGGAGGCCCTCAAGGACGACTCGAAGGAGATCCCGCCGTCGATGATCTACGCCTACGCGGCGATCAAGCTCGGCATCCCCTACGCCAACGGCGCGCCGAACCTCTCGGCGGACGTGCCGGCGCTCGTCGAGCTCGCGGAGCAGACGCGCACGCCCATCGCGGGCAAGGACTTCAAGACCGGCCAGACGATGATGAAGACCGTCATCGGCCCGGCGCTCAAGACGCGGATGCTCGGCCTCAATGGCTGGTACTCGACGAACATCCTCGGCAACCGCGACGGCGAGGTGCTCGACGATCCGGGCTCCTTCCGCTCGAAGGAGAAGACGAAGACCTCCGTCCTCGACACGATCCTCGAGGCGCAGCTCTACCCCGACCTGTACTCCAAGTTCGCGCACAAGGTCCGCATCGACTACTACCCCCCGCGCGGCGACGCCAAGGAAGGCTGGGACAACATCGACATCTTCGGCTGGCTCGGGATGCCGATGCAGATCAAGATCAACTTCCTCTGCCGGGACTCGATCCTGGCCGCGCCGCTCGTGTTGGACCTGGCGCTTTTCCTCGACCTGGCCAAGCGCTCGGGCCTCTCCGGCATCCAGGAGTGGCTGTCCTTCTACTTCAAGGCGCCTCAGTGCCGCCCGGACCTCAAGCCGGAGCACGACCTGTTCACCCAGCACCTCAAGCTCAAAAACACGCTGCGCCTGCTGATGGGCGAGGAGACGCTGGACCACTCCGGCCTCGACTACTACGACCCCCGGCGCGGGGCCGTTCCGGCGGCCCCCCCGCCCAAGCCGGCCAAGGCCAAGGCGAAGAAGCCCGTCGCGGCCGCCCGCTAGCCCCGGCCCGCGGTGCGGGGCAAGGACGCCGCCGGGCTGGCCGTCCTGGCCGGCCTGCTGATTCTTCAGTTCTCTCCGATCCTGGGGACCGGCAGGATTTTCTTCCTCGGCGACCTTACCTACTACAACCATCCCTGGCGCACCCTGCCCGCCGAGC
>JACQPK010000160.1 GCA_016207565.1 Elusimicrobiota bacterium
GTCTCGCGGTCCATGTAGACCTCGCCGCGCACCTCGAAGACGTCGGGGGGAGGGCCGTCTCCGTGGAGCTTGAGCGGGATGTTCCGGATCGTGCGGATGTTGGCGGTGACGTCCTCGCCGGTCTCCCCGTCGCCGCGGGTCGCGGCGACCGCGAGCTTCCCGTCGAGATACGTGATGCTGCAGGAGACGCCGTCGATCTTCGCCTCGACGACGTAGCCGGACGGCTCGCGCCCCAGGCCCCGGACGGCGCGCGCGTGCCATTCGCGCAGCTCGTCGGCGTTGTAAGCGTTGTCCAAGGAGAGCATCGGCACCTTGTGGCGCACCGGGGCGAAGGCCGAGTCGGGCGCGGCGCCCACGCGCTGCGTCGGGGAGTCCTGCGAGCGAAGCTCGGGGTGCTTCTCCTCGAGCTCCCTGAGGCGCCGGAAGAGCCTGTCGTACTCGGCGTCCGAGATCTCCGGCTCGGCCAGGACGTAGTAGCGGTAGTCGTGCCGGCGGATCTGCTCGCGCAGGCTCTCCACTTCCTGCCGGGGCGTCATGCTACGAGGAGCCGGGCCGCCGGTCTTTCAGCTTCCCGAGGATTCCGTTGATGAACTTCGAGGAGTCCTCGGAGGAGTACTTTTTCGCGATCTCGACGGCCTCGTCGATGATGACGCTGATCGGGGTGTCGGGGCAGAATAGGAGCTCGAAGGCGGCGAGGCGCAGGAGGCTCCGGTCGACGGAGGCCATCCGCCCGACCTCCCAGTTCTCGGCGGTCGCCTGGATGCCCAAATCGAGCTCCTTGCGGTGGGCGAGGGCTCCGTCGAGGAGGCTTCGCGTGAACTGCGCGGTGTCCTCGTCGAGGTCGCCGCCGCCGGCGACGAGGAACGCCTCGCCGGCGCCCATCGTGGAGGTGTCGGTCAAATACAGCGCCTGCAAGACCGTCTCGCGGGCGAGCCTACGCTTTCCCATGTCGTTGGTCCAGTTCCCGTCTCAACCGGGCCATCTCGAGCGCGGCCTCGGCCGCCTCGACGCCCCGGTCCATCTTGCCTTTCGTTCGCGCCACGGCTTGCCTCCACGTCTTCGGCGTGATGACGCCGAGCACGCAGGGAGTGCCGGTCGCGATCGAGATTTCGTGAAGGCGCTGGAAGATCGAGCGCGAGATGTGATCGTTCTGCGGCGTCTGGCCTTTCAGCACGCAGCCGAGGGTGATGATGGCGTCGAACTTCCCGGTGGCGGCGAGGCGGTGCGCGGCCCAGGGGATCTCGTAGCCGCCGGGAACCCGCACGACCTCGACGTCGGCGTCGGCGATGCGGGCCTTCGCCAGCCCCTTGCGGCACGAGGCGAGCAGCGCGTCCGTGATCTCCGGATTGAAGCGCGAGGCGACGATGCCGAACCTCACGGAGCGCTCCCCCGGCCCTTCGGGCTAGGGTGGCGCCGCTCGAAGCTGAGGTGGGCGTGCCCGAGCTCGAGCAGGTGCCCGAGCTTGCGCTTCTTCGTCTGGAGGTAGCGCTCGGCGTGTCGCGTCGCCGGGACCTGGATCGGCACGCGGCCGACCACCCTCAGGCCGTAGCCCTCGATGCCGACGATCTTGCGCGGGTTGTTGGTCAGGAGCTTGATCGTCGTGAGGCCGAGGTCGGAGAGGATCTGCGCTCCGATGCCGTACTCGCGCAGGTCCGCGTCGAAGCCCAGGGCCTTGTTCGCCTCGACGGTGTCGAGGCCCTGGTCCTGCAGGACGTAGGAGCGGATCTTGTTGAACAGCCCGATCCCGCGGCCCTCCTGGTTGAGATAGAGGAGCACGCCGCGGCTTCCGGCGGCGATCTGCTCGAGCGCGTGGCGGAGCTGCGGTCCGCAGTCGCAGCGCAGGGAAAACAGCGTATCGCCCGTGATGCACGAGGAGTGGACCCGGGTGAGCACGTCCTTGGCGCCCGCGACGTCCCCGCGGACGAGGGCCACGTGCTGCTTGCCGGTGAGCACCTCCTCGTAGAGGTGGAGCGTGAAATCGCCGAAGACGGTGGGCAGGCGGACCGAGACGAGCCGCCGCACGAGCTTCTCGTTGGCGCGGCGATACTCGATGAGCGCCTGGATGGTGATCATCGTGAGCTTGTGCCGCCGCGCGAAGCGCGAGAGCTGCGGCACGCGGGCCATCGTTCCGTCGTCGTTGAGGATCTCGCAGATGACGCCCGCGGGCTGGAGCCCCGCGAGGCGGGCGAGGTCGACGATCGCCTCGGTATGGCCCGCCCGCACCAGCACGCCGCCGGGTTTCGAGCGGAGGGGGAAGATGTGCCCGGGGCGCGCGAAGTCCTCGGGCCGCGCGTCGGGGGAGAGGAGCCGCTTGATCGTCGTCGCCCGGTCCTTCGCGGAGATGCCGGTCGTCGTCTGCGCGCGGGCGTCGACGCTCACGGCGAACGCGGTGTCGCGGCCCGCGCCCGAGGGCGCCGGCTCCGCGTCGACCATCGGCCCGATCCTCAGCCGGTCGAGGCGCTCGGGGAGCAGCGGCACGCAGACGAGGCCGCGTCCGTAGCGCGCCATGAAGTTGATCGCGGGCGTCGTGACCTTCTCCGCCGCCATCACCAGATCGCCTTCGTTCTCGCGGTGCGGGTCGTCGACGACGACGACCATCCTCCCGCGCCGGATGTCGCGGACGGCCTGGGGGATCGAGTCGAACCGCGTCATCTCCGGGCCTCGAGGAGCCGGTCGAGGTAGCGGGCGAGCATGTCGGCCTCGAGGTTCACCCAATCGCCCGGCTTCCGCTCGCCGAGCGTCGTGCGCTCGAGCGTGTGGGGCACGAGGACCGTCTCGAACCAGCTCTTGCCGACGGCGGTGACGGTGAGGCTCGTGCCGTCGACGGCGATCGAGCCCTTCTCGGCGACCAGCCGCGCGAGCGCGGCCGGCAGTCCGATGCGGACCCGCTTGAAGCCTCCGGGCTGAGCCGCGACCTCGAGGACGCGGGCGGGCGCGTCGACGTGGCCGAGGACCCAGTGCCCGCCGATGGGGTCGGAGGCCTTGAGCGCCGGCTCGAGGTTGACCGGGTCCTTCGGACGGAGCCGGCCGAGATTCGTGCGCCGCAGCGTCTCGTCGCTCATCTCGAACTCGACGGAGGCGGCGGTCTGCTTGACCACGGTGAGGCAGACGCCGTTGACCGCGACGCTCGCGCCCTTGGGCAGGCGTCCGAGCCGGCCGTCGACGCGGAGGCGGCCGCGGGCGTTGGCGGAGACGCGTCCGAGCTGTCGCACGATCCCGGTAAACATCGGCCCAATTATAGAATTTTGCGCCCTGCAGTCGTTTTCGTTGACGTCAGCGTATCAAGGAACCCCGAGACGACGAAGTCAGGCCCGACGGGGAAAACCGAGGCGTTCCGGAGACGCCGGGCCTCGGACAGGGGGAGGCCGTCGAGCAGGGCCGGAGCGAGGAACCAGCGGACCTCGTCGACGAGCCCGGCCTCGAGAAACGCCGCGTGGACCCTCGGCCCGCCCTCGACGAGCACCGTGCCCACGCCCAGCTCGAGGAGCGCCGCGAGCACCTCGCGGAGATCGAGCCCCCCGGCGCGCCGCGCGACGCGGCGCACGACGGCGGTGCCGCGGCGGGGACCCTTGCGCTCGTCTTTTCGGGCGCAGAAGACGACGGTGGCGGCGTCGCCGCGCAGGACTCGCGCCTTCGGCGGGATCCGAAGCCGCGAGTCGAGCACCACGCGGAGGGGCTCGCGCCCCCGCCCGTGGGCCGTGAGCGAGGGATCGTCGGCCAAGACGGTCCCGATCCCGACCAGGATCGCGTCGACGGAGGCCCGGAGGCGGTGCCCCTCGCGGCGCGCCTCGGGCGAGGTGATCCACTTCGAGCGCCCGCGGACGTCCTGCGTGCGGCCATCGAGGCTGGCGGCGGCCTTGAGGATCACGTAAGGGCGCCGCTTCTTGAGCCGAACGGCGAACGGCCGGGTCAGCGCCGAACACTCCTCGCGGAGCGGGCCCAGCTCGGCCCGGATCCCGGCGGCGCGGAGCTGGCGGAGCCCTCGCCCGCTCACGGGAGGGTTCGGGTCGAGGCAGCCGGCGACCACGCGCTTGATCCCGGCTGCGATCAGCGCCGGGCAGCAGGGCGGAGTCTTCTTGGCGGTGTGGCAGCAGGGCTCGAGCGTGACGTAGGCGGTGGCGCCTCGCGCGCGCCGGCCCGCGCGTCGAAGGGCCTGCGGCTCGGCGTGCGCCTCGCCGTAGCGCGCGTGCCACCCCTCCCCCACGACGCGGCCGCCTTTGACCAGCACGCACCCGACGAACGGGTTGGGGCTCGCCTCCGGGATCCCGCGCCGCGCGAGCGCGAGCGCTCGGCGCATGAAC
>JACQPK010000157.1 GCA_016207565.1 Elusimicrobiota bacterium
CTCATCGAGGTCGGCGGCCTGACGATGCTCGAGCGCGCGATCCGCGCCGTCCGACGGGCCGGGGCCGAGCGCGTGGTCGTCAACGTCCACCATCACGCCGATCAGGTGAGCCGGTTCGTGACGGGACGCGATTTCGGGGTGCCCGTGGACCTCTTGCCGGAGGACCCCGTCCTCGAGACGGGAGGCGGGATCCTCCACGCGGCCGCGCTCCTCGACGACGGGCGGCCGTTCTTGGTCCACAACGTCGACATCGTGACGCGGGTCGACGTGGCGGCGCTGTATGGGTCCCACCTGGCCCGGCCGTGCTTGGCGACGCTCGCCGTGCGCAACCGCCCCGGGACCCGGCGCCTGTTATTCGACGACGACCTCAACCTCCGGGGGAGGGAGGGGGAATCCGGCGACGGGACTCCCTTGGCCTTCGACGGCATCCACGTGATCTCGCCTGAGCTTTTCGGCAAGCTCACGGAGCGAGGGGTCTTTTCCATCACGCCGGCCTATCTGCGGCTCGTCGCGGCGGGCGAGACGGTGCGGGGATATCGCACGGACGCCTGGGCGTGGGCCGAGATCGGCACCCCGGAGCGCTTGGAGTCGGTGCGCCGGAGGATCCAGCAGGGCGATTTGTAAATTGGTACAGTATTCCCTCGTGAAAAGACGGGCCACTTGGTTCGCTTTCGTCGCCGCCTTTGCCGCGTGCAAGGGCCGCGAGCCGGTCGTCGCCAAGGTCGGCGGGCTGACGATCACCGAGAGCGAGTTCCGCAGCAAGCTCGCGGACGTCGCTCCCGATTACCAAAACTACGTGCTGACGCCCAACGGCCGCCGGCAGTTCCTCGACGTGCTGATCCGCGAGAAGCTGATCCTCGCGGCGGCCACCGACTCCGGCGTCCAGCGCTCCAACGAGTTCAAGACCGAGTGGACGCGCATCATGGACGAGGACGAGCGAGCGCTCCGGCAGGCCCGCGAGAAGCTGATGATCCAGCTCTGGCGGGAGGAGCTTCGCCAGAAGGGCGTCCTCCGCGTCCCCGACGAGGAGGTCCGCGACAAGCACGCGCGCTTCCCGAAGGAGATGTTCGTCCGGCACATCCTCTTCGGCAGCGCCGAGGACGCCGAGGCCGCCTTGAAGAAGCTGCGAGGCGGGGCCAGCTTCGCGGTCCTCGCCAAGGACTCGCTCGACGCCGACACCGCCGCCGACGGCGGCAAGATGCGGCCCGCGCTCCACGGCGAGATCATCCCCGAGCTCGAGGACGTCGTCTTCCGCGGCAAGGTCGGCGAGCTCGTCGGCCCGGTCCGCAGCAAGTTCGGCTATCACATCCTGAAGAAGGAGGCGGAGAAGCCGACGAAGTTGGAGGACGTGCAGGACCGCATCCGTATCATCTTGGAGAAGCAAAAGCTCGACCAGCACCTGCAGTCTTTGCAGGCGCGGTTCCCGGTGGAGGTCATCGATGTCCAATTCAAGTAAGCTCTTGGCCGCTTGGGTCCTAGCCCTCGCGATCCCGGCGGGCGCCGCCCTTGTCGAAGACACGGTGGCTACGGTCAACGGCATCCCGATCCTCAAGACCGAGTACCAGAAGAACCTCGATTCCGTGTTCGACCAGTACAAGCGGACCGCGCCCCAGCTCCTCAACGACAAGGACACGGTCGCGCAGATCCGCCGGAAGGTCCTCGATCAGATGATCGACGATAAGCTGTTCGAGGCCGAGGCCGAGCGCCGGAAGATCAAGATCCACGAGCGCGAAGTCGACCAAGGCATCACCGAGGTCCGCGAGAAGAATTTCCGCCAGACGGCCGAGGGGAAGACGCTCTCCGACGAGGAGGTCGAGAAGGCGCTCAACGAGGAGCTGAAGAAGGAGGGCGTGACGCCGTCCGCGTTCCGCGAGCGCATCCGCAAGCAGATGATGATTCGGAAGGTGATGGACGAGGTCGTCCGGCCGAAGGTGAAGCCGCCGGAGGAGACCGACGTGCGCAAGGCGTTCGAGCGGATTCGCTTCATCGTCAAGGGCGACACGGCCGCCGTGGCGGGGCTGCCGGAGCGCGACGCGCAGGCCTACATGGCGCTCGGCCAGCGCGTGAAGGACCTGTCCGGAGAGCGCGTCCTGGTCGCCCACATCCTCGCGAAGGTCGGGCCGAAGGCGTCGATGGTCGAGAAGACCGCGGCCCTCAAGAAGATCGAGGACCTCAAGAAGCAGCTCGAGTCCGACGACGCCGACTTCGCGGAGCTCGCGAAGAAGCACTCCGACGACAAGGAATCCTCGGACCGCGGCGGCGATCTCGGCTTCGTGCTCCGCGGCTGGATGCCTTCCGAGTTCGAGAAGGTCGCCTTCGGGCTGCCCGTCGGCGAGGTCAGCGAGCCCGTCGAGACGCAGTTCGGCTACCACCTGATCCGCGTGCGCGAGAAGAAGGCGGCCGAGCGCGTGACGTTCGACAAGCTCAAAGACGACCTGGCCCAGTTCCTGTTCAACGTGTCCCTCGAGAAGGAGCTGGAGAAGACGGCGCAGGACCTCCGGAAGCAGGCCCAGATCGAGATCAAGCTTCCCACGGAAGAGAAGAAGGGCTGACGTGGCGCGCTCCCGTCCGATCCTCGCGTTTACGATGGGGGATCCCGGCGGGATCGGGCCGGAGGTCGTCGTCGGCGCCCTGAGGGATCGCGGGGTCCGGAGGTCGGCCGACGCGATCGTGGTCGGCTCGCGTGCCGTGATGCGCCGGCGCGGTTGGGGCGAGAGGCTCGCGCCGCTCCTCGACCCCGGCGTAGGGTGCCGCGGCGTCCTCGGCAAGCCGACCGCCGACGGGGGGCGGGCCTCCTTCGAGTCGGTCCGCCTGGCGCTCGGGCTTTACGTCCGCGGCATCGTCGACGGCATCGTCACCGCCCCGGTCTCCAAGGAGGCGTGGGTCCGTGCTCGAGCCGGGCACTCCGATCACACCGGGTTCTTCGAGAGCGCGTGCGGGGTCCGGGGCGCGATGGTGCTCCTGGCCGGGAGGCTGCGCTCGGTCCTGGTCACCCGGCACATCCCGTTGAGCCGGGTTCCGCGCCGGCTGACCGTTTCCGGCGTCGTCGAGGCCGGCACGCGGCTCTTCGAGGCGCTGCGCGAGCTGGGGCTCCGGCGGCCTCGGCTCGGGGTCTGCGCGCTCAATCCCCATGCGGGGGAGCACGGGATATTGGGCGGAGAGGAGGAGTCCAAGCTGAAACCGGCCATCGCGCGGCTTCGGTCCGCCGGCGTGAACGCCGGAGGGCCGTACCCGGCGGATGCGGCCTGGGCCGCGCACGCGCGCGGGAGCCTCGACGGCTTGGTCGCCCTGTACCATGACCAGGCGCTGATCCCGCTCAAGATCGCGGAGCCCTACGGCGTCGTGAACTGGACCGTCGGCCTTCCCTTGGTGCGGACCTCGCCGGGGCACGGCACGGCCTACGACATCGCGGGAAAGCGCCCCGCCCGGCCGGACGCGACGATCGCCGCGGCACGGCTCGCGGCGGCCCTCGCCGCCTGCCTCCTCGTGGCCCCGGCGCTGCCCGCGCTGGGCGCCGCCGCCGGAGCCGAGCGCAAGATCCTGACGCCGACGGAGATCGTCGACATCGCCAACAAGGTGCTGCGCGGGGACTCGAGCCACGGAAGGCTGACGATGACGGTCGTCACGCCGTCGTGGACCCGCGAGCTGACGATCGAGGGCTGGAACCAAGGCCGCGAGAAGGCGTTCATCCTGATCCACTCCCCGGCCAAGGACAAGGGAAACACGACGCTCCGCCGCAAGAACGAGATGTGGCTCTGGATGCCGAAGGTCGAGCGCGTCGTGAAGGTCCCGCCGACGATGATGCACTCCTCCTGGCAGGGCTCCGATTTCACGTACGAGGACATCGTGAAGGCCGACTCCGTGGTGAAAGACTACACCCACAAGGTCCTGCGGGTCACCGATAAGGGAGACCACGACGTCTACGAGATCGAGGCGACGCCGAAGCCGGACGCTCCCGTCGTGTGGGGCCGCGTCCTGCTCTGGTCGATGGTCTACCCGGACGGGACCGTGCTGCCGCTCAAGGAGGAGGACTACTCGGAGCGGGGGGAGAAGATCCGGACGGTCGCGCTCTCCGAGATCGAGCTCATGGACGGGCTCCGCGTGCCGACGCGGCTAGAGTGCACGCCCCACCGCAAGCCCGGGCAGAAGACCGTGATGAAGTACCACGACATCGACTTCAACATCAACGCGCCCGACAGCTTCTTCAGCCTCGAGCGCCTCCAGCGCTCCCGCTAAAAAAGTAAACCCTGGGGACTGTCCCCAACGTTTACTCTTTACACTTTCGGGGCCTGGTAGACGACGTTCCAGGCTTCGCCTTCCCGCCCGCGCACGGAGATCCGTAGTCCTTTGAGCCGCCGCCCCTGCTCGCGGTTGAGCCGCGCGCGGATGAGCGGCACGATCTCCCACCGGAACTGGCGCCAGGTCTTCTCGGACGGCCCGGCCGCCTCGCCGAGAGGCGCGGGCTTGGTCCGGGCGGGCCCATGCTTCTCGTGCCGGTCCCGGAAGCGGAGGAGGTCCTGGCGCGAGAACAGCAGCGTCTTGTCGCCCAGCCGGCGGTAGCGCAGGCGCCCCGCGCAGACCAGGCGGTAGATCGAGAAAGGGTGGTAGTGGAGGACGCGCGCGGCCTCCCGCACCGTGAACAGCTTCTCTCCCGTGATCGCGTCCGAGAGCTCCTCGTTCGTTCTTTTCATACTGTTAAAATATCTTAACAGTATGGCTGGGAGGTTGCAAGGCCTAAGAATGGTAGGATGCCGCCGTGCTGCTCTTGGCTTGGCGAAACCTGTGGCGCAACGCGCGCCGGAGCCTGCTGACGCTCGCCTCGATCGCCTGCGGCGTCGCCGCGATCATGTTCGGGCAGAGCATGATCAAGACGATCCAGTACAGCTTGATCGAGAAGGCGACAGGCGTCATCTCGGGCCACATCCAGGTCCAGCACCAGGACGTCCGCGAGCTGAAGTTCCCGGAGAAATACTTCGGCGAGCTGCCCCGGATCGACCGGGCCCTGTCCGCCGATCCCGCGGTCGCCGCGCACCAGGCGCGCATCGTCGTCACGGGCCTCGTGTCCGGCAAGAACGACTCCAACGGCGTCCTCATCGTCGCGGTCGAGCCGCACCGGGACCCGAAGGTGACGTCGATGCACACCTACCTCCAACGCGGGACCTGGCTCACGGGCAAGCCGCGCGAGATCGTCCTCGGCGACCAGGCGGCCGAGGCCCTCGGGGCCGGGCTCGGCGAAAAGGTCGTGGTGATGGCCCAGGCCTCCGACGGCAGCATGGGCGCCGACAACTACACGGTCGTCGGGCTGTTTCACGCGGGGAGCCAGACGTTCGACAAGGCGATCGTCTACGTCCCGCTGGCCTCGATGCAGGAGACGCTGGCCCTCGAGGGGCGGGCGAACAACTTCGTCGTGAGGCTCCGCGACCCGGAGCGCCTCCGCGAGGCGCAGGCGGGGCTCGCCGCCGCGCTCGCGAAGGAGCCCGTGAAGGTGCTGACCTGGCGGGAGGTGGATGAGGAGCTGACCGGGATGCAGGCGTACCAGAACGCGATCCTCAAGATCGTCCTCGGCATCGTCTTCTTGATCGTGGCCCTCGGCATCCTCAACACGGTCTTCATGTCGCTGTTCGAGCGGGTCCGGGAGTTCGGGATCCTCAAGGCGATGGGGGCGCGGCCGTCGTTCGTCCTGCGGCTGGTGCTCGTCGAGAGCTGCATCATGGGCGCGATCGGCGGCGCGGCGGGCGTGGCCGTGGGCTCGGCCCTCATCGTCTACTTCCATCAGCAGGGTCTCGCGCTGCCGCTCGGCGAGGCGATGAAGCAGTTCTTGCCCTTCGACACCCTCTTGTACCTGCGCTTCGACTGGCCCACGC
>JACQPK010000159.1 GCA_016207565.1 Elusimicrobiota bacterium
CCGACGGACACCTCCACCTCGTCCGACACCGGCACGCCGACGGACACATCGACCGGTCGGGACAAGGAGCAGCCCCCCGGGCCGCTGACGCCGGAAGAGTGATCGGCGCGTAGCGGCCGATCGCGCGCGTGATCGGCGCGCCAGCGGCCGATCGCGCGCGTAACCGGCCGGCTAGCGACCGATCGCGCCTCGGAGCGCCGCGATCAGGCGCTCCCAGCGGCCCGGAGCCGGCGCAGGGGCCTCGAGGGCGATGTCGAAGACCTCCTCGATGCGCGAGACCGGGATCAGCTTGATCTCCGCGCGGACCTCCTCCGGGATCTTCTCGATGTCCTTGAGGTTCTCCTCGGGGAAGACCACCGTGTGGAATCCGAGCCGGTGAGCCGCGAGGACCTTCTCCTTGAGCCCGCCGATCGCCTTCACCCACCCCTTCGTCGTGAGCTCGCCGGTCATCGCGACGCCGTCCTTGATCGCGCGTCCCGTCGCCTCGCTCATGAGGGCCGTGGCCATGACGATGCCGGCCGAGGGGCCTTGGATCTTCCCGGCGGGAGCGAACGCGATGTCGATGTCGTGCTCGCGGAACCACCGCGGCTGGACGCCGTAGCGGGCCGCGACGCTCTTGACGTAGGTCAGCACGTTGAGCGCCGAGTCGTTGGTCATATCGAGCATCTGCTGGCGCAGCGTGAACTTGCCGGTGCCCGGCGTCGCCGTGGCCTCGACGCTTAGGATGTCGCCGCCGTAGCCGCTCACCGAGAGGCCGGTGCCGGTGCCCACGCCGTTTTTGGCGGCCCGGCGCTCGCTGAACTCCGGCCTGCCGAGATACCGCTCCAGGTCGCTCGCCTCGACGAGGCCGGGGAACGGCTCGCCCTGGATCTGCTTGCGGGTCACGATCTTGCGCAGCACCTCGTCGACTTTGCGCTCGATCTCGCGGACGCCGGCCTCGTGGGTCCAGCCGCGGATCATGCGCAGGATCGCCTCGGGCGTGAAGTCCACGTCCTTGGCGGTCAAGCCTTTGACGCCGCGGATCTTGTCGAGGATGTGCTTCTGCACGATGGAGAGCTTCTCGCGATCGGTGTACGCGGAGAACTGGATCAGCTCCATCCGGTGGCGCAGGGGCTCGGGGAGCTTCATGAGCTCGTTGGACGTGACCACGAAGATCACCTCGGAGAAGTCGAACGGCACGTCGAGGTAATGGTCGCGGAAGGAGAAGTTCTGCTCGGGGTCGAAGAGCTCGAGGAGCGCCGCCGAGGGATCGCCGCCGGTCGGGTTGGCCTGGCCGATCTTGTCGCCCTCGTCGACCACGAACACGGCGTTGACCGAGCCCGCCTCCTTGAGCTTCTGGATGGGGGTCCCGGGCATCGCGCCGACGTAGGTCCGCCGGTGCCCGCGGATCTCGGACTCGTTCGAGACGCCGCCGACGGAGAACCGGATGTAGTTGCGGTTCATCGCCTCGGCGATCGCGCGTCCGATCGAGGTCTTGCCCGTGCCGGGAGGGCCGTCGAAGACGAGGATGGCGCCCTTCTTGCTGCCCGTCTGCTTGCGGACGGACAGGAACTCGAGGACGCGGTCTTTGACCTCCTTGAGGCCGTCGTGGTCCCGGTCGAGGATCTCCTGCGCGACCTTCAGGTCGACCCGGTCCTCGGTGCGGACGCCCCAGGGGAGGCTCACGAGCCACTCGACGTAGTTCCGACCGACCGTGTACTCGGAGCTCTGCGGGTTGGTGGCCCTGAGCTTCTTGAGCTCGCCGCGGGCCTTGTCCTTGACCTTGTCCGGCATCCCGGACGCCTCGACCTTCTGCGCGAACTCCTCGAGCTCGTTGGCGCCGTCCTCGTCCTCGCCGAGCTCCTGCTGGATCGCCTTCATGCGCTGTCGGAGCATGTACTCCTTCTGCTGCTTGCCCATCTCCGCCTTGGCGCGCTCCGTCAACTGCCCTTCGGTCTTCAAGTCGACGAGTCCGCGGGCGATGAGCCGCAGGCGGTCCGCCGTCGAGCGGGCCGCGAGGATGTTCTGCTTCAAGGCCAACGGGAACGGCATCTCGCTGCCGAGGACCGTGGCGATGTTGTCGCCGTCGTCCACGGACAGCACGGCCGCGATGAGGCGCGGGTTGGCGCCGGTGTCTAATCGCCCGACCTCCCGCAAGTAGTCCTTCACGGTCTTGATCATGGCGCGCGTCTCTTGGGGATCGGACTTGGCTCTCCCCTGATAATGGACCTGCGCCTCCGGCCGGCCCTTCGCGTCTCGGTCGACGCGGTCGATCACCGCCTCGGAGACGACCTCGAAGACCGCCATCGCGCCGTTTGCGGTCTCGCGGAAGTCGACGACCCGGACGACGCTGGCGACCGGGAAGTGCTGGGAGGGGTTCTCTTCGCGAGAGGTGGCCACGAGGAGGTAGCCGCCGTTCTCCCCGGAGGCCGCGCCGGCGACGAGCTCCACGGTCGCCTGGTTCCCCGGGTAAAAGTTAGTCTGCGTGCCGGGAAAGAGAGGCTCCCTCATGACGATCACCGGCATTCGCTTGGGGAGGAGGCCGTTTGGGGAGCCGTTCTGCGAGGCGCCGCCCGAGCCGCCGGCGTTGCCGCCGGACGAGGAGCCATCGGTCGACCCCGTGCCTGAGACGTGGTGCTTGATGGAGCGGCCGGCCTCGAAGAAGCGGGTGGAGGCCTGCATGCCGCCGGAAACGCCGTCGGCGGAGATGGCGCGGGTCCTCGTCTCGGCGCCCACGCTCAGGCTGGACAGCGACGAGGCGAGCTCGCGGCCCGTCCCGGCCGGCTCGGCCGTCCGCCCGGCGGACAACGCTCCGGCCCGCCCGCCCGCCGTCGCGAGGGCCCCGGCCCGGGTCTGGGCGTTGGCCGACAATGCCAGCCGGCTTTTCGAGGCCGGTCCGGCTTGCAGAGCGATGGCGCTCACGGTCGCGGCCGCGGCGGGGCGCACGGGCCCCAACTGCAGCTGCGGCGCGGCGGGGGAAATCGCGCCGGCGGCCGCCGCGGCCGAGGCGGAGAGCGGCACGACCGGCGTCTCGATGACGCGCTGCGACCAGGCGAACGACGATTGGAGGAGGACGGATGCGGCGAGGGCGATGCGGATGGCTCGGGCCGAGGGGGGGGCCGGGATCATAGCGCTCCTAGGACGCCGACAGGTCGTCCGATGCGGTATTTTGGTGCAAGTACAACGTTGACACCTGGGCCCAACGGGGGGACGGGAAGCGGATTTAGACCCACTTGGCGCTGGGCCCTAGGGCCTCCGGGGTATCGGGGGATCGATTATGGTAGGATCGACCTATGCTGGCATGGCTATTGGCGTTGCACACCCTCGGGATCGCGCTGTGGGTCGCCGGCGTCTTCGGCGCGGGGCGCGTGATGATCGACCACGTCCGCGGAGGCGCGCCCGGTGGGCCCCTCCTGCCCACGGCGCGCCGCCTCCTCTCGTTGTCCGGGCATACGGGCATGACGCTCGCGATCGTGACCGGACTGGGCGCCCTGACCCAGAACCCCGGCTATTACCTGCACGAGGCGTGGCTGCATGCGAAGCTCGCGGCGTTCGGGCTCGCGATGGCGGCGACGATCGTGTTGACGATCGCCGCCAAGCGGCTGGCCCAGCCTCAGCCGACGGTGGGGGAGCGCGCGATCAAGCTCTGGCGCGGGCTCTTCATGGGAGCCGTGGCGGCCGCGTTGGTCTTCGTCTTCGTGAAGCCGATCTAATTGACGCCGAGGCGCGACCGCAGGGCCTTGAGCTGGTCCTTCGAGCCCATCGCGACGAGGACTTCTCCGGGAGTGATCGGCCGATCCGGCGCCGGGTTGATGTCGTAGGTCTTCCCGTCGGCGAGCCTCACCGCGAGCACGAGGGCGGCGCCGCCCTCGGAGCCTTTCACGGACCCCAAGGGCTCTCCTTTGAGAGGCGTCTGGGCGACGACAGGGACCTCCTCGATCCTGAAGACCTTCCCTTCGGCGCGGATCATCGAGTCGAGAAAGCCGACCGCCGCGGGACGGATCATCTCGGAGGCCATGCGCAGCCCGCCGATGAGTCCGGGGTCGACGGCGACGTCGGCGCCGCTCCGCTTGAGCTTCCCTTCGACTCCCTTCTCCTGCTGGCGGGAGACGATGCGCAGGTTCGGGTTCAGCCCGCGGGCGGAGATCGCCACGAACACGTTCGCGGGATCGGTCGGAAGCGCCCCGAAGAGCCCCTTGGCGCGCTCGATGCCGGCGGCCTTGAGCAGCTCGTCGTCCGTCGCGTCGCCGTGGAGCGCGAGGATCCCTTGCTGGGTGAGGTGGCCGACGACCTCGGGGTCCTTTTCGACGACGACGACGTCGCGCCCGGTCTTCTTCAGCTCCTCGATGATGATGCGGCCGGTGTGGCCGCTCCCGCAGACGATGTAGTGTCCCGTGAGCTTCTCGATCTTGGCCTGCATGCGGCGCCTCCGTAGTGCGTCTTTCAGGTCGCCTTCGACAACGAACGCGGTGAGCGAGGTGAACGCGTAGGTCAGCACGCCGATGCCGACCAGGATGAGACCGATCGTGAACACGCGGCCCGGAGTCGTGAGCGGGTTCGTCTCCCCGTAGCCCACGGTCGCGAGCGTGATCACGGTCATGTAGAGGGAGTCGAAGAACGACCAGCCCTCGATGAGGCGATAGCCCAGGACGCCGACCCCCATCACGATCGCCAGCGGCACGAGCACCGCCAGCAGGCGTTCGCGGATCTCGTTCTCGCCGTTCATCGCGCCTCCGCGCCGAGCTCTTGGAGCGCCTTCTCGGCCATCGCGTGGTAGTTCTTGTCGCGCGACCGCAGGATCTCCCGGTAGAGCCCGATCGCCTGCTCGCGCCGGCCGAGCCGGCGGCTCAGGAAGGCCACGATGTTCTTGAGCATCGTCGGGCACTCCGGGTCCCGCACGACGGGCTCCAGCTCCCGGTGGACCTTGGCCGCGTCTCCGGTCTTCGAGAAGCCGATCGCCGCCACATACGCCCGGTACTGCCAGTTCTTCGGGTCCCGCGCGGCGGCGTGGCGCAGCACCGCCAGCGCCTGGTCGGGCTGGTCGAGGTTGAAGGCCAGGGCCGCGGCGGAGTAGAGGGCCACGTAGCTGAACCACGGGTCGAGGTCGAGGATCCGCAGCGTCCTCGACGCCAGTTGGGGGTACGCCCCTGGGCCGTCGTCGTGCTCGCCTTCCGGGTGCGCGTGGGCGTCGGCCGAGCCGTCTTGGCCCTGTTCGCCGGCGCTGCCGTAGTACATGAGCAGGCGGATGAACTCGATGTCCGCGGCGAGACGGCGCATCCCCAGGCTCATGAGACCGGCCGAGCGGACCGCGTCGTCGTAGGTAAGCCGCAGCTCGTCGGGCGGCGGCAGCGGAGAGCCGAACACGCGTCCGGCCGCCGTGTTGAGGAGGACGGCCGCCGCGACCGCCCCGGCCGCGACGGCGGGCGTCATAGGTCCCTCGTGCGCAGCAGGGCGTAGGCCAGCGTCAGGCAGACCGCGGAGTAGGCCGCGCAGTAGGCGATCGCGAAGGCGACCGGTTCGCCCGCCCAGGCGGCCGCGGGGACGTCGAGGCGCTCCCGGAAGCTCAGGAGCTGCAGGTTCGGCGTCACCTTGAGCGCCACCAGGAGCGGAATGGAGGGGAACCCGCCGCGCTGCGCGAGGAACCGCATCTCCGGCAGGAAGTGCCCCAGGGTCCAGAGGACGCCGGTGATCGTCAGGGCGGAGAGCGCGGACGTCGAAAACAGCGCGAACAAGGTGGCGATCGCCGCCGCGATCGCCACCTTGAGGCCGATCCCGAACAGCGCGAGAAGGTAATCCGGCCGGAACTCCCAGCCGCGGATGAGCAGGAGCGCCACGTGGACGACGGCCATCAGCCCGACCGCCGCGGCCGTCGAGAGGACGATGCCGAGGTAGCGTCCGACCAGGTACTGGAGCCGGGTGACCGGGCGGGTCAGGACCAGATAGATCGCCTTGGTCTCCATCTCGCGGAGGATGCCGGTCGCCGCGCCGAAGATGGCCGCGGCGAGCGCCATGAGCTCGATGAATCCGAGCCCGAAGTCGAGCAGGGCCCGGAGCTCCTGGTCGACGGCGAGCATCCCGAGGAGCAGGCTCAGGTAGATCATCACGCCGGCGAACAAGAGCGCCAGCTGGTAGGAGCGGTCGCGGAGCTGCTCCCGCAAGCTGCTCCAGGCGAGGATCCCGAGGCGGCTCATGCCGGCGCTCCGTGCGAGCGGACGGTCTCCACGAAGAGCTCCTCGAGCCGCCCCGCCGAGCCGGCCCAGTCCGCCTGCTCGACGATGCGCACGAGCCGGCCCTCGACCAGGATGGCGGCGCGGTCGCACACGCGCTCCACCTCGGAGATGCTGTGGGAGGAGACGAGCAGCGCCTTTCCGCGCTCGCGCAGCGCGACCAGCAGCGCGCGAAACTCGGAGATCGCCAGCGGGTCTAAGCCGCTCACGGGTTCGTCGAGGAGCAGCAGCCTCGGGTCGTGCAGGATCGCCTGGGCCATCCCGACGCGCTGGAGCATCCCCTTGGAGAACTGCGACAGCCGGCGTTCGCGCGCCTGGGCGAGCCCGACCTGCGCGAGGGCCGCCGGGACGCGCTCGGCCAGCTCCGCCGCGGACAAGCCCGAGAGTCTGCCGAAGAGGTCGAGCGTCTCCGTCGGGGTGAGGAAGGGGTAGAAGTACGGGAGCTCCGGGAGATATCCCATCGCTCGGTGCGTCTCGGGGGTCCCCGCGGCGGCCCCGAAGACCCGGACGGCGCCGCTCGTCGGCGTCAGCAGCCCGAGCGCGAGCTTCATGGTCGTCGTCTTGCCGCTCCCATTGAGCCCGAGCAGCCCGAGGGCCCCGCCCTGGGCGATAGCCAGATCCAGGTCCTCGATGCCCCGGGTGACGGTGTCGCGTCCCAGGTGGGAATAGACGTAGCGCTTGGTGACGTGTTCGAAGGAGAGGGCCGGGGTTACAGCCTCACCCATCGGACGCCCGTGATCCCGGAGATCTGTCCGAGCTCGCGCAGCACGTCGCCGGGGACGTCCTCGTCGACGAGAAGGACCATGACCGCTTTCTGCTTCGGGGCGTGGCGGCCCACGCGCATGTCGGAGATGTTCACGCCCCGGCCGCCGAGGAGGGTCCCGACCTGTCCGATCATGCCCGGGCGATCCTGGTTCTCGAGCACGATCATGCGGCCCTTCGGGCGGACGTCGACTACGAGATCGCCGAGCCGCACGATCCGCGGCGCGTGCGAGATGATCGCGCCGGAGACACTGATCTCGCCTTTGTCCGTCACGGCGATCACGTCGAGCAGCCGGGAGTAGCCCTCGAGGATGGAGGGGTCGATCTCGTCGGTGGTCTTGATGCCGCGCTCGCGCGCGAGGATCGGCGCGTTGATGAAGCCGACGCCTTGGGCCAGGATGCTGGTGAGGACTCCCTTGAGCGCCGCCACCGAGACCGGGTGGCGGTGGCGCTCCTCGAAGTCGCCATGGAAGACGGTGCGGACCTCCTTGAGGCCGGCGTCGAGCATCTGGCCGACGAAGGCCCCGAGCTTCTCGCCGAGCTCCAGGAAGGGCCCGATCTGCTCGAGCGTCTCGGGGTCGAAGCCGGGGAGATTGAGCGCGTAGCGGGCGAGGCCGCGCTCGAAAAACTCGAGGATCCCTTTGGAAAGCTCCTCGGCGACCTTGCGCTGCGCCTCGGTCGTCGACGCGCCGAGGTGGGGGGTGAGGATCACGTTCGGCAGGCCGCGCAGCGGGCTGTCGGCGGCGAGCGGCTCCTTCGTGAAGACGTCCAGCGCGGCCCCGCCGAGACGGCCGCTCTTGATCGCCTCCACCAAGGTCTTCTCTTCGATCAGCTCGCCCCGGGCGCAGTTGACGATCCGCGCGCCCGCCTTCACCTGTCCGATCGTCGCATCGTTGATGAGCCCCTTCGTCTGGGCGCCGCCGGGCACGTGGAGCGTGATGTAGTCAGATTCCCCGAGCAGCCCCGGTAGCGGCATCAGCGTCGCGCCGATCCCGCGGGCCTGCTCCGTCGAGATGTAGGGGTCGTGGGCCACGACGCGCATGCCGAAGGCGACCGCGCGCTTGGCCACCTCGCGGCCGATCCTTCCGAGCCCGACGACGCCGAGGGTCTTGCCCTGCAGCTCGGTGCCCATCCAGCGGGCGCGGTCCCACTTGCCTTGCTTCATGTCCGAATCGGCTTGCGGGATGTTGCGCGAGAGGGAGAGGAGCAGGCCCCACGTGTGCTCGCAGGCGGCGATGGTGTTGGCCTGGGGGGCGTTGATGACCGCGATCCCGCGCCGGGAGGCGCCCGCGACGTCGATGTTGTCGACCCCCACGCCCGCGCGGCCGATGATCCGCAGCGCCGGCGCCTTCTCGAGCCATTGCGCCGTGACCTTCGTCTCGGAGCGCACCAGCCAGGCGTTGGTGTCGGTGAGGAGGCTCGTCAGCTTCTCGGCCGCGGGACTGAGTTCGACCCGGAGCTCGAGCCCGGGGTGGTCCTGGAGGGGTTTGAGGCCTTCCCGGTCGATGGGATCGGTGACGAGCACCGTGAATCGCTTGCCGTTCTCGCTCAACGTGCGCCCATTCTACGATTCTAAGACGGCGCTGGGAAGCGAGTCTGGCCCTTGCGCACGGACCAGACGAAGCCGTCGTACCAGAAGTGCAGCGTCGCTACGGCGACGCTCACCTTCATGAGCCAGAGGCTCGACGTCGACGGCAGCGCGACGAGGGCCCCGTAGGCCGCCGCGGGTGCCAGGAACGCCGGGAGGGCCCACCCGGTCGACGGCAGCCCGAGCGAGTCCCTGACGTTTCCGCGCTCGGCGAGCCACACGACCGCGTAGTACTGCACCGCGTGGAAGAGGTTCATCGACAGCATCGCCGCGCCCCACCAGTTGTAGCCCCAGCTGGCGACGGCCGCCGCCAGCGTGCTCGCCAGGATCGCCAGCTTCAGCGGCGAGACCCTGTACCCGGAGGCGGCGAGGCGTCGGTACCTCCACGCGTAATAGGCGGCGAAGGCCAGCCCCGCCGGCAGGACCAGCGGCGCCGCGCGCTCGAGCACGCGCCCCACCGCGGCCGCGAGGAGGGCGGCCAGGGCGGGATAGCTCCCTTCCATCGCGCCCAGACTGTTGGCGATCTCCTCCTGGCGGATCACGCCGGCGATGATCGGCCCCGTGTAGATCAACCAATTGAGCGCCATATCGAGACCCCTGCCGGCCTCGGGATCGTTGCCGAGCTTGCGGTCGTACATCCGGCACAGGCCGAACGTCTGGGAACTCGAGTGCCAGGTATCCCACCAAACGTTCACGAACACGGCGACGCAGAAGCAGAAGTTGGAGGTAAGCAGGCACGCCAAGAGCAAGACCGGGACGAGCGTGAACCGGAGCGGCGTGAGGCGGAATATCTTCCCGTTGAGGTGACTCCGGTAGAACGTCAGGGCGAAATGGGAGTTGACGATGAAGCCGGTCAGGGCGAAGAACGCCAACGACTCGTGGAACCCGGGCCGGCCCACGCGGAGCGCGTAGACCCACGCCGAGCCGATGCCGACGGCGCAGGCCAGGACCGGCGCCAGGACCAGTAGGAGCCAGTCCTGCCACGGCTCCCCGAGGTACGCCTCTCGATCGGGCAACACTCTATTGTACCGATCCTGGCGGAGGCTTGGAATAGGCCCGGCCCGCCGGCCGGGGGCTCTACGGCGGCGGCCCGGAGGTCGGCTCGGACCCGGCCGCCGCGTCCGGTCGGCTGGAGCGGAGCAGCCGGTGTCGAGCGATAGCCCGCACGACGTAGGAGACGCCGAACGCGAGCTCAGCCGCCATGGCGTTGTGTCCCCGGCAGTAGGCCCGCAGGTTCTCCAACGTCGTCGGCCCGTTCAGCGCGACCGGAACGATGTGGTCCACCTCCAGGTACCGCCGGACCGGGCACCGGCGGCCGTCCGGCTCGACGTGCGCGCACTGGTAGCCGTCTCGCGCCAGGACCTGGTCGCGAAGCGCCGCTGGAATGTGCGGCCGGCGCCGGAGTCGCAGGTCGCGCTCCTCGGCACCGGCAGCCTCCGTGCCGGCTTCTGGAGCGCGGGCGGCGTCGCCGGCCGAGCCGTCTGGGGCGGAGAGCTTCCCTCCCGCCGCGGCGGAGCTCTCGTTGGCTGCGGCGGAGCTCTCATTCTCTGCGGTCTTGCGCGCCTTCGCGAGGGCTCTTGCCTGGCGCCGGGCGTGGCGGCGCGCCGGGTCGAGCTTGTCAAGCACCATCTCCACGCCGGCTCCCAGGATATCCTCGAGCCTGGCGTCCGGGAATCGCCGGGCCAGGAGATTCTTGGCCTGATCGACGTTCCGGACGAACTCCGTGCCCGCGATGAAGGCGACGCGCCAGTCCGCGCCGGAGAGGGGCCTCATGGAGTCCGGGTTGCGCGACCTGACCCAGCGGGAGGTGGACTCGGCTTGGAGCTCCTCCGGGGAGCATCGGGGCGCGTCGAAGAGGACCGGTGCCGAGGCCGCGCCGTCGGCCGGCGCGCCTCCGGAGGCCTCGAGCCTCGCCGCCGCCCTATCTTGGCGCACCAGCTCGATCGCGGCCAGCCGTTCGACTTCCCTGAGCGGCTTGCCTCTGGCCTGGGCGATCAACTCCGCCGCGTTCTCCTTCGTCAAGGCCGGGGCAAGCCTCCGGATCGCGCTGGCTCCCAGTTCGCCGAGCTCGAGAGCCCGGTCCAGCGCCGGGTGGTCTTGGAGCGCCCGCGCCGCGCGGATGCGTACCGCGGCCTGATCCTCGGTGAAGCCGAGCATCTTCCGGCTGTATTCCCAGAGATTGGCGACGCCATCCGCTTTCCAGAGCTTCCGGCGGTCGTATTCGGCGAGATGCCGTATCACTTCGCGGGTGATCCTGCTCTCGGCCGCCGCCAGCCGCGTCAAGCGCTTCCGTAGCTCCGTGTCGGACAGCTCTTCCAGATTCTTTGCAGCCATAGGCCCTCACAGATAGATACGCAAAAAGGCCGAAAAAGTTCCGTTCCTCGACGGAGGACGCCCCGGATTCCACTTGGCTCGAGCCAAGTAACGGAGCGATATAACGCGGATTGGCGCCGGACCTCGTTCAGGAGGAGCGCGGTTCGGCGAAGAGGTAGGCGCCGTCGGCTTGAGGCTGCAGGCAGGCTCCGAATCGAAGGAGCTTGACGCGTAGCTGTTCCAGCTCCCGTTTGATGTGCGCCGCGTTGACGTAAAGGAGACTCTTCGCCAGGAGCGCAATCAGCTCGGCGCCCGGCACCGGATTGCCGCGGTTTCGGAGCAGCGCGACCAGGAGGTCGAATTGCCCGCGGGAGAGCGGCACGCGCAGCCGGTCGACGCTCACCGTTCGCTGCAGGAGGTGAACCTCGAGCCCGGGGCCCAGGCGGAGCAGGTTCGGGTCCTCGTCCGCGGCCCGCCCTTCCGCTCGCCGTCGGACGAGCGCTCGGACCCGAGCGGAGAAGATCGCCGGCAGGAACGGTTTCCGATAGACGTCGTCGGCTCCGGCGTCGAGGATCGCGGCCGCGTTCTCGATCCCGAGGCGCTCATTGACGACGAGGATGGACGAGGTCTTCGTCAACGGATGGGCGCGCACGCGGCGGAGCGCCTCCAAGCAGGGAATCGGCACGAGGGGGCCGAAGGCGAACAGGTCGGGCCGGGAAAGATCCGAGCGCCGTGTCTCGATGCCCAGCAGCGCTGAGTCCACGTCGGGCTCGTCGACCACCGCGAAGCCCTGGCTCTCGAGTGCCTGGCGGCAGGGCGCCGCTTGCGCGGCCTCGAACCCGACAAGCGCCACGACCGGAGGGGGTGTCACGGGACCGCCATATTCTAAGTGACGATCGGCGTTATTGCTATACTCGAATTATGCCCCGCCAACGGGTGCTGGTGGTCGATGACGACGAGACCCTATGCCTCCTCATCAGCGAGGTGTTGGCGATCGAGGGCTACGACGTGAAGGTCGCCGCCGATGCGGTCGAAGGGATGGCTATCCTGAAGCGGCTGGACCCCGCGATCGTGGTCCTCGACTACATGATGCCGGCCGGGGGCGGTTCGACCTTCCACCGGGCGCTGCGGGCCAATCCCCAGTGGAAGGACAAGCCGGTGCTCATGCTGTCCGCCGCCCCGGAGAGCACCATCGCGAAAGGGGTCGACATGGACGGGCGGACGTACTTCCTCGCGAAGCCCTACGGGCGTAAGGATCTGCTGGCGATCGTTCAGCAGATCCTCGAGGAGAATCCCCCGGCGGCGGCTCTTTAGGCGCGGACCGGCTGCAGGCGCCGGGCGAGCGAGTCGAGCCCCGCGTCGACGTCCGCCTTGGTGATGTAGCCCATGTGGGCGATGCGGATGATCCTGCCCTTGAGCTTTTCCTGGCCGTTGGCGATCGAGATGCGCTCCTCCGCGAGCATCGCGGCGAGCAGCTTGTTGCCGTCGACGCCCTCCGGAAGCCAGGCCCCGGTCAGGATATCGGCCGGGTCCTTCGCGTAGAGCTTGAGGCCGAGGCGGCCGGTCACCTGCTTGCGGGTGTAGGCCGCGAGCTCGGCCGTCCGCTTCCACACGTTCTCGATGCCCTCTTCCTTGAGCATCCGGAGCGCTTCCGCCTGGGCGACGACGAGGTTCACCCCGGGCGTGTAGGGCGTCTCCTGGTTGGGAAGGGAGGCCTTCATCGTGGTCCAGTCGAAATAGAAGCGGGGCAGCTTCGCGGCGGCAACGGCTTTCCAGGCGCGCTCGGAGACGGCGGCGAATCCGAGCCCGGGCCCGTTCATCAGCCCCTTCTGGGAGCCCGTGACCGCGACGTCCAGGTTCCAGGCGTCGAACTCCAGCTCCTCGGCCCCGAGTCCGCTGACGGTGTCCACCACGACGAGCGCATCCGAGTGCTCCCGCACGACCTGGGCGAGCCGCGGCAGGTCGTTGACCACGCCGGTGGAGGTATCCGTGTGCTGGAAGAAGCAGGCCTTGAGATCCGGGTTGGCCTTGATCGCGGCGAGCAGCTTCTCCGGGGAAGCACTGTGACCCCATTCCTCGGCGACGACGACCGGGTTGAGCCCGTAGGTCCTGAGGATCTTCACGAAGCGGTCGCCGAATGCGCCGGTCGTGTGGACGAGGGCCTTGTCGCCGGGGGACATGAGGTTGACGACGGCGGACTCCATCGTCCCCGTGCCGGAGGCCGTCATCATGACGACCGTCTGCTGGGTCCGGTACACGTACTGCATGTCCGAGATGACCTGGTCGAAGACCTTCCCGAACTCCTTCGTGCGGTGATGGAGGATCGGCTCCGCCATCTTCGCCGAGACGGAAGGCGGCAGCGGCGTCGGGCCAGGCGTGAGCAGGATATAGGCTTTCATCAGGCGGCTCCGGGGCGCGGGATCGTGGGACGGACAGCGGGGAGGGGAGACGGCACCCAGCCCGCCACCTTGGCCTTGGCCGGCTGGCGGCCGCCGGCCGGCGCGAGGGCTTTCGCGAAGACCTCCGAAACATGCTTGACGGGAACCATCTCGATCTGCGCGAGCACGTCCTTCGGGATGTCCTCGAGGTCCTTGGTGTTCCCGAACGGGAACAAGACGGTCTTGAGGCCTTCCCGGTGCGCGGCCATGACCTTCTCCTTCAGGCCGCCGATCGGGAGGACGCGGCCCCGGAGGGTGATCTCGCCGGTCATGGCGAGCCCCGGCTTCACGGGCCGGCCCGAGAGCTGCGAGGCCAGGGCGGTGGCGAGCGTGATGCCCGCGGACGGACCGTCCTTCGGGATCGCTCCCTCAGGGATGTGGATGTGGAAGTCCTGCCGGCGGAAGGACGCGGGAGCGACGCCGAGGGACTTCGAGTTCGACTTGATGTAGGAGAGCGCCGCGTGCGCGGACTCCTGCATCACCGTGCCGAGCTTGCCCGTGAGCGTCACGCTGCCCTTGCCGGGAGCCGAGGCCACCTCGATCGCGAGGATCTCCCCGCCGTGCTCGGTCCAGGCGAGCCCCGTGGCGACGCCGACCTCGTTGTCGTGCTTCTCGTAGTGGTGCTTCGGGATGCCGAGGTAGCTCGGGATCTGCTCGGCGCCGATCGAGAGCTTCTTGGCCTTCTCGCTGACCAGCTTCCGGGCCGCCTTGCGGGAGAGGCCGCCGATCTCGCGCTCGAGGGAGCGCACGCCCGCCTCGCGCG
>JACQPK010000166.1 GCA_016207565.1 Elusimicrobiota bacterium
ACGTCGACGTGGTCTCCGGCGAGCCCCTGTTCTCCTCGCTCGACAAGTTCGACTCGGGCACGGGCTGGCCGAGCTTCACGCGCCCGCTCGAGAAGGAGAACGTCGTCGAGAAGGAGGACCGCAGCCTCTTCTTCATGAAGCGCGTCGAGGTTCGCTCGCGCCACGGCGATTCCCACCTGGGACACGTGTTCCCGGACGGGCCGAAGCCGACGGGGCTGCGCTACTGCATCAACTCGGCGTCGCTGCGTTTCGTGCCGGCGGGGAAGCTCGAGTCGGAGGGCCTCGGAGAGTACCGGGGCCTCTTCAAGAAGCCGGTGAAGACGGAGACCGCGGTGCTCGCGGGCGGCTGCTTCTGGGGCATGGAGGAGCTGCTGCGCCGGATCCCCGGCGTCCTTGAGACGACGGTGGGCTACACCGGCGGCAAGACGTCGGCGCCGACGTACGAGCACGTGAAGAAGGGCGACACGGGGCACGCCGAGGCGGTCGAGGTGAAGTTCGACCCGAGCCGGCTTACGTACGAGCAGCTCCTCGGCTGGTTCTTCCGTATGCACGACCCGACGACGAAGGACCGCCAAGGCAACGACCGCGGCACGCAGTACCGCTCGGCGATCTTCGTCCAAGGGCCCGAGCAGCGGAAGGTCGCGGAGAGAGTGAAGGAGCGCGTGGATAAGTCCGGCAAGTGGCCCGCGCCCGTCGTCACGCAGATCGTGGACGCGGGGGGCTTCACGCCGGCCGAGGACTACCACCAGAAGTACCTGGTGAAGAACCCGGGCGGCTACACCTGCCACTTCCTCCGTCCCGAATGAGCGGTAGGCCGTTTGGCGGCTCCCGGGCTCCCCGAAGGGCCCAGGAGCCGCCGTCGGTTTCTCGTTATCCTGAGGGCGACCATGGCCCTCTGGGTCTTGTGGGTCGTCGCCTTCCACCCGGCACACGCCTCCTGGCGGGAGTTCCCCGCCGGGCTCGAGGCGCAGGCGGGCGCCTGGGGCGCGTCTCCCGCGCCCGCCGCCGTCCCGCCGATCGGCCGCGAGGTCTGGGCGCCCCGCGAGACGCCGCCGATCGTCTCGGACTCTCCCGTCGTCGTCGAGCTCGAGCCGCTGCTCAACCGGAGCTGGCGCAGCCCGATCACCTTCCAGGCCGGCTCGAGGACCGTTCACGTCTCGGGCATGAAGAGCTCCAACGGCGAGAAGAATTGGTTCCTGAGCCTTTGCGTCGATCCCTGCTCGACGGCCGCCTTCTATAAAGGAAGGTCGATCCTGCGCTGGAAGCCTTTCCTGTCGCCGGTCCACGTCTTAGACGGCTCGGCGACCGTCCGCTACGACGGCAAGTCCTTCAAGCTCTGGATCGACGGGCAGCTGCGAAAGCGCGAGGAGAGCCGGCTTGTGGTCGAGCCCCAGGACGGCGGCGCGAAGCGGGAGTGGAAGGTGAAGGAGATCGCGGACGGGGTCTTCGCGGGCGGCTACCCGCTGACGATCGGCGGGAAGGCCTATCGGCTCCTGTACCTCCAGGAGATCCTCGAGGACGCGCGCGGCGAGTTCGCGGGAGTCTCCGACGAGCGCGCGGTCGTCTTCATGACGCTCGCCAACGGCCGCTATGAGGCCTACGGCATCAAGCTCCGTGACATCGCGTCGGACCGGCTCGTCGTGTTCACGAAGGCGCCGTCCTCGGCCGACGACAAGCCCGAGCCGTTCGTTTCTGCCGACAAGCTCCTCCGCGTGGGTTTGCGGCTGTCCGGCTCCCGGCTCGAGGTCTACGACGTGCTGCAGCCGGCCGCGCGGCGGCGCTAGAGAGACAGCAGCCGGACGAGGTCACGGGAGGGATTCTCGGATTTCCCGACACCGGCCGCAACTGCTAGAATCGCGGCCATGAAACTCACGCCTCTGCCCGCCGCCCTCTTGCTGCTCGCTTCTGTCACCCACGCCGCGATCAAGACACAGGAAGTCGAGTACAGGCATGGGGACGGCGTGCTCCAAGGCTTCTTCGCTTGGGACGACGCGGTCAAGGGAAAGCGCCCGGGCGTCCTCGTGATCCATGAGTGGTGGGGCCACGGCCCCTACGTCCGCCGCCGCGCCGAGATGCTCGCCAAGCTCGGCTACGTCGCCTTCGCCGCGGACATGTACGGCAAAGGCGTCTACGCCAAGGACCATCAGGAGGCGGGCAAGCTGTCGGGCATGTACCGGTCCGACCGCAAGCTCATGCGCGAGCGCGCCCTCGCCGGACTCAACGAGCTGAAGAAGCACTCCTCCGTGGACGGCCGGCTCGCCTCGATCGGCTACTGCTTCGGCGGAACGACCTCCCTCGAGCTCGCGCGCGCCGGCGCCGACCTGCGGGGCGTCGCCAGCTTCCACGGCGGCCTGGGCACGCCGATGCCGGCGAAGCCGGGCGAGATCAAGGCGCGCGTCCTGGTGCTGCACGGCGCCGACGACAAGTTCGTCAATCCCGAGCTGCCCGGCTTTCAGGAAGAGATGCGGGCGGCGCGCGCGGACTGGCAGCTCGTCTCCTACGGCGGGGCCGTCCACAGCTTCACGGTGAAGGAGGCCGGCGACGACCCGTCGAAAGGCATGGCCTACGATGAGAAAGCCGACCTCCGCTCCTGGGAAGCGCTGAAAGACTTCCTCGCCGACTCCCTGCGTTAGTAAAGTGGGGACAGTCCCCACTTTACTTGCTTCACCAACCTAGCCGCCGTTGAGGATTCGCGCCAGCGCCTCGGGCGAGTCGAATGCGCGGCTCGGTCCGTGGGAGCCTCGTGGACCCCCGCCAAAGCAGTAGGCGCAGTAGGCGCTTCCCTTGAGCGCGCGCTCGGAGCAGCCTTTGGCCGCGCACTCGCTCTCGGAGACGCCGACGCGCGCCGCCTTCGCCGCCGCCGCCTGGAGCCTTAGTCGCTCCTCTTCCTTGCCGCGCCGCCGGGCCTCGGTCTGTGCGCGCTCGAGCGCCGGACGAAGAGCGCCGGATCGGCGGGACGCGCACCAGGCGAACCAGGCGGTCGTGTCCCGGGGCCGGTCGTTTGGCTGATGCGGGAGGTCCGGCCGCGCGCCCGCGGTCGCCTTCCGGACGAGCTCCTCCGGTAGGATCAGGTGGTGCTCGCGCACATAGTGGGACAGGCCTTCGGGCCAGGCCCACTCGCCGTCGTGCAACTCGCGGCAACCGAGCGGGCCCTCGCAGCCAAAACGGCACCACGAGGCTCCGAGATAGGCGGCGAGCTCCGCCCCTCGATCGAGGTAGTCCGAGAGCCTAAGCCGGCTGTCGCCCGGCAGCTCTCCCGCGAGCTCTTGGGGCGGGCACGCCTGCTCGTCCCAGATCGACTCGATCCAGAGGCCGACGAGCTTGAGCTCAGTCCCCACCGGCGATTGCGGCGAGGAACGCGGCCCCGTAGCGCTCGAGCTTCTTCTCGCCGACGCCCTTCACGCCGCGCAGCGCGTCGAGCGTCCTCGGCTTGGCCGCCGCCATCTCGACGAGGGCGCTGTCGTGAAAGACGAGATACGGAGGAACGCCCTGGCGGTCGGCGAGCTGCTTGCGGAGGGCCCGAAGCTTGTCGAACAGCGCCTCGTCGGGCTCGGGAGAGCCCGCCGCGACGCGCGCCGGCCGCTTCGCCTTCTTGCCGCGGGCGGCCGGCGGCGCGGGGACGCCGAGGCGGACGGCGCCCTCGTCGCGGCAGAGCGCCTTCCCGGCCTCGGTGATCCGTAAGAGCGGGTACTCGCCGATCTCGACGGTCTCGAGCATCCCTTGCACGACGAGCTGGTCGATCCACGAGCGGACCGCCCCCTCGCCGGCCTCCTTGAGCAGGCCGAAGACCTTGAGCGTGTCGTGCCCGTGGCGGCGCATGCGCTCCTCGGCCTTCCCGAGCAGGAGGTTCACGACGTAGCCGGTGCCGAAGCGGCCCTCGGCGCGCCAGGCGGCGCTCAGGACCTTCTTCGCCGTCAGGAGCGCCTCTTCCGGCGGCAGGCCTTTCGTCTCGCCGAGGCAGACGTCGCACGCGTCGCAGCTCTCCGTGCCTTGAGGCGCGACGGGATACGGCGCGCCGAAGTGCTCGGCGAGCAGCCGGTGGCGGCAGAGCGGGGACACCGCGTAGCGGCCGATGTCGCGGAGCTGCCGTTCGAGGGCCTGCCGGCGGTCGGGCGCGAGCCCGCCGTCCTTGAGCGCGAGGCCGCGGTGGAGCGCGAGGTCCGAGGCGGCGAAGAGCAGCACGCACTCGGCGGGGAGCCCGTCGCGACCCGCGCGGCCCGACTCCTGCTGGTAGTGCTCGACGGATTTCGGCGTATTCGCGTGCACGACGAAGCGGACGTTCGAGCGGTCGATGCCCATGCCGAATGCGATGGTCGCGACGACGACGTCGATCGACTCGCGCACGAAGCCGTCCTGCGCGCGCCGCCGCTCGTCCGCCGGCAGGCCCGCGTGGTAGGCCGCGCACGAGACGCCGTGCGCCTGCAGGCCGGCCGCGAGGCGCTCGACGTCCTTGCGCGTCTGCGCGTAGACGATGCCGCCCTCGCCGGGGTGGCGCCGCACGACGTCGAGGACCTGGGCGGACTGGTCGCGGCGGGGAAAGGCGCGGTAGGCCAGGTTCGGCCGGTCGGGATGGCCGATGAGGCGGAGCGGATCGCGCAGGCCGAGCTGCGCCACGATGTCGTCTTGGACCGGGGGCGTCGCGGTGGCGGTGAGCGCCATGCGGGCCGCGTTTGGAAAGCGGTCGAGCACCTCGATCAGACGGCGGTACTCGGGGCGGAACTCGTGGCCCCAGTGAGAGACGCAGTGCGCCTCGTCGACGGCGACCAGGACCAGCCGCCCGGCGGCGTCCTCCAGCGCGTCGCCGATGAGCAGCCGCTCGGGGCTGAGGTAGAGAAGCTCGGTCTCGCCTCGCTCGAGCCTTCGGTAGGCGTCGCTCTTGTGGTCCGTCTCGAGGTTGGAGTGAAGCGCGTCGGCCACGAGGCCCGCCTCGCGGGCCGCCGCCACTTGGTCGTCCATGAGGGCGATGAGCGGGGACACGACCAGGACGAGGCCTTTGCCCATGGCCGCCGGGAGCTGGTAGCAGAGGCTCTTGCCTCCGCCGGTCGGCAAGACGACCAGGGAGTCTCGGCCCGCGAGCGCCGCGTCGATCGCCTCGCGCTGGAGAGGCCGGAAGGAGTCGTAGCCCCAGCGCCGGCGGAGGGCCTCTTCGGCGGTCACAGGCCCAACGGTAGCAAAGAGGGCGGCTCCGTTTCATATGATAATATGATCATATGGACATGGTGCTCAAGATCAAGGCGGACTTCCTCGGCGCGCTGTCTCACCCCGTTCGGCTCGCCATCATTGAGGAGCTGCGCGAGGGGAGCTCCTCGGTCGGCCGGATGGTGGAGCGCCTGCGGGTCGAGCAGTCGAGCCTGTCGAAGCACCTCGCGATCCTGCGCCACGCCGGGATCGTCGACTCGCGTAGAGAGAAGGCCACGGTCCGGTACTCGATCCGGGACCGCGACATCTTCCGGGTCCTGCGCCCCATCGCGCAGATCCTGCGCAAGCGCATGGAGGAAGGCCGGTCGGTGCTGGCGAGGCTGGGAAGGCCTTGACCCCCCGGCGCGCGCGCCTTCGCGCCGTCGTCGAGGAATCGGCCGAGCTCTTACCCGCGCAGGGACCGATCGGGATCTTCATCCATCACAACCCGCTCCACGCGTTCGAGTCGCTCGACTTCGACTCGGCGGCCATCTGGGCCAGCCGGCGGCTGTCCAGCGAGCCCTACCTCCCCGAGGCGGAGTACCGCGACTGCTTCCACGACGGCCGGCTCACCGAGCGCGACCTGCGTTGGTCCTTGCTCCAGTCGCTCGGACACGACGGGGACCGGCGAGTGGCCGCGGGCGTGACCCGCCTGGAGCTCCGGCTCCTCATCGCCCGCTACGGGATCCCGGAGGCCTCGGGCCCGTCGCTGTCGTGGCTGCTGAAGGAGACGGACGTCCTCCGGGGCTGGCGCGAGGACCTGCCGGCCGAGGCGCGCGGAAACCTCCGGGAGGGAGGGGCGCGGAAGCTGTGGGACGCCTGCCTGCTGGCGGCGCAAGGCTGGGTCCCGCCGCGCCCTCCGCAGGCGACGGCGCCCGTCCGTCATCGCGATCTGCTCGCGGCCACCCACGGCATCGACACCGATGCCTGGGTCCAGCCGACGCTGATCCGCCTGCTCGGCGCGTTCCTGGACCAGGGCCTGGCGCGCTGGCGCCTGCCCGGCCGCTCCCGTGGGCTCTACGCCGCGTTCCTGGACCTCTACGCGCACCCCCGGGCCGCCTTATGCGGCCCGTGGGCCCGGGGCCTGCCGGGCCTGGCCGACGAGGAGCGCCGGAGGGGCTCGAGCGCGATCGATTCGTTGTCGGGCTCCCTCGACGCGCTCGGCGTCGGCCCGGACGAGGAGCACGCGTTCATCGAGCAGACCGCCCTGGCGCTCCGCGGCTGGGCCGGCATGGTCCGGCAGCTCGAGGCGCGTCCCGACCGCGTGCCCGCTCGCTCCGTCCCCGCGTCCCTGGTCGATTATCTGGCGGTGCGCCTGCTGTTGGAGCGCGCGGCCCTGAGCTTCGCGGCGAGCGAGATTCCCGGCTTCATGGGAGGGCTCGCCCAGCTCCGCCCCTGGCTCAGGGAGCGGCTTCCCGGCGCGCAGGCCGCGCCGGTCGAGGAGCGGGCGTGGAGGCTGTTCCACTGCGCGCAGCTCTGCGGCTTCGGACCGGAGCGGGTGGGCACCCTGGCTCCCGCCGAGCTCGTGGCCATGGAATCCGAGCTCCAGGAGTTCCGCGGCGTCGAGGTCCGGCGGGCGCTGCAGGACGCCTACGATCGCCACCGGCGCTCGCGCCTCTACGACGCGCTGGCGAGCCGGACTCCTCCGGAGGACCCGCCGGCCCCGGCCTTCCAGGCGCTGTTCTGCCTCGACGAGCGCGAGGAGTCCTTCCGGAGGCATCTGGAGGAGGTCGCGCCCGAGGTCGAGACGTTCGGAACGGCCGGCTTCTTCGGGATCGCGATGTACTTTCAGGGCGCGACCGACGCGCACCCGCGCCCGCTCTGCCCGATTGCGATCCAGCCGAAGCATTATGTCGGCGAGACCCGGGCGTTCCCATCCGCCGCGCTGACGCGCTGGCGCCACGTCCGCCGCCGGGGCGCCGGCTGGTGGGGGAGGCTGGTGCATCGCTTCGGCGGGACGTTCCTCGGCGGCTACGTGATCTCGACCCTCTGGGGCCCGCTCTCTTTGGCGCCCCTGATGGTCCGCGTCGCCTTCCCGGGGCTGTTCCGCCGCTGGGCGAGGGCGCTCCCTTTCCAGCCGCACGCGATGACGCGGCTCCTCCTCGACCGGCGCGAGGACGCGCCGCCGCTCGGCGAGCATCGCGGCTTCTCGAAACACGAGATGGCGGAGATCGTGAGGGGAGTCCTCCGGGGGATCGGCGTGGCCGACTCGATCGGGACGGCGCGGCTGGCCCCCATCGTCGCGGTCCTGGGCCACGGCTCCACGAGCCTCAACAACCCGCACGAGTCCGCGCACGACTGCGGCGCCTGCGGCGGCGGGCGCGGCGGCCCCAACGCGCGCGCGTTCGCTCAGATGGCCAACGACCCCGAGGTGCGCGCGCGCCTCGCGCGGGAGGGGCTGAAGATACCCGACGAGACCTGGTTCGTCGGCGCCCAGCGCAACACCGCGGACAACTCGGTCGATTTCTACGACCTCGATCTCCTCCCCAGGCGCCACGAGCAGAGCTTCGACTCGCTCGCGACCGCCTTCGGGCGCGCGCGGCGCCGGGAAGCGCACGAGCGCTGCCGCCGCTTCGAGGCCTTTCCCTTCTCCGGGGGGCACGGCGCGGCGCTCTCGCACGTCGAGGAGCGCGCGCATGACCTCGCGCAGCCCCGGCCCGAGTACGGGCACGCCTCGAACGCGTACTGCATCGTGGGGCGGCGGCGCCGGACCCGGGGCCTCTTCCTCGACCGGCGCGCCTTCTTGGTCTCCTACGATCCGGCCCGCGACGAGGACGGAGAGGTCCTCTACCGGTTGCTGTCCGCCGTCGTGCCGGTCGTCGCCGGGATCTCCCTGGAGTATTACTTCAGCCGGGTGGATCCCGCCGGTTATGGCTGCTCGACGAAGCTTCCGCACAACGTCGCGTGCCTGCTCGGGGTCATGGATGGGGCGCAAAGCGATCTTCGCACGGGGCTCCCCTGGCAGATGGTCGAGATTCACGAGCCGGTCCGGCTGCCCTTAGTCGTGGAGTGCGAGCCGGAGCGCTTCGACGCCGTGCTGGCGCGCCTGCCGGGCCTCAGGCGCCTGCTCGACGGCCGTTGGCTGTTCGCCGCCTGCCTGAGCCCCCATTCCCAGGAGCTCCGAGTCCGGGGCGGCTCCGGGTGGACGCCGTGGACGCTGGAGGCGCCGGTGCCGAAGGCGGGAGGCGACTCCTCGTCGTGCTACCACGGCAGCCGCGGAAACCTGCCGATCTCCGAGATCGTGCCTGGACGCGCGAGGGCCGCGTGATGGGACTCCTGAGCGGGAGCGTGGTGGCCGCCGTGGGGGCTCCGCTGCTGCTGCTGGCGGCGCTCGCGCTCCCGAGCCTTCTCGGCCGCAGGCTCGGCGAGGACATCATCGGGAAGCTGACGCGCCTCGCCTTCCTGGTCTCTTCCGGCGCGCTCGCGGCGGCCGCGGCCGCGTACTTCGCCGCCGCGGGCACGCCGGTCACATTCAGCTTCGGCGACTGGGTCTCGGTCGGAGGGGGCTTCGAGCTCGACCTCCTGGTCGACGGCTGGTCGCTCGGATTCTCCCTGCTCGCGGTCACGATCTGCGGGGCCGTCGCGTCGTTCTCGTTCCGCTATCTCCACCGCGAGGAGGGGTTCCACCGCTACTTCGTCCTGCTCACGTGCTTCGTGAGCGGTCTCCTCCTGGTCGCGCTCGCCGGGTCCGTCGAGGTCCTGTTCGCCGGCTGGGAGCTGGTCGGGCTCAGCTCGGCGCTGCTGGTCGCGTTCTTTCACGATCGGCCCGCGCCGGTGGACAACGCCTTCCGGGTGCTGGCGTGCTACCGCGTGGGCGACGCCTGCATGCTGGCCGCCGCGGTCCTGCTCCATCACTGGTCGGGCAGCGGCGGCCTGGCTCTCCTGTTCGCAGGCTCTCCCGAAGCGCTCGCGCGCCTCGGCCCCGAGCACGTCGCCGTGCTCGCGACGCTGCTGATCGCGGCGGCCGCCGCGAAAAGCGCGCTCGTTCCGTTCTCCACCTGGCTGCCCCGCGCGATGGAGGGCCCGACGCCCTCGAGCGCGGTCTACTACGGCGCGCTCTCGATCCACGCCGGCTGCTACCTCCTGCTCCGCGCCTCCCCGCTCCTGGAGTACTCCGCCGTCCCGCGCGCCTTGGCCGTCGGGGTCGGCGCCGCGACCGCGGCCTACGCCGCGATCGTGGGCCGAGCCCAGACGGACGTCAAATCGCGGCTTTGCTTCGCGTCGCTGACCCAGGTCGGCGTGATCGTGGTCGAGATCGCCCTCGGCTTCGAGCGCCTGGCCTTCCTGCACATGGCGGGCAACGCGAGCCTGCGCCTGGTGCAGTTCCTGAGCGCGCCGAACGTGCTCCACGACCTTCACGAGCTCGAGAACGACCTGGGAGAGCGGGTCGACGAGACCGCGGAGGCCCCCACCGCGCTGGGGGGGCCGTGGTACCTCTTCGCGCTCGAGCGAGGCTTCCTCGACACGCTGACGGACCGCTGGGTCGTCGAGCCGTTGAAACGCCTGGCGGCGCGCCTCGAGTCGATCGACCGGTGGCTCGCGGGAGCGCCGCTGAACCTCATGGGAGGTCCTCGTCCGGATGGCGACTGAGGTCGGGTGGTGGCTGGCGGCGCTCGCGGCGCTGCCGGGCTCCGTCATCGGCGCCTACGCCGCGGGCGAGCGGGGACGCCGCTTGTACCGCGTGGCCGCCGCCTGCGCCTGCCTGCTCGTCGCGTGCGCGGCGCTGCCGCTGGCCTTGCGTCTGGGGGGGGCGCCCGCCGGTTTCCGGTTCCCGGCGCTGGCCAGCGTGCTGGTCCCCTTCGCGGCGGTGCTGTGGCTGATCACCGTGGTGGTCACGCCCAGCGGCCGCCGGGACGAGTCGGGCTTCGCTCGCTCCGCGGCCGCGTGTCTCCTCCAGATGGGAGCCTTCCTCACCACTCACCCCGCCGCGCTGGTCGCGGCGACGGCCGCCAACGCGGCGCTGTTCGTGACGGCGAACCGGGAGCCCGACTACGGGGGAGCGCGCCGGCTGGCGCTGGCGTATCTGACGCCGGCGACGGTCTGTCTCGCCGCCGGCGCGGCGGTCCTCGCCTGGCCCGGCGGCGCCGGCCCTCTCGTGGAGCAGCTCGGAGCCGCGGCGGTGCTCGGCGGCGTCATGGTCCACGGCGGCATCTTCCCGTTTCACGCGTGGGTCCCCGAGATGATCGACCGGGGGCGGCTCGGCCCGGCCGTGCGCTTCAACGCCCCCCAGGTGGGGACCTACGTCGCGCTCGTCCTGGCCGTTCCCCACGCCAGCCCGTTGCTGCTCCGCTGCGTCGCGGGGCTCGCCCTCGTGACGGCGGCCCACGGCGCCTTGATGGCGCTGTATCAGACCGACGCCCGGCGCGCGTGCGGCTACCTCTTCGTGAGCCAGTCCGCGCTCGTGGTCGCCGGCCTCGATATCCAAAGCCGCGAGGCGCTCGTCGGAGCGATCCTCCTGTGGGTGTGCTCCGGCATCGCGCTCGCGGCGCTGTCGCGCGCCGTGCTCGCCCTCGAGGTGCGCCGGGGACGCCTCCGGCTCGACGTCTACCACGGCGGCTATGAGGCGATGCCGCAGCTGGCGGTCTGCTTCCTCGTCTTCGGGCTCTCGGTCGCGGACTTCCCGGGCACGCTCGGCTTCGTGGGCGGCGAGATGCTCGTGGGAGCCGCGATGGAGGCCTTCCCCGCCCTGGGGTTGTTCGCGATCGTCGCCACGGCGCTCAACGGGTTGGCGGTGATGCGCCTTTACTTCTCGCTGTTTTGCGGCAAGCGCGCCGCCGGAGCGCCGCTCCGCCTGAAGCGAGAGGAGGCGCTGGGTTTCGCGGCCGCGGCGCTGGTCCTCGTGGGCTTCGGGGTGGCGCCGCGAGGCCTGACCCGCGTGCTCTTCGAGGCGGGCGCCGGCATGCTTCGGTAAGGTAGAATCGGCCGGCATGGACCCCGCGACGCGCCGGGACGAGCTGCTGCGCGCGATCGAGGCCGCCTTCGACGGCGTCGCCCGCGAGGAGGGCGTCACCCTAAACGAGGCGGAGGTGATCGACGCCTACGGCACCCAGGCCGAGAGAAAGGCGGCCCGCCTGAAGGACTCGGACCGCCGCTGGCAAGAGGTGCCGCCGGCGGAGGTCGAGCGCCATGCCGACGTCCTGCCCTTCCTCGACCCGAAGGGCTGGCGGTATTACCTCCCCGCGTTCATGGCCTGGACCCTGCTCCACTACCCGACCACCGAGTCCTTGGCCGTCGACTCGACGATCTACACGCTCGATCCGGGGGACGCACCGGAGCTCAAGGCGCGCGCCTTGGAGCGCTACAAGACGCTGTCGGGGAACCAGGCCGCCGCGGTGTGCCGGTTCCTGCGCTTCATGTGCGACGTGGCGGGAGAGGACTTCTGCGACGCGCTCATCGCGCGCCGGGCGCTGGCCTACTGGGGCCGCTTTTGCACCTGAACGTTCTTGAACCGGCGGTGGATCCACAGCCATTGCTCGGGGTGGCGGCGGACCCAGTTCTCGACGTGCCTCGCCACGATCTGCGTCGTCGCCTCGGGCGAGTCGCCGTCCGCGAGCACGTCGACGGGCGGCTCGATCCGCGTCACGTGCACGCCGCCGGCGTCGCGCAGGCAGTACGTGGGCAGCACGACCGCGCCGGTGCGCTTGGCCAGCGCGCCGACGACCGCCAGGGTGTCGACCCGCGCGCCGAAGAAGTCGACCGGCACGCCCATCGGCGGGTGCGCGTACTGGTCGTTCATGAACGCGACCGAGCCGCCGCGCCGGAGCGTCTTGAGCACGGAAGGCATCGACCCGGGATGCCAGGCGGCGGGAACGCCGGTCGAGAGGCGGCGCTCCGTGATCAGCCGGTGCAGCCACGCGGGCTTGAGCACGGTCGTGACGATCATCGGTTTGATCCCCGCGATGCCGGCGGCGGCGGCGGACATCTCCCACCACCCGAGATGCGCCGAGAAGAACACCACGCCGCGGCCCTCCAGGGAGGCCCGTTCCCAGACGTCCCTGTTCTCCAGACGCGAGACCCGCTCCGCGTAGCGCCGGTAATGTCCTGGGATCGGCGAAAACACGTGCGCGAACTCGAAGACCATGATGCCGTAGTGCTCGTAGTTGGCGCGCAGGAGCGCCCGGCGCTCGGCGGCTCTCAGGCGGGGGAGGCAGCGGTCTAGGTTCTCCTCGACGATCCGGTTGCGGAACAGGCGGAACCGCAGCGCGAGGCGCCCGAGCCGGCGTCCGAGCGCGAGCTCGACGCCGCGCGGCAGCGCGGTCGCGAGGAGCCCGAGGCACGACAGCAGGAGCCGGAGGGGGAACGACCAGACCGCCTGCCAGGGCGAAGGCGGACGAGCCACGGCGAAATTATAACTTTTTCGCCCGGCCGCCCTCGTGGGCCCGCGGCGCCTGGTTCCACGCCTTGCCGTCCCTTTAGAAAAAACCGAGGGCGAATTCGCAGACGCGCTTGGCCGCGTCGGGCCGGCCCAGGGCCCTGGCGGTGGCGGCCATGGCGTCGAGCTTCTTGGAGCCGAGCAGGCGGTCGAGCTCGGCGGGGATGTCCTCGAGCCGGACCGGCCCTGCGGCGGCGCCGCGCTCGAGCAGGAATTCGCTGTTGGCCTCCTCCTGTCCCGGCAGCGGGTTGACGATCAGGAGGGGCCTTCCCACGGCGAGGGCCTCCGAGCTCGTGAGCCCGCCGGGCTTCGTGACGACGAGGTCGCAGGCCGCCATGAGCTCGTGCATGTTGTCGGCGAAGCCGAGGACGGTGGTGGGATGCTTGAACCGGCGCGCGGCGACGACGCCGCGGAGCTCTTCGTTCTTGCCGCACACGACGACGGCGGAGAGAGGCTTCGAGACCCGGTCGAGCGCGGCGGCGATCCGCTCGAGGGGGCCCATGCCGAAGCCGCCGCCCAGCACGAGGAGAACCGGCGGCTTCGACGCCAGTCCTAGCCGAATCTTTGCTTCCGCCTTGCTCGGCGGCTTTGCGAACTTCGCGGCTACGGGGATCCCGGTGACCTCGACCGCGTCCTTCGCCACGCCGCGCGACACGAGCATATCCCTCGTGTGGGGGAACGCCACGCAGTACAGGTCCACCGAGTCCTCGAGCCACAGCGCGTGGGCCTCGAAGTCGGTGACGACGGAGACGATCGGGGCTCGGAGCCGGCCCTTCTCCTTCGAGCGGCCAAGGATCTCCGGCGGCATGAAGTGCGTGGCTAGGATCAGGTCGGGGTCCAGCTCGCGCACCTTGTCCACGAACGGAGCCGCGGTCAGGCGTCCCGCCAGGCGGCGCAGCGGAGAGAAGCGGCGGACCTTCTCGGGGTCGTCGGTCTTGCGGAACGCCAGGGCGTAGAGGTCCGGCGCCGTGTCCACGAACTTCACGTACCCGCGGGAGTAGAGCTTCTCGTAGAGCTCGGGCGTGTACTTGAGAACGTCGATGTTCTCGACCGAGTCGTCCGGCCGGAGCCTCCGCCACGCCTCCTCGAGGGCGCGGGCCGCCTGCACGTGGCCCGCGCCCGCCGTGACGGTCGCGACGAGGACCTTCACGCGGACTTCTTGCCGTGCCGCCGGTGCTTCGGGGCGGGCTCGATGTTGCCCGCGAACGTCTCGATGGCCGTGTCCCCCACGCGCTTCGTGTCGCGATACGAGTAGGCCGCCACCGAGGCGATGCCGATGATCGGCAGCCAGCGGACCATGAAGCGGCCCGCCATGAGCGACAGGAAGTCGCCGACGACCATCCGCAGGATGCGATACAGCGTGATGATCGTCATCGGCGAGACGACCATGCGCTCGCCGCATCTAGCCACGATGTCTTTGACCGCGTCGGAGGAGACGTGGCGGAACAGGCAGTACGTCATCAGCCCTTTGTCGAGCCGGTCGCTCTTGCCGTAGACGGCCGCGATGTCGGCGACCAATTGGGCCTGGCAGCGCCAGACCGCGACGAGGTCCGGGATGATCGTCAGCACGCCGAGCGGGCCCGGCGGAAGCGCGAGCGCCCCCGTCAGGACGGCGGCGCGACGGGCGGCCGAGGCCGCCAGGCCGCGGGCCGCGGCCTCCGGATCGCGCGCTTTCTCCTTCGTGCTCTCGGGGATGTCGCTGACCACCTCCGACAGAAGCTTCTCGAGCGACTCGATTGCCTTGCGTCCCGTCGGGGCTCCGATCTCTCCCAAGCGCATGCGTTCCTCCGGTCTCAACTCCCAGTGTGCGCGATCCGGCTCACGGATTCCTCAACCGTCGGCGTATTTCTGCGGCACCACCAGCCGCAGCGCCCGCTTCAGGACCTCGATCTCGACGCGCGCCGAGGACGGGAACTCCTCGCCGTCGATCTGCGCCTCCACGTCGCCGTTCGACAGCTCGATGGCGATGCACCCGGCCGAAAGCCCCCGCGCCGGCTCGAGGCCCAGGCCGCCGAGCACGTCCTCGAGCGGTTTGGCGTGATCGAGCTTGGCCAGGGCCTTCGAGACGAAGTCGCGCCTCCCGGTGAACGGCACGACCTCGAAGCGGCCGTCGCCCGGCCGGGCGGCGCGGTCGAGCACCCAGGACCCTCCGTACACCGGCGTCCCTTTTACGACGAGATCGAGAAGCCCGCGCCACTCCACCGCCGTGCCGTCCGCGACGACCCGCGCGTCGAACTTCGCCAGGTCGAGCGAGGGATCCAAAAACGATTTCGCGAGCGCGCCCGCGTAGACCAGCTGATCGCGCCAGAGATCCTTGAGCACCGGGACTTTGGACACCGCTTTCCGGTCGAGGTTCCGCCGCGCGAGCACGCGCGCGCTGAGGCCCCAGCCGGCGGAGTCGAAGAAGAGGTCGCGCCGCAGCGTCTTGCCGGCCTTCGAGAGCGCGCGCAGGCTCCCGACGTCCAGCCTTGTTTCGAGCCCGGCGACGACGACGCGGCAGTTCCGTTCGAGGGCCCCGTCGTCGGAGGCGAGGCCGAAGCTCTTTCCTTGATCGTTCGCGGTGCCCGTGGGGAGCATCGCGAGGCGCACCTCGGCCTTCCGGCGCGACCCGAGGATGCCCTTGGCGACCTCGGCGAAGGTGCCGTCGCCGCCCATCGAGATGGCGGTCCGGTAGGCGCCGCCGTCGAGCGCGTGGCGGACGGCCTCGACGGTGCCGCCGCCTGCCTCGGTGGGAACGAAGTCGTGCTCCAGCCCGAGGGTCTCGAGCATGCGGCGCACGCGGGCGATCCGGGCGGCGTTCTTGCCGCTCTGGGCGGTGGGGTTGGCGACGAGGAGGTGTCCCGGCGTCTTCACCTCAAGCCGAGTATAGCCCCAACCCCGGGGGCGCACCAGGGGAAATCCGAAAATATTTGCTTCAATTCCGGCATGCTCGGCTACGCGCTCTGCGCGCTCCTCGCCCTAGCGCCGGCGGCCCGAGCCGCCGACGAGGCGGAGGGGCCGATCCGGGTGGTCTCCACGAAGCCGCTCAAGGTCCCGTGGAACACGACCCGCTCCAGTTGGGAGGAGACGAAGGAGATCGCCGACTCCCATTGGCGGGCCATCCCGTTCGCCCAGATCGCGGCCGCCGTCTTCCTGGTGAAGACGGGCCTCGCGGCGCCCTTCGACCTGGTGGCGGCGCCTTTCCGGCAGCAGTCCCGCCACGAGGTCCCCTTCGACATCGGCGGACGGCTCGTCGACGCCGACGGGACGGCCTTGTCGAAGGCGAAACTCGTCGTCCGCTGCACGACCCCGCTCGAGGTCTCCAAGCGCGGCTACGACTCGGCCTACTACGAGTCCGAGCGCTACGGACCCCTCGAGACCGATGAGCAGGGCGGCTTCAAGCTGTCGGCCGTGGGCCTCACCGGGGCGTCGAAGAAGTTCATGGTGCACGTCGACGTCGAGGACGGCCCGAAAGGCTCCGGGTCCGCAGGCGGATACACGGTGTCCTTGTCCAGCGCGCGCCCGGCCGTCACGCTCGACGTCCCGGGCGCCTTCCGCCTAGTCCACTGACCCGGATTCTTCGGTCGATCGTAAAGCCACGTCCGAAGAATCCGGGACAGATTTATATCAGGTAACTCCTCAAAGGAAGTATCTGATAAATCGTGTCGTCCTGAATCTTTCAGGCGGCAACGGAAACGATCGACTGAAAGATTCAGGCTAGCCGCAGCACTTCTTGTGCTTCTTGCCGCTCCCGCAGGGGCAGGGATCGTTGCGCCCGACCTTGGGCGCCTCCCGGACGACCGGCTGCGCCTTCGGGGCGAGCGCCTCGTCGAAGTACCACGCGCGGCTCTCGGGCTCGCGCTTGAACGTCGCGCGCTCGCGGTGCTCCCGGTCGGCGCCCGCGGCCGCGTAGCGCGCGAGGAAGACCACCGTCCCCTCCTCGTCGGCGGGACCGCCGCGTTCGACCTCGAGGATCTCGAGCCCCTTCCACTGTGACTCGACCGCCCACTTGCGGGCGGCCGCCTCGTCGAACTGCGGCCGGTCCTGGGGCGCGAGGGTGTCGCGGAGGTAGCCGAGCTCGGCCTTCACGTAGGCGCTGTAGCGCGAGCGCATGAGCGCCTCGGCGGTCGGGGGCTGCTCCGTCCGGCTGATGTAGCGGCGGCAGCACGCCGCGTAGGGCTTTCCGCTGCCGCAGGGACAAGGGTCGGTCATGGCCGCATTATACCGAGTCTTCGAGGGGGAGGAGCTCCTCGGGAGGGCATAGCTTGCCCACCGAGAAGCCGATCAGACGGAACTTGCGCCCCGCCTCGAGGAAGGGCCGGGCCAACGAGAGCGCGGCGCTGTCGAGGACGGCCAGGGAGCCGGTCGGCAGCTTCAGCGTCGTTTGGCGCGAGTGCGTCTCGTAGCTCTCGAAGCGCACCTTCACCGTCAGCGTGCGGGTCCAGTACTCGGCGTCGAGCATGTCCTCGCGCACGGTGCGGACGCAGCCGCGGAGCGTCTCCCGGACGCCGGCGACATCGTCGGTGTCGGCGTCGAAGGTGTGCTCGCGTCCGATCGACTTGGCCTCGCGGGAGGGATCCACCGGACGGTCGTCGATGCCGCGGGCCTGCTGCCAGATCGAATCGCCGAAGCGCCCGAACTCCCGCCGGAGCAGCTCCTTCGAGGCCCGCCGGAGGTCGCGCACGGTCTCGAAACCCAGCTCGCCGAGGCGGTCGCGCGTCTTCGGGCCGACACCGCGCAACGCGCCGACGCCCTTCGGGTCGAGGAACTCGCCCACGCGCCGGTCGATCACGGCCGTGATCCCGCCCGGCTTCCGGTGATCCGAGGCGAGCTTGGCGATCAGCTTGTTCGGCGCGACGCCGATCGAGCAGGACAGCCGCTCCGAGCCGAGGATCGCCGCCTGGAGCGCGTGCGCCCGCGCGAGCGCGGTCTCGAACGTGCCGCAGGAGGAGACGTCCAGATAGGCCTCGTCGATGCCGGCCGGCTCCAGCACGTCCGCCGCCTCGTAGAGGTGGCGCATCACCTTGGAGCTCGCCTGAGAGTAAAGTTCGAAGCGGGGACGCAGGTACACGCCTTGCGGACAGCGCTGGAACGCGATCGAGATGGGCAGCGCGCTTCGGACCCCGTAACGCCGGGCCTCGTAGTTGCAGGTCGCGACGATGCCGCGGCCGACGCCGCCTTTCGGGTCGGAACCGACGATCACGGGACGTCCGCGGAGTCCGGGGTCCTCGCGCTCCTCGACGGCCGCGAAGAAGCAGTCCATGTCGACGTGGAGGACGATGCGGCGCGCGGCATGCGGGCCGGGCATTGCCTCTCATTGTACAATGCGGGCGATGAGCCTGCGAAAGGCGTACGTGATCGGCTCCGGCCCCAACGGCCTGACCGCCGCCATCGTCTTGGCGCGGGAAGGGGTCGACGTGACGGTCCTCGAGGCGCAGGCGACGCTGGGCGGCGGCTCGAGTTCGGCGGCCCTCACGCTCCCGGGATTCCTCCACGACGTCTGCTCGGCGGTGCACCCGATGGCCGCCGGCTCCCCGGCGCTCGCGACGTTCCCGCTCGAGCGCCACGGGCTTCGGTGGCTGCATTCCCCGGCCGCCGCGGCGCACCCGCTCGACGACGGGCCGGCGGCGACGCTGGAGCGCTCGCTCGAGGAGACCGCGGCCCGGCTCGGCGACGACGGGAGGCTCTACCGGCTCGCGCTGGCGCCCCTCGCCCGGCATTGGTGGAAGGCGGCGCCCGATATCCTCGCGCCGCCGCACGTCCCGCGCCACCCGCTCCTCGTCGCGCGCCTGGGCCTCCTCGGCGGCTGGCCCGCCGCCGCGGCCGCGCGGTTCTTCTTCAACAGCGAGCGCGGCCGGGCGTTGTTCGCGGGCCTGGCGGGCCACTCCGTCCTGCCGTTGGACGCCCTCGGCTCCTCCGCGATCGGCTGGGTGCTGGCCGCGGCGGGCCACGCCGTCGGCTGGCCGATCCCGGAGGGCGGGTCGCGGAGGATCTCGGAGGCGCTGGCGGCCTACCTCAAGACGCTCGGCGGCCAGCTGGAGCTCGGGCGCGAGGTGCGCGAGCTGGGCGAGCTCGACGGCGCCGACGCGATCCTCTGCGACGTCACGCCGGCCCAGCTCCTGCGGCTGGCCGGTCCCCGCCTGCCCGAGAGCTTCGCCGCGCGCCTGAGGGCGTGGCGCTACGGCCCGGGCGTCTTCAAGCTGGACTGGGCGCTCGACGGACCGATCCCGTGGAAGGACGCCGAGTGCGCGCGCGCCGCCACCGTGCACCTCGGCGGGTCCCTCGACGAGATGACGGCCTCCGAGCGCGCGCCATGGGAGGGGCGCGCCTCCGAGCGGCCGTTCGTCCTGCTCGCGCAGCCCAGCCTGTTCGATCCGACGCGGGCGCCCGCCGGCAAGCACACCGCGTGGGCCTACTGCCACGTGCCGCATGGCTCTTCCCTGGACCGGACGGGGGCGATCGAGGCCCAGGTGGAGCGCTTCGCCCCCGGGTTCCGCGGTCGCATCCTCGCTCGCCACGCGATGGGCCCCTCGACGCTCCAGCGCCGCAACGCCAACCTCGTGGGCGGCGACATCACCGGAGGCGCGATGACCGTCGGCCAGATCCTCCGGCGGCCTTCCTTCCTGTACCACCGCACGCCCGTCCGGGGCCTGTACCTGTGCTCCGCCTCGACGCCTCCGGGCGGCGGGGTCCACGGGATGTGCGGGTGGCACGCCGCCCGCGCCGCGCTGGCCGACCTCCGGGGAAACTGACCCCCGACCTTACTTGGCCGTGACGCTTTCGCCCTTCGGCTCGCAGCGCGAGTCGGGCAAGTTCATCGAGACGTACTGGCCCGAGGTCGCGATCCGGCCCGCGATGATGGTGCCGCGGCAGACATGGGTCGCGCTCTCCGCGATCCAGGTCCGGCGGGCGCTCGAGTAGCCGGCGGGCGCCGAGCGGGGCTCGGGCGGGGTGAGCGCGATCTTCGCCTCCTCGACCTCGCCGATCCCCTTCGCCGCGAGATGCTCGTGGATGGCGCGGCGGAGCGGGGCCTCCTCGTTCGTCTTGCGCCGGCTCAATTCGGCGATGAAGCCCGCGGGGTCGAAACGCGCCGCGAGGAGCCGGATGCGGATCGCGCGCTCCTCGTGCCCGGGCAGGGCGCCGGAGAAGTCCGGCTCCCCGGCGGCCGCGGGCCGCGGGAGAGCAGAAGCCAGGAAGATCAGTACCGGTACGAGGGCGATGCGCATGCGACCTCCGTCGCGCCGGGGGGCGATCAAGGATAGTCTACCGCGTCGGGGCCGGGTTGAGGAGGGCCTTTCGTACTACTCGGGGCCGGACCGCAAGGCCCCGAGCATCCGCGCGATGCGGCGGAGTCCGTCGGCGTCCCCGCTCAGGTCGTAGACGAAGATGCTGTGGCCGGCGGCAAACAGCGGGCGCCGGTCACGGAGCCACGAGAACAGCGACGGGTCGGCGTAATAGACGGCATGAAGGTTCGTCGCCGAGATGGCCAGCCAGGAGGGCGCGACCGGCCGCGGCGGCAACGCCCCCCGCCGCGCCTCCACGTGGCTGACCCAGGCCACAGGCGTGTACCGGATGCCGTAATAGGACGGATCGCCCACGCCGAAATAGCAGAGGAAGACGTGGGGATTGCCGCGCTTTTGGAGTTCGGCCGCGAGGGCCTTGAGGCCCTGGCCCCAATCGAGGTTCGAGTCCAGCAGCCAGCGGTGGCCGCCGGAGGGGCCGCCCGCCAGCTCGTTGAAGTAGGCCAGATGGTGGGGGTGGACGCGCAGCACGCCGAAGGCCAGCCACGCGGCCGCGGCCAGGCACAGCCTGCGGCCCGCGGGCGACGCGTCCCAGGCCCGGCGCGCGGCGCTCGCGGCCAGCACGACGAGGAAGGGGTACACCGGGAGGATGTGGCGGTAGCCGATCTGGGTCTTCGACGCGCACGCGGCCAGAAAGAACGCCGCCGCCGGGACGACGATCCAGGCCCGCTCCGGCGAGGGCTTGCGGCACCACCGCCAGAGTCCGGCGGCGGCGAAGAGCAGCAAGGGCAGCGGCGTCTTCAGGCACAAGGCTGCGGGGAAATACATCCACGTGCCGGTCACTGAACGGCGCCCGGCGAAAAATGACGCGCGGCCTTGATCGAGGGTGGTCAGGGTCGTCGTCAGGCCTTCCCAATAGACGCGCAGGTGCCCGCGATAGCACAGGGCCAGCACCAGCAGGGCCGCCACGGCGGCGGTCGCCAGGCCGGCCCAGGGAAACGGCTCCCGCGTCTTGGCCCAGCGCCGCTCGCCCAGCACGGCGGCCAAGGCTAGCGGGGGCAGGATGATCGTGCTGAACTTCGACGCCAGGGCCAAGCCGACGCACGTCCCCGCCAGGCCCCAGCGCCGAGGCTTGGCGGCAAGGAGCCAAAAGGCCGCCGCGTAGAAGACCGTCGCCCCCATGTCCGTCGAGACCAACGCGGCGTTCGAGAACAGCGGCACGCAGAAGGCGTAGCAGATCGCCGCCGCCGCCAGGCCGACGGCTCCGTCGAGCCGATAGGCCCAGGACAAGACGACGAGGGCCAGCGCCGCCGTCCACGTCCAGAGCGTCCACGTCCGCGCCGTGTTGAGCATACGCTCGGCATCGACGGTGTTCTCATAGAGGAAGGCGTCGGAGAAGTTGTAGATCTCGCCCCAACGCCCGTGCTCGAATAGGGCCGCGGGTTTCAGGATCAGCAGCGGGACCGCCGCCCAAAGCTCGGCGAAGGGAGGGTGCCCTTCCCAGCGTATGGGCTTTAAGCGCGTCGTCAACGAGAGGTAGCCCGAGGTCAAGGCTGCGCCCTCGTCGTAGGTCGGGGCCGTGGTGCGGATCTGCCCGAAGCCCAGCCAGCAGGCGGCGGCCACCGAGGCGACGCCGCAAGCCCATCGCTTGACCACGGCTGATTCTAGCGTAATACTCGGCATGGTGGCGGCCCCCAAGACGGTCCTCGTCGTGGAAGACGATCCCGTGCTGCGCCGCGCGACGGCCTTGGTCCTGGAGGGCGCCGGATTTAGGGTCCTGCAGTCGGACGGCGCGGCGGTGGGCCTTCACCTCTTTCAGAGCGAGTCGCCCGACCTGGCCATCCTGGATTGGACCCTGCCCGACGGCTCGGGCCTCGAGCTTTGCGGGAAGATCCGCGCGCACAAGACCCTGGGCAAGACGCCCGTGATCATGCTGACGAGCCGGCGGCAGCTCCAGGAGAAGGCGGAAGGGTTCAAGGCGGGAGCGGATCAGTACCTGGTCAAGCCGGTCCCGGCCGAGGAGCTCGTCTTGTGGGTCTCGGCGCTGCTCAAGCGCATCTCGCTCGAGCGCGATGGCGAAGGACCGCTGGTCGCGGGCGACGTGACCGTCGACGACGCGGGCCACCTCGTACGCTTCGGCGACGCCACGGTGACGGACCTGACGCCGAAGGAGTTCCAGCTCTTCCGCGGCCTGGTGCGGTTGAGCCCTCGGGTGCTGAGCCGCCGGTTCATCCTCGCGCAGCTCTGGCGGACCGTCGCGGTCGACGGAGTCGTCGACACGCACCTGAGCAACCTCCGCAAGAAGCTGCCCCAGAGGCTCGCCGACCGGATCCAGGCCGTTCCCGGCAAGGGATTTAGGTACTTCCCATGAACCGGCGCTGGCTTCGCGCGGCCACGGGCGCGGTCGGGCTCCTGCTCGGCGGCATCGCCGTCGGAGCGCTTTGGCTCGACCCCCGGCGCTCCTCGGCCGGGCCCGCGGCGGTCCCGCAGGCGGTCTCCTTCCGGACCGCTCCTCGGGTCGACGCGATGAAGGAGACCGCCGGCGTCGTGGCGCGTCAGGACGCCGTATCGCAGCTGATGCGCTACGCTTTCCTTTATAAGGACCAGCCGGCGGTGCGGGCGCTCCTGTCCGACGTCGAGGGACGGCCGGAGCTCCGCGAGCTCTGGAAGGCGTCTCTCGCGGGGAAGAAGTCGGACCCGGCGGCGCAGAAGGCCGCGAGCTCTTCGGCCATGATGGACCTTCTCGACAAGCACACCTTCCGCATCCTCGGCGCCGTGGTCGCCGGCAAGCGCGACGGCGGCGCGGGGCCGCCGCGCGGCCGCGGCCATTTCATCCCCCAGGCGGTCTTCGTCTCCCAGAAGGTGCCCACCGAGATGGTCGCCGAGCGGAGCTATCCCGTGACGGTCGTTATGTCGAACGTGGGAAACACGGAGTGGACGAAGTGGGACGGCTACGCGCTCGGGGCGGAGAACCCGGAGGGGAACACGCGGTGGGGGCCGCAGCTGATCGAGCTGGGGCCCGGCGACAAGATCGCCGCGGGCGAGAGGGCGACCTTCCAGTTCAACGTGACCGCCCCAGCCGAGCCGGGCCGATACGACTTCCAGTGGCGGATGTTCAAGCAGGGCGTCAAATGGTTCGGGCTGCTGACGCCGAACGTCGTCGTCAATGTCGTCCCGAATCCTTCCGCAGGTCGTTGATTCAACGGCGGAAGGATTCGGGATGAACGACCATGTCCCGGCTTCTTCAGACGTTTGTTTTACAGGCTGCTGAAGAATCCGGGCATTTGGGCAGCGTGAAGTGGAAGGTCGAGCCGCGGCCGAAGTCGCTGCGCACGCCGATCGCGCCGCCGTGCGCCTCCACGAGCTGCTTGCAGATCACGAGCCCGAGCCCCGTGCCGCGCGCCTCGCGGACCTGGTTCTTGGTCTCGGCGACCTGGAAGAACTTCGTGAACAGGGCCCCGATCTTGTCGGGCGGGATGCCGACGCCGGTGTCGGCGACCTCGACGAGGTCCGAGCCCTCCGCCTCGGACAGCATCACGGTGACCTGGCCGCCCTTCGGCGTGAACTTCAGCGCGTTCGAGACGAGGTTGGTGATCACGCGCCTCAGGGCCTGCTCGTCCGCCCACACCGCCGGGCCGCCGTAGAGGCGGGTCTCGAGCCTTACGCCGTACTCGTTGGCCTTGGCGGTCATGACGTCGACCACCGCGCCCGCGAGCGCGGCGAAATCCACTTGCGTCTTCTGGAGCTCGAAGCGCCCCGCGTCGAGCCGCGTCAGGGTGAGGATGTCGCCGAGCAGCGAGTCGAGGTAGGCCGCGCCTTCGGCCACGACGCGCAGGCTGCGCTTTTGGTCCTTGGTCAGCGGGCCGTGGACGCCCGACAACAGCAGGTCGACGTAGGTCGACACCGCCGACAGGGGGTTGGCGAGGTCGTGGGTGATCTGGGCGAGGAAGCCCTCCTTGAGCTGGTCGAGCTCGGAGAGCTTGGACGCCATCGCGTTGAACTCCCGCGCCAGGCTCCCGACCTCGTCGGCGCTCTCGGCGGGGATGCGCACGTCGAGCCGCCCTTTCCCGATCTCCCGCGCCCCCTCCTCGAGCGCGGCGATGGGACGCGTCAGGGCCCGGCCTAAGACGACGGCCAAGACGACCGTCAGCGCGAAGGCGGGCAGCACCAGCCTGGAGACGCGCCGGAGAGACTCGCCGCGCATGCGGCGCAACGCCGCGTCGATCGCCGAGCGGTGATAGGCGATGAGCGCGGTGCCCGCCCGGCGCTCGCCGTCGCCCGCCAGCTCGTAGAGCGGCGCGGAAAGAACCTCCAGCTCTCCCGTCGGTCCCGGGACGCGCTGGCGCGCGCCGGTCTTGCTCTCGACGGCCCGCCTCAGCGCGTCGCCGGGCAGGCCGCCGCGGGGGCTTCCGCCCTGCACCCCGGCCGAATGCACGAGGACCGAGCCCGCGTCGTCGAGGAGCATCGCGTCCGAGATCTCTCCCGGCTCGGCGAGCAGGAGGAGCGTCTTCAGATAGTTCGCGAGTCCGTCCTCGTCCCTGGAGGCCAAGGAGTCCGCGCACACGCGCGCGAAGCGCTGCACGTCGGCGAGCTGGCGGTTTTCCATCTCCTCGAGCAGGCGCCCTCGCTCGGAGAGGTACATCGGGAAGAACGCGCAGGCGAGAAGCCCGACGGCGGACCCCGACAAGAGGAGCGTCAGCTTCGTCGCGACCCGCACGACGGGGAGTGTAGCCGGGGCCGCTGCAACCGTCAATGTCGGTCGACTCCCGGGATTTCGGTCGCCCGCGGTAGTGACGGCCGGGCCGGGCAATGCTCCGGCGGGTACGCGGCGGCGTCGACGCCGCCGCTCGGTCCTCGCCGCGCCATTGGAATGTGCGAGGCGCGGCTGCGTAAGCCCCGCCTACGCATTGCCCGGCCCGGCC
>JACQPK010000167.1 GCA_016207565.1 Elusimicrobiota bacterium
CTCCTGGCCATCGAGGATGAACTGGGTCCCGCCGCCCTTTATGGCGGGCGGGAGGCCTTCCGCTCGCCTCCGGGGCTCTTCCGTTTCGCCGGGGCGGTCGCGGTCGCGACGACGGTCAGCGCCGCCGTCGGCACGCTGACGCTCCGGGCGGCGGGCCTGGCGGGTCCCGGCGGCCTGGACCGGGTCTGGTGGACCTGGTGGCTGGGCGACACGACGGGCGGCTGGCTGGTGGCTCCGGCGATCGTCTTGTGGGCGGCGCGGCCTCCCCGCGGGCGCGGCTGGGGGGGCGCGGTCGAGGCCGCGTGCGTCGTCCTGGCGATGGCCGCGATGGTGGGGCTCGCGTTCTGGCAGCTCTCCGGGGCGCCGGTCTCGTTCCTCGCCATCCCGCCGCTCGTGTGGGCCGCGCTTCGGCTGGGGCCCGCGCACGTCGTCACCCTGCACCTCTTCGGCCTCGCGATCATGACCCTGTGCACGAGCCTCGGGCGCGGGCCTTTCGCCCCGCTGCCTCCGAACGAGGCGCTGCTCCTCCTCCAGGGCTTCGGCGTGATCGTGGGCATGACCGGGCTGACCCTGGCGGTCGAGGTGGATCGCCGCCGCGACGCCGAGGAGGGCCTCCGGCGCGCGAACGCGGAGCTGGAGGCCCGGGTCGCGGAGCGCACCGAGGCGCTCGGGCGCACCCTCGAGGAGCTCGCGGCCGCGCAGACCTCGCAGATGCGGGAGGTGATGCACCGAGACTTCATCGCCTCGATCTCTCACGAGCTCCGCACGCCGATCGCCGCGATCTTGGGCTTCGCCGAGACCCTCCGGCGCGGCGCGCTCGAGGACGCGCGCCGCCGCCTGCCGTTCGTGCGCACGATCGAACGTCATGCCCAGCGCCTCGCGAACCTGGTCGACCGGCTGCTCCAGCTCGCGTCGGCCGACGCCGGGAGGCTGAACGCCAAGCCCGCGCGCGTGCCCCTCGCCCGCTTCATCGACGATTGCCTGAGGGGCTTGGCGCCGCTGGCTCGCCGGAAGTCGCTCGAGCTCTCCGCGGATATCCCCTCGGAGCTCGAGGTCTTCGCCGACCCCGATCAGCTCACCACGATCGCGCAGAATCTCATCGAGAACGCGATCAAGTACAACCGGCAGGGCGGCGCCGTCCGCGTCTCCGCCGAGCCCGCCGGCGCGCGGGTCCGGCTGCGCGTCCTCGACACGGGCGTCGGCATCCCGGCGGCCGAGCTTCCGATGCTGTTTACGCGCTTCCACCGAGGGCAAGCCGTGCGGCAGGTCCGCGGCACCGGCCTCGGCCTCTCGATCGTGAAGGCCCTCGTCGAGGCGAACGGCGGGCGCGTCGGCGTCGAGAGCCGCGAGGGCGAGGGCTCGACCTTCTCCGTGACGCTTCCGGCCCAAGAGACCGTCCCCGTGGCGTCGACGCCGCAAGACCTACGAACAAAATAGGCCCCTAGGCCTAGCCGCGCCGGTGCCCTCTGGGGCTGTCGCGACCCGGTGATCCGGCGCAAGACTCCGTCAGGGGATGGAGTCGCGCGCGGCAGTCCCGCGCGGACTCGGGAGGAGTGTATGCACCATAGATTGGCCGTCGCGGCGCTCTTGAGCGTCGCGGCGGCGCAGGTCGCGGCGGCGCAGGTCGCGGTCCCGGCGGTTCGCTTCGACGGCGAGCGCGGGGCGGTCGTGGCGGGGATCCTGCAGCAGGCCGTCGCGGCCCGGGGAGAGGCTCCGCCGGTGGGCGCGGTTCGCGAGCTGAGCTCGGGTTGGAGCGTCGAGATCGGCATCGGCGATCCGTATCCGCGCTACCCGGGCGGTCAGTACGGCGGCAGCTCGTGGCGCTGGGAGACCGTAAAAAGGCTCGCGCATGAGGTGCAGGAGCGCGCCGAGCACCTGCACCGCTGGGCGGAGGCGCGCTCTCACCACGGGGGCTGGGAGGAGCGCTTCCTGCGCGCCTGCCACCGGTTCGAGCAGGCGGCGAGGCACTTCCACCGGCAAGTCGAGTCGTACCGGCAGCATCCGAGCCACACCCAGTCCGACTACTACCAACTGCAGAGCGCGTTCCGGGACGTCGAGTACAGCATCAACGGAGGGCACGTGGACGGGCATGTGCGGTCGGACTTCTACGCGGCGAGCTCGGCGGTCAACGAGCTCGCGAGCTACTACCGCGGGGGCTACGACGACGGCCACGGCGGAGGGCACGGGGGAGACCACGGGGGCTGGGAGCCGTATCCGCGGCATCCGCGCCCCCCGCGCTACCCGCGGCGTCCGCGGGGCCGGCACGGCTGGTAACGGAAGATACGAGTGATCGGCGGGAGGAGGGCTTCGCCCTCCTCCCGCCGCGTTACGCCGCGACCGCGGCTCCCTCGCGCTGGCCGAGGAGCTGGATCAGCACGTAGGGCAGTATCCCGCCGTAGCGGTAGTACTCGATCTCGACGGGCGTGTCGATGCGGACCAGAGCCTTGAAGCGTTTCGTCCGCCCGTCCTCGGCCGTCGCCGTGACCGTGACTTCCTTGCGCGGCTTGAGGTCTTTGGCGATCCCTTCGAGCGTGAACGTTTCGGTGCCGGTCAGCCCGAGGGAGCCGACGTTGTCGCCGCCGACGAACTGCAGCGGCAAGACGCCCATGCCGACGAGGTTCGAGCGGTGGATGCGCTCGTAGGACTCCGCGATGACGGCGCTGACCCCGAGGAGGTTCGGGCCCTTGGCGGCCCAATCGCGCGAGGAGCCCGAGCCGTACTCCTTGCCGGCCAGGATGAGCAGCGGCACCCCGTCCTTCCGGTAGCGCTCGGAGGCCTCGAAGATGCTCGCCGGGCTCTTCTCCGGCAGGTGGACCGTCACGCCGCCTTCGGTGCCGCCGGCCAACGCGTTCCGGAGCCGGATGTTGGCGAAGGTCCCGCGCATCATGAGCTCGTGGTTGCCTCTACGGGCCCCATAGGAGTTGAAGTCCTTCTGCGGGACGTCGCGCTCGAGCAGGTACTGGCCCGCCGGCGAGTCCTTCGGGATCGAGCCGGCGGGGGAGATGTGGTCGGTCGTCACGGAGTCCCCCAGCACCGCGAGGACGCGCGCGCCTTGGATGTCGGCTAAGGCCTTCGGGTCGCGCTTGAGCCCGACGAAGTACGGCGGGTTCTTGATGTAGGCGTTGCCCGGGTCCCACTGGAAGCGCTCGCCCGACGGCGCCTCGAGCGTCCGCCAGTTGTCGTCGCCTTCGTAGACGTTCTTGTACTGCCGGACGAACATCTCGCGGGTGACGTGCTTGCGCAGCGCCTCCTGGATCTCCGAGTCGCCCGGCCACACGTCGCGCAGGAAGACCGGCCGTCCGTCCTTGCCGTTGCCGAGCGGCTCGGAGTTCAGGTCGATGTCCATGCGCCCGGCGAGCGCGTAGGCGACGACCAGGGGCGGCGAGGCGAGGTAGTTCGCCTTCACGTGCGGGTTGATGCGGCCCTCGAAGTTCCGGTTGCCAGACAGCACCGCCGTCGTGACCAGGCGGTTGGACGTGATCGCCTCGGCGATCGGGTCCGGGAGCGGGCCGGAGTTTCCGATGCAGCTCATACAACCCAGTCCCACGAGATCGTATTTCAGCTTCTCCAGGTACGGCATGAGACCAGAATCTTTCAGGTACTCCATGACGACCTTCGAGCCCGGCGAGAGCGACGTCTTCACCCAGGGCTGCACGTTCAGGCCGCGCTCGACCGCCTTCTTCGCCAGCAGTCCCGCAGCCAACATCACCGAGGGGTTCGAGGTGTTCGTGCAGGAGGTGATCGCCGCGATGACGACCGAGTCGTGGCCGAGCTCGAAGGTCTGGCCGTCAAGGGAGACCTTCACCTTCGTCCCCGCGGGGGCCGGGAGCTGACCCTTCTTGTCTTTCTTGTCCAGGAACCCGGGCAGGGCGGCACGCCAGGCCTCCTTCGCCTTCGCCAGCGGAATCCGGTCTTGGGGGCGCTTCGGGCCGGCGATCGAGGGCTCGACCGAGCCGAGGTCGAGCTCGACGACGTCGGAGAACGCGGGCTCGGGCGTCCCTTCGGCGCGGAACATGCCCTGCGCCTTGCAGTAGGCCTCGACGAGGGCGAGCCGCCCGGCGTCGCGGCCCGTCATCTTCAGGTACTCGATCGTCTGCACGTCGACGGGGAAGTAGCCGACCGTCGCCCCGTACTCGGGGCACATGTTCGCGATCGTGGCGCGGTCGGCGAGCGAAAGCTGCGAGAGCCCGGGCCCGAAGAACTCGACGAACTTGCCGACCAC
>JACQPK010000161.1 GCA_016207565.1 Elusimicrobiota bacterium
GCACTGCGGCACGCTGCTCGGGGACGGGGCCGGGCCCGGGTCGGCCGCGCCCCAGGCCCCGCGCCGCAGCCTCGCCTCGCGGCTGATCGCGCTCGCCGTCGTCGCCGCGTTCGGCGGCGCCTTCGCCTACGGCTGGCGCGAGATGACGAAGCGAGAGGCGGCGCAGCAGCCCACCGGGCGCGTTAAGATCGAGGTGCAGCAGGTCGTGCATTCGGGCTCCCTGCGGGACGTGCGCGGCGAGGAGCGCACGCCGCTCGCCGGCAAGCGGTTCTGCCTGGTGACGCTCCTGGTGCGCAACCTCGACGCCCAGCCCGCGCTCTTCGACCGGCGCCGGATCAAGTGGCAGGGCCCCGACGGCCGCCAGCTCGACTACGACAGCCTGACCCCGTTTTTGCCGAACGAGCTCCTCGACGCGTCGCGCATCGAGCCCGGCACCTCCATCCAGGGCCGGCTCGTGTATCAGGTGCCGGCCGGCGTGGAGCGCTTCCGCCTGCTCTACGGCCCTCTCGAGATACCGCTCCCGACGGCCGTGCTGCTGGCCGAGAAGAAGTGGCGGGACCGCGAGGAGGAGGCGATCCGCCTGCTCAAGGCCTTCCGCTGCCGCGCGGCCGACGGAGGTCCCCGCCCGTGGGACCCAAACATCAGCATGGAGGCGCGGCAGGAGCTGGGCTCGCTGTATCACGTCGACGCGGAGGACTACGCCTTCCACGTCGACCTGGCCTCGGGAAGGATCAGCTCGGCGCCCGACGCGGAGACGCTCGTCGCCGAGAACACCAAGCGGGACTGCTTCGCGAGCCGCTAGCGTCTTCGCTTCCGGAGATCAACAGCCAGGGGGATCCGGATCGCAATTGCCGCCCCAGTCAGCGGGGTTAAAAGGGTTGCACGTGTCGCAGGTCGGGGGCTTGCCGTCCTCGTCGCAGTTGCCGAACCAGTCCCCCGGGTTCCAGCCATCGCACTGGTCCTTGTTTCTGCAGCGGGGTCCGACGTCAGCCACCTGTGGGGGAGTGCAAACGCAGGCGGTCTTATCCGCATTGGGCACCTGTCCCCCTTTGCAGTCCAAGGGTTTGGCGCACTGTCCGTTCGTGCCGCGCTGCTCGCCGGGTCCGCACTTCGGCCGGCAGATCCCATCGACGCGCTCCTCCGTCGTCGTGCACTTCCTTACGCAGGCGCCGCTGTCGTCGCGCTGCTGGTTCGCGGCGCATTTCGCCCGGCAGCCGCCTTCCCCATCGGGCTCCTGGCCCTTCGCGGCGCATTTCGCGGTCTCGGCGGCCGAGGCGCAGTTCGCTAGCGTTCCGCCGGTAGCGCGGCACGAAGCCATTACCTGGTCCTCAAGGCATCGCTGCGGGTCGGGGGCCTTCGAGCAGTCCGTCCCCGTGCCGGGGGTCGTGCCGGGGGTCGTGCCCGTGTCGTCACCGGTCGTCGTGTCGGTGGGCAGGTCCGCCAGCCAGTCCGCGTTCGCGTCCCCGTCCATCTGGCCCGTGTCCGGGCGGCACTCGACCGAGCCGTCCGGTTTGGTGACGTTGGTGCAGCCGTCACCGTAGCGCTGAGTCTTGAGGCACTTCTCGCGGGGGACCGTCTTGAGCCGGCAGGCGTCGTTCCACTCGCCTTCGTTGATGTTCCCTTGGCGGCAGCCATGGGACTCCTTCGGCGGGAGACATTCCAGGATACACGTGGACGGGGGGCGGAGATCGCCGCTCGCCCGGCACGCGTTGAAAGCGTTTGACGTCATGTCAGACGGACAGTCCTGCGCGGCTCCCGTCAGGCAGAGCTCTGTGCACCGCGCGTACATGCCCGTCTTCCAGCACGCGCCCCAGATGTTCGTCTCCATCGCGTTGGGGTCGCAGGGATATTTCGGGTTGGCGCACATCGCCCGCTCCAAGGCTTCGATCTCGGCGGCCGTGAGGCTCTTCATGAGCACGGTCATGAGGCGCCGATCCCCCTCAAACTGCTGGCGCCCCTTGTCGACCGCCTCGACCGCCTTCCAGCCCTTGTCGAACTTAGTGGCATCGTGGGTGCCCGCGCCGCCGCCGGCCCCCCCGGCTCCTCCGAGGAGACCCTGGCCGGCTCCGGCGCCTCCCATCGCGGAGCCCCCGCCGCCGGTGATGCGTCCCCCGCTCAGCACGGGGATCATGTCGCGCGTCGCGGTCCCATCCGGAGGAAGGGCGCCCATCCCGCCGGGCAGCCTGACTCCCGAATGCGCCTTGCGCTCCCAATCGCGCGCGATCGCGTCAGCGTCGACCGCGCCGGCACCCGGCCCCTTGCCCCGGAGCGCCTGGGTTGATCGGGTGCCTCCCAGCCTGAGGGTGGAGTTCGCCAGTCCCTCGCGGATCGCCTTATTGATCTCCTTCCCCTTTACGACACTCGCGAACGCCTGTTTGAACCCGGGTTCGCCTTGAAACCGGGCGAGCAACTGGCGGAACTGAGGGAGCTTGCTGATGTAGTTGATGAACTCGCGGGCGGGAGCCTTGCCGCCACGTTTCTTCTGATAGACTTTCCAGGCGAGTTGGAGCGTGGGCTCCTTGACGAACGCCCGCGCGACCTTCTCCGCCAAGGGCTTCGGGGCGCTCTCCTCGAGCATGCCCATGAACTCGTCGAGGGTGAGCGGAGGGTCTTCCTCTTTCTCCGCGCCGCCGACCGGCGCGGTCAGCGATGAGACCTGCTCCTCATCCTCGAGGAGCCCCTCGTCCGACGCTAGCCCTACGCTCCCGCGGCCGGAGGGCATCGGCGGCGGGACGAAGCTCGCCGGCGGCGGCCTCATGGAGGCCGACTGCACCATCGCGGTGACGACCCAGACGACGCCGACGGCACCCACCGCCAGGAGCAGCCTTCGGGATTTCAGGGGCTCAGGGAGCATATCGCCCGGAGGCCGCGGTTCCGGGCACCCCCAGGATATCCCCGGAGGGCGGATCGCGCAAGGCCTCGAACGGCACCGCTGGGATTTGGTGCCGTTTGGCGTATTGCAAAATAGACCCTTCGAGGGTACCCTTGTCCTGTGAGCCCTCGGTCGGGATTCGATCCCAAGCCGCTGCCGCTCCTGCTCGTGGCTGGCATCCTCCTCGGCGCGGGCCTCCTCGTCCAAAAGGGCTCGGCCGGAGGCCGTCCGGGACGGACTCCCCGCGAGACCCTCCCGGCCTGGGGCGGACCGAGCCTGTCCGTGCCGTCCCGGGAGCAGGCGGCAGGTGCCGCTGCCGAATCCCGGCTTTTCCGGGAGCCCGCCAAGGCGGAGGACCCTCCCCCCATTACGCTCGACGAGTTCGTCGCGTCGCTGCAGACCCGCGTTCCGGCCCCGCTCGCCAAGAAGGTCGCACGGGAGTTCATGAAGGAGCCGATGCTGAACGAGGCGTGGAAGCAGTACAAGAGGCAGCGGGGAGGCAAGGCTCCCGCCGCCAACTTCGTCGACTTCATCTCGCGCGTCCCCCAGTTCCGGCAGCTCGTGGCCCGCTTCCAGGGCGAGCCCGGCTTCAAGCAAGCGTTCGCGAACGCGGTGAAGCCGAAGGAGATCAGCTCGGCGCTCCGGGAGGGCATGGCCGCCGCTGCGGGCGGCATGACGCCCAGCCGGAGCGGCCGCAGCGCCGGCCTCAAGCGGCACGGCGGCGCGGGGAGCGTGGACGCCGCGGCGATCGCGAAGGAGTGGGAGAAGAAGGCGCATTCCGGCGTGCAGTTGGGCGGCGGATTCTCGGGAACGCCGCCGCGCGACCGGGTTCCAGTGACGAGCATCGCCAGCATCGGCGGCGCCGGGCACGCCGGGGGCGGGGCGGGCGCTCGCCAGGGCGCGATGGCGGGCGGCGACCGGGGCGAGGGCGCCGCGTCCGGCCGCGCGACTCCCCTGGATAAGAGCTGGAGAGGCGAGCAGATCACGGACCAAGGGCGCGCCAAGTTCGAGGGCGACCGCCGGCTGATGACCGTCCTCATGAAGAGCCTGACGCCCGGTGAGATCGAGGCGCTCGAGAAGGCGCTGTGCGCGAACCCGAAGTATCCCTGCGAAGAGCCCCACGAGACGAACATCTGGGGAGCCTGCTGGAAGACCGGGCTGTATGAGCGCTGCCGGGAGCTGTGCCTGACCGGCGCCGCGCAGGACTGCGAGGCCTCCATGACGGGCAGCCCCTACAACGCCTGCCGCGCCAGCGGCGACGTCCGCCCGCCGTCGAACTGCGTCAAGGCGTGCCTCGACACGCCTCCGACCAACGGCTGCACGCAGGCGAGCATCCTCCAGACGGAGTGGGACGACGCGTGCAAGATGAAGACGCTCCCCGATCCGAGCTACTGCACCAAGACGCAGCCCTGGGGCACGGGCTGTCACGACGTGACGCTTCCCAACGGTACGGTCGAGTGCCGCCCCGACATGGGCTCCCGCGACGGGAGCGCCGACGCGGACTACCTCGCGACGATCACGGACACGGGTTCCGGCACCGGAACCGGCACGGCAACGGACACGCGGACGGCCCTCCTGGACCAGTGCTTGCGGGTGGGCGCTCCGGTGACCGCGGAGTGCCGGGGCCTCATCGATGACGCTCTGCGGGACACCCCACTGACCGACACGTCCACGGGCGGATCGACCGGCACCGAGACCCAGAGCACGGTCCGGACCGAGACGAACACGGGGACCTCGACCGGGGTTCCGGGGCCTCTGATACCGGAAGAGCCCGTGAGCGCCGGCGATATCGTCGGGGGCGCGATGGTGGGCGCGGCCGTCGGTCTCGGGATCGTCGCCACGATCGCCAGCATCCCGGGGGCCGTTCCGGCGCTCATGGCGATCCCGCCGCCCGTCGTCGCGGGAGCCGTGATCCTCGGAGGGATCGTCGCGGTTTCGACCGTGACCGGCGCCATCGGCAAGGTGTTCGGCTGGTGGTGACCGTCGGGCTTGCTCGCTTACGGCGAGCCGGGGAGGTTCTCTTGCGGGCCCCTGGCAGGTGGGCTACACTGGCGCCGTGGAGATCCCCCCGGTGCGCCGAGAGCCGGAGAAGGTCCGCTGGCGGGACGATCCCCAGGTCTTCTACGCCGCCGCCGTCCTCGTGATCCTGGTCGCGGTCGTGTGGTGGGCGCTCCCGCCGCGCGAGCCCGCGACCGAGGGGCTCGGCGCCGCGTTCCCGAAGGCCCCCCTTTCCCCGCCCGACGCCCGCCGTAGGACGCGCCGCAGCGCCCCCGAGCCGGAGCTCGGCTTCGGAGAGCCCGGCGCGCCTGGGCTGCCTCCCGGCGCGCTCGGCTGGAAGCCGGCCGGCGGCGCGGAGCGGCCCGGCGGCGAGACCCAAACGCCGGGAGAGCCCGAGCCCTCGGCTCCCGAGCCCGCGGCGGACCCGCGCTTCGTCCCCGAGGGGCGCCTGGGAGGAGTGAAAGGGCTGTCGGAGGGCTCGCGGTCCTCGTGGGGCGGGGTGCCGGGCGGCGCCGACGGCGGCGGACCGGAGCGCGCCGGCGCGGCCCCCGGCCGACCCGTCGCGGACGCGGACCGAGGAGCCGGGCGAGCCGCCGGTCCGAGCTACGGCCGCCGGACGGGCGGGCGGGCGCCGCGCCTCGGCGCGCCGCAGGGAGTCCGGCCGGTCGGAGGCGCCGGGCCCCAGCGGAGCGCCGGTCCCGTGTCCGGCGGCGGCCCGATCGCGGCGGAGCCGGGCGCCGCGTGGCCGGGCACCTTCGCGCGCGGGCAGACTCAGGAGGCGGCCGCGAGCGGAGAGGCGGGCGAAGCGCGAGCGGCGCGGGCGGCGGGCGGCGGAGGCGGCGCGGCGCGTGCGGGCGGCGGCGGCGGCCCGCCGGGCGCGGCGGCGCATCAGGTCGCCGCGACGTTGGCCACCGTCTCAGGCGCGGGCTCTAGCCGGGGCCTGGACCTGAGCACGCTCTACAAGGAACTCGTCGCGCTCGGCGTCTCCGGCGATCGCCTCAAAGCGTTGGAGAACGCGATCGTCGACGCGGACGGCGATGTCTGGGCGGCGTGCGCCCAGGTCGGGCTCGCGGCGGAGTGCCGGCGCGTCTGCAGCGCGCAGGCGGGCTGCACGGCGCCCGGGGGGCCGGGGGACGCGGGCGGCACGCCGACGACGAATCCGGCGGTCCCCACGACGACGCGGCCGGGGAGCACCGTGACCACCACCGTCGCGGATCCGTGCGCGGCGCATGCGACGGAAGACGGCGAGGAGCGGCGGTCCGGGAACTGCGTCTGGAGGGAGCGGTACTGGTGCTGCTCGAGGAACTGCCCGCCCGCGCGCGGGAACAACTGCTCCTACGACGGGTGCCTGACGACGGTGAACGGGCAGGCCAACTCCTGTCAGACGAATCTGTGCAACGGCGGGTCGGACTGCCGGTACTGAGGAGGCTTCATGAGGACGGCTGCTTTCGCGCTGTTCGTGTCGTTGAGCGGGACCTGGGCCGAGGCCCAAACGCCTGACTGCACGGCGACGCTCGCCGAGGAGATCCGCGAGGCGAAGGTGAAGACGCGCCACGAGCTCTGCGACTGCGCGGTCGGCGGCAAGTCCTCCGCCGAGATCGACGCCTGCCTCTCCGCTTGCGCGAGCCAAAACGCGACGGTGAAGGCGCTCGACGCGTGCTTGGCCGACCGCGCGGACCGGATGCCCGACTTCTTCCTGCCCGGCAGCTATTTCGCCTACGGCCAGGGTCTCGGCGCCGAGGCGAAGGTCGGCCAGACGAAGGCCGTCGGCGACAAGACGTTCGAGTTCAACGGCGAGTCGTGGGTGGACAAGGCGGTCAAGGCCCGGACCGAAGGCGATTTCGCGAAGCTGCTCATGAAGGCCGCCGCGGAGCCCGAGCCGGCCGGCGCCCAGGAGCGGGCCGCCTTCATCTCCGAGGAGGACCAGCGGCGCTTGGCGGCCTGGCTCCACCATCACCCGGAGCGGATCCCGGACCGCATCCTCGCCGGGAGCTACCTGGCCCGCTTCTACGAGACGCGCCCGCCCTCGGGCCCCGGGGAGGTCGCGGAGTTCCCCAACGGGTCCGGCCGTTGCTGGGTCCACGATGGCGGCGTCTACCGCAGCGCTAGCATGGACGCGAGCCGCAACGCCCGCTGCACGGCGAGTTTCACTCAGCCTCCGCCGGGCACCAGCCTTCGCGGGTTCTCGGCCTCGCTGGCGACCGCGATCGCGTCCTCGCTCGCGAGCGCGACGCGCGGCGGCGGGACGGGCGGCGGAGGCGGGACCGGCGGCGGCGGTGGGACGGGTGGAGGCGGAACCGGCGGAGCGGGCGGCGGGGCGTCGCACGCGCTGGGCCGGACCCTGACTCCGGCGCCGCTCCCCGCGCCGGGGGGCCGTTGCCCGGCCGGCAGCTACCTCGACCCGGGCGAGCCGGAAGGAGGCACGCCGGTCGTCAACGTCATCGTCGACGTGGACTGCTCGCCGAACCGCCTGATCCACGGGAACTATCCGGGCGATTGGTTCGAGATCGAGCGCTTCACCGACGGCTCGACGCAGCGGGCGAGCGTCCCCTATCCCGCGGATCCCGGCGACTGGCCCGGCGCGAAGATGGTCGGCTGGAAGTGTCCGCGCGGAGGGACGCTCCAGCTCCTGCAGACCAGTCCGGAGCCCGGCGGCCGCGGGCACGCCTGCGGGGCGACCTTGCCTTCGTGCGGGAAGCGGCGCGACGCCCAGGGCGTCCCCATCCTCGAGAACGGCGCGTACGTGAAGGAGTCCTGCGTCTACGACTCCGGCGGCGAGAAGCGCGAGGGCCGGCCGGGCCCGTGCGCGCAGGACAACTGCGCGACCGCCCATTGGGCCTGCTGCATCCCCTGCCCGGCGGACGCCTGCCGGGACCCGAAGAACCCGAAGCTCAGGGCCTGCTGCGGCTGAGGAAGTGGTGGGCGAAGAGGCCCGCCGCGGTGAGCAGCAGGAGCAGCGTCGCGAGCGCGTTGACCTCGGGCGTGATGCCGAACTTCATCATCGAGTAGATCTTGATCGGCATCGTGACCGTGCCGATGCCGGCGACGAAAAACGACGTCACGAAGTCCTCGAAGCTCACCGTGAAGGCGAGGACCGCGCCGGAGAAGATCGCGGGCCACGCGAGCGGGAAGGTCACGCGCGCAAACGCCTGCCACTCGGTCGCGCCGAGGTCGAGGGCCGCCTCCTCGAGGCTCGACTGCTTGAGCGACATGAGCCGCGCGCGGATCGTGCCGGTCGCGTAGGGAAGGCAGAACACGACGTGGGAGAAGACGAGGGTCCAGAAGGAGAGCTTCACGTTGGCGCGCACGAAGAAGGTCAGCAGCCCGACCCCGAGGATCACCTCGGGCATCATCATCGGCACATTCAGCAGGGCGCCGTACGCGCGCTTGCCCGCGAAGTCCGGATGGCGGGCCATCGCGTACGAAGAGAGGAGCCCGAGCGCCGCCGAGATCGCGGCCGCGGCGAGCGCGAGCTGGAGCGTCGTGCCGAGCGCGACCGCCCACTGGGGGTCCTGCAGCAGATGCCCGTACCACTTCGTGGTAAACCCGGCCCAGCTGACGTTGCGATGCGCGTCGTTGAAGGAGAACGCCATCATCACGCCCATCGGGAGATAGAGGAAGGCGTAGATGCCCGAGCAGTAGGCCTTGAGCCAGGCGGGCGCGGCGCGAGTCAAACTCGCCCCGCCTCGACGCCGCCGCGCTCGAGGCGCTGGTAGAGCCAGAGCCCGCCGGCCAGCAGCGCCGCCAGAAGGGTCGCCATCGCCGCGCCGAAGGGCCAGTCCTGGGCGTTCTGGAACTGGTTCTGGATGAGGTTGCCGAGCAGGTAGGTGTTCGGGCCGCCCAGGAACTCGGCCGTGAGGAAGTCCCCGACGCAAGGGATGAACGTCAGGATGCAGCCCGCGTACACGCCGGGCAGGCTGAGCGGCCAGGTCACCTTCCAGAACGTCTGCCACGCGCTCGCGCCGAGGTCTTTCGCCGCCTCGAGGTAGGCGGCCGGCACCTTCTCGAGCGAGCCGTAGAGCGGCAGCACCATGAACGGAAGGTAGAAGTACACGAGGCCGAGGATCACGGTCGAGGGCCGGTTCAGGAACTGGACGGGCGCGTCGAGGAGGCCGAGCCGGTTCACCAGGAGCTCGTTGACCAGGCCCTCGCGGCCGAGCAGGATGATCCACGAGTAGAGCGCGACCAGGCAGGAGGTCCAAAACGGCAGCATGAGCAGGATGATCAGGACCGCGCGCCCTTCGCGGAAGTAGAAGCTCAGCCCGTAGGCGAGCGGGTAGCCGAGCGCGAGGCAGAGCGCCGTCGTCGCCGTCGCGAAGCCGAGCGAGCGCACGAGGATCGGCAGATAGGCGGGGGTCAGCGCCCGGACGTAGTTGTCGACGGTGAAGCTCCAGACGACCGTGCCGTAGGGGCCCCGCTGCGCGAACGAGAGCGCGACGATCAGCAGGATCGGGATGACGAGCAGAAAGAGCAGCCACAGGCTCGTCGGGGCCATGAGGAGATGGCTGGCCCAGGACGTCTCCCCCCTGAGCAGCGTGGAGAGGACGCGGCCGGGGTCTGGGGGCGGCGCGATCGCTACATCACTTTTACTTCTTGCCATGTCCGGTTCCAGAGATCGTCGGTCTCGGGATCGAGCAACGGGTAGAACGTGAGGCGGCTCTCGATGTCGGGCGTCGGAAAGACCCGTGGGTCCTTCTGCAGCGCGGCGTCGAGGAGCGGGATCGCCTTCGCGTTGGGGCTGGCATAGCGCTTGGCTTGCGCGATCCCGGCGGCCACGTCGGCTCGCAGGAGGTAATCGACGAGCGCCACGGTCTCCTCGCGGTGCTCCGAGCCGCGGATCAAGCAGAGGTTGTCGACCCAGATGAAGGAGCCCTCCTTCGGGATCGCGTACTCGATCAGCTTGTTATCCTTGCTCGCCTGGAGGACGTCCCCGCTCCAGCCCTGCGCGAGCCAGACCTCGCCGCTGACCAGCTCGTCGATGTAGGTCGACGACGAGTAGTGCTTCAGCAGCTTCTTCTGCGCGAGCAGCGCGTCGCGCGCGGCCTGGAGCTGCTTCGGGTCCTTCGCGTCCGACGGCAGGCCGAGCATGAGCAGCGCGCAGCCGATGCCGTCGCGGGTGTTGTCGAGCGCGGACATCTTGCCCGCGTATTTCGGGTCCCAGAGGTCCCTCCACGACGCGGGCGCCTTGGGGAACTTCGCCTTGTTGTAGCCGATGCCGGTCGTGCCCCAGAGATACGGTACGGTGAAGCGGAGCCCGGGGTCGAACGTCGGGTTCTGGAAGCGGGGCGCGACGTTGCCGAGGTTCTTCAGCTCGCCGTGCGGGATCTCGTCGATCACCTGCAGCGCCTTGAGCTTCGGGATCATGTAGTCGGTCCCGACGATCAGGTCGTAGCCCTGCACCCCGGCCTTGAGCTTCGAGAACATCTCGCCCTCGTCGGAGTACATGTCGTAGTTGACGGCGATGCCCGTCTCCTGCGTGAACTTGGGCAGCGTATCGTCGGCGATGTAGTTCGACCAGTTGAAGAAGTTGATCTCGCGCTTTTTGGGTCCCTTCTTGCACGCGGACAGCGGCCCCGCGGCGGCGGTCAGGACCGCGAGGCGCAGGAAGTCTCGTCTAGTGAGCACCGTTTCGCTCCAGGATCCGGATGTCTGACGGGCGGATCTGCAGCCACACCTTCCGGCCGGGAGCGTCGCCGTTGAGGTGGGCCTCGATCGGGTCCATCGTCGTGGCGACGAGCGTGCGGCCCGTCTTGAACGGCGAGAGGAATATCTGGGTCGCGGAGCCGAGGTAGACCGCCTCGCGCAGCGTCGCGGGGATGTAAAACGGCCCGGGGACCGGCGTGAGGTTCTCGGTGAACAGCACCTCGATGCGCTCCGGGCGGATCGCCACGCGGACGACGTCCCCCTCGCTCGCGTCGAAGGAGTCCGGGCGCGGAACCTGCAGCTCGAACTCGTCCTCGAGGAGCAGGAGCGCCTGGTCGCCGGTGAGGCGGCTGAGCTTCGCGTCGAGGATGTTCGCCGCGCCGATGAAATCCGCGACGAAGCTGGACCGAGGCCGCTCGTAGATATCCTTGGGCTTGCCCAGCTGCTCGATCTCGCCGTGGTTGAACACGGCGATGCGGTCCGACATCGTCAGCGCCTCCTCCTGGTCGTGCGTGACGTAGATGAAGGCGAGGCCGAGCTGTCGCTGGATCGCCTTGAGCTCGAGCTGCATCGCCTTGCGGAGCTTGAGGTCGAGCGCCCCGAGCGGCTCGTCGAGGAGCAGCAGGCTCGGTCGCCCCACGAGGCTTCGCGCCACGGCGACCCGCTGCTGCTGGCCGCCGGAGACCTGGCTGATCTTGCGCCGCTCGAAGCCGGCGAGCTTCACGAGCCCGAGGGCCTCGCGGACCCGCTTCTCGATCTCGGCGGGGCCGACGCCCCGCAGCCTCAGCCCGAACGCCACGTTCTCGAAGACGTCGAGGTGCGGGAACAGGGCGTACTGCTGGAAGACGGTGTGGACGTCGCGCCGGTAGGCGGGCTGGTCGGTGACGTCGGCGCCGCCGAGGAAGACCCGGCCGCTGTCGGGGTGCTCGAAGCCCGCGATCACGCGAAGGGTGGTCGTCTTTCCGCAGCCCGAGGGGCCCAGCAGGGTAAGGAACTCCCCTGCCTGGACCTCGAGCGAGATGCCCTTCAGGATCGGCGTCGAGCCGAAGGACTTGGTGATTCCCTCCAGTCGAAGGAGAGGACCGTCCGGCACGCGGCAATTATATTGATTTTATGCCCCAGGAGTATGGGTCCATCAGCCCCCGGACAACGGTCCTAGCCGGCACCCGGGACCAAAGACCTGTGTCTGTTCGCCGGCGCGGCCCACACTATAGGGATGACCCGGCATCACGGAGCGCTCCTCGCGCTTTGGCTCGCCCTTCCCGCTCGCGCGGCGGTCGTGGAGGTGAAGGTCCTCGCGATGCCCGTGGCGGGCGCGGCGCGGCACGCGCCGCCGGCCGTCGCCCCCCCCTCCCTCCTGCTCGCGCCCTCGGCCCTGGCGCCGGTCCCTCTCCCCGCTTCGCGGGGAGAGGGGATCCTCGCAAAGCTCGGCCTCCGCGCACCCCGCGGCATCGACGTCCAGCTCGACCTGCTGTTCGACGGCTCTCTCCCACAGGCCTCCGGCCTCTGGGAGCCCTCCGCCGAGCTCGCGAAGGCGGACACCGAGGTCCAAGGGCTCTCGCCGGAGCTCGCGCGCGACCTCGTGCAAGTCAGCCGCCTCCCCGAGGACAGGCAGCGCCTCGTCGTGCGCCAGCTTTCGGGAACGCCGATCCGCGTGCGCGGCCCCCCCGCGTTCTCGGACGACCACACCTTCTCGCTCGAGATCGAGTTCCAGGTGAGCCGCCAGCTCGCCGGCCCCGGGCCCCTACCCGGCAGGCTCTGGGAGCGGGCGCGCCGCGCGGTCGCCTTGCGCGCGCTCGAGGCCGCCCCCGCCGGGTGGCGGCTCAAGGGCGACCCGCGCGGCGCGAGCAACACGCTCGAGCTCAACACCGGCGGCGCCAACGGCGCGTTCCACGTGAACACCCCTGCGGAGTGGGCCGAGCTGGTCGCCGGCCTGGAGCGCCTGGAC
>JACQPK010000168.1 GCA_016207565.1 Elusimicrobiota bacterium
CCCCCGGCGGAGCCAGCGTCTTCATCGAGGCGAGCTCGTTGACGATCTCCGGCGCGGGCAGCATCGTCGCGGACGGCGGCGACGCGGCGGCCGCCGCCGACAGCGTGACCTCCGCGGGCTCCCACCCCGGGGGGGGCGGCGGCGGGAGCGGCGGCGGGATACTCCTGCGCGTTACGGGCCGGCTCGAAGCCTCGGGGACCGGCAGGCTCTCGGCGAAGGGAGGGAACGGCTCGACGGCCGCGAGCCTCAACGGAAGCGTCAACCCCGGCTCCGGCGGAGGCGGGGGCCGGATCAAGGTCTTCGCGAACTCCGCCAGCTACAATATCGCCGTCACGACGGGCATCGGCTTCGTCGGAGGCAAATTCGCGCTGACCACCTACGAATCCACGGGCGCCGCGAACAACGGCTCCACCGGCACCGCGAGCTTCGGCGTCATCGCCTCCTCGCCGCTGGCGCCTTCCATCGCGGCGGTGCACCTGACCTCCGTCACCTATACGTGGAGCATCGCCATCTCGACGTGGGGCGACGCCCCGGCGGGGTCGCGCCGGTTCCACGTTTTCGCGTCGAGCTCGATCGCGCCGCTGCCGGCCCCCCAGGCGCAGGTCGGCGCCGCGGCCAACACGGCGACCGAGCTTTCGATGAAGCCGAACACGGCCTACACCCGAGTGATCACCGCGTACACCGACTGGGGCGAATCCCTGGCCTCGAACGCGGTGTCCACGGTGACCTTCGCGAGCCCGCCGGGGCCTTCGACGGGCACGGCGTTCTCGAGCGTGCAGGAGCGGCAGCTCACCTTCCACTGGGGCCACGGCTCGGGCGCGGAGGCGAACCCCGAGGACACCGAGTACGAGGTCTGGCGGTCGACCCGGTCGGACTTCGGGACCGCGTCCGACAGCCGGCTCGTCGCGCTCTCGACGACGCCGCTCAACCTCACGCCCGAGACCGTCTATTTCTTCCGCGTCCGGGCCGCCAACCGCGCCGGCACCCTGACGGCCTTCTCGTCCACGTTCTCGATCGCCACCAGCACGACGCCGCCGACGCGGCCGGGAGCGCCGACCCCGAGCAGCCCGTTCTCGTACGACGGGGCCGGGACGCTGAGCTGGGCTCCGGCGACCGCGCCTTCCGGCATCAAGGAGTATCTGCTCCAGGTCGGCTCGTTCCCCGGCGGGGCCGACATCGTCAACCAGGCGGTCGGCAACGTCACGACCTTCGCGCTCGCCGGCCTCGCCAGCGGCCGGAGCTACTTCGGCCGCGTGCGCGCCCGCTCCAACGCCGAGCTCGACGGCGACTTCTCCGACGCGGGGCCGGCGCTCACCGTCTTCGTGCCGGCGCAGGAGCCCGCGATCGCCAAGCCGCGGAACTGGCCGAACCCCTTCGACCCCGCGACCGGGCCGACGACGATCGGATTCTCGCTCCCCGAGCCGGGCACGGTCGTGATGAAGATTTTCTCGCTCTCCGGGAAGCTGGTCTACCAGGAGGAGCGGCACTTCGGGACCACGGGCAACCAGGTCTGGCCTTGGGACGGAACTTCCTCGTCCGGCCGCCGCGTCTCGCCCGGGGGCTACGTTATCCAGCTCGAGAAGCGCATGCCTTCGGGCGTCGACGTTCAGCGCTCGAAGCTGGCGGTGCTCTACTGATGAGGCTCAGCAAGCTCGGCCTCAAGCTCGCCGTCTTGTCGTCGACCTTGGTGCTCGCCGTCATCGGCATGATGGCGAACCGGCTGCTCGGCGCCACGCGCGACGCGTTCTTAAACGAGAAGCGCGTGCGCGCGGAGGCGTTCGCCCGCTCGTGCCGGGAGGCGGTCTTCCCCAAGGTCGACGCCTTCGCGCTCCACTTCACGCTCGGCGAGCTGATGCAGGAGCCGGGCATGGTGTACGCCCAGGTCGTCGACAACGGAGGCAAAGTCCTGTCGCACTCGGACTCGACGAGAGTCGGCGAGACGGACGACAGCCCCCAGGGCAGGGCGGCGCTCGACGCGACCGAGGCCCTGCTGCAGACCTACCGCGGCCAAGACGGGGTCGAGTACCTCGACTTCTCCGTGCCCGTGCTCCAGCAGACGAAGCCCGTCGGCGCGGTCCGCCTCGGCATCACGAGAGGGTCGCTGGAGAAGGCCCTCGCGCCCGACAAGCGGCGGATCATCGCGGTCGCCGCCGCCAGCGTGTTCGTCGCGAGCCTCGGCACGGTCTTCTTGGTCGGCTGGCTCACGCGCCCGCTGCCGATGCTGGCCAACGCGGCGCGCGACATCGGCCGCGGCAAGCTCGACACGCGTGTCGAGTGGAAGAGCCGCGACGAGATCGGCGTGCTGGCGCGCTCGTTCAACGAGATGGCCGTGGCCAACCAGCTGGCCTTCGCCGCGCTCCGCGAGGAGAAGGAGAAGCTCGACACGATCTTCTCGGAGACCCGCGACGGCCTGATCCTTTCCGACCCGGGCGGGCGCTTCCTCCTGATCAACCCGACGGCGCGGCGTCTGCTCGGTTTCGGCGACACGAGCCTGACGCCGATGGGCAGCCCGCCTCCCGGCGTCGCCGCGGCCTTCAAGGGCTTCGAGAGCGACCCCCCGGTCGAAACGCTGCTCGAGACCACCGACCGCGTGATGAGCTTCGAGCTGAGGCGGAAGGAGCCGAAGCTCCTCATCCTGGCCGGCACGCGAGACCGGCTCGAGACGACGCGCGGCTCCGCGGGCCTCCTCTGGGTCTTCCGGGACGCGACGTTCGAGAAGCGCGAGGAGGTGCTCTCGCGGTCCGTCCTCTCGCTGATCTCCCACAAGATGAAGACCCCGCTCATGGCGTGCGTGGGCTATCTCGAGATCCTGGCGAAGGACCCGCCGGCGCTCCAGGGCTTCCACAAGAAGGCCTTCGAGTCGATGATCACCCAGCACCAGCGCCTGACCGGCATGGTCGAAAAGCTGCTCTTCTTCGCTTCCGTGTACAGCCCGGACATGCTCGTGCTGGACAAGAAGCCGGTCGACCTCCTGCCGATCCTCGAGGGAGCCTGCAAGCAGCTCGAGGAGTACATCGCGAAGAACGGCGCGCGCGTCCGCTTCGATCCCGACGCCGTCGAGAACGCCCCTAAGGTCCTCGTCGACCGCAGCCGCGTCGAGGAGGCGGTCCGCAATCTGATCGAGAACGCGATCAAGTTCAACCCGAAGCCCGACAAGCAGGTCGAGATCGGCGTGTCGGAGACGAACGGCTCCGTATGCCTGTCGGTCAAAGACAACGGGCCCGGCATCCCGGAGGAGGAGCACCCGCGGCTCTTCCGCAAGTTCTATCAGATGGAGGACTCGTTCACCGGGCAGATCGACGGCATGGGTCTCGGGCTCGCGTTCGTGAAGAACATCGCCGAGGCCCACGGGGGCGAGGCCTACGTCCGCTCCGCGCCGGGCCGCGGCGCGGAGTTCTTCCTCAGCCTGCCTCGCGCTGACCCCGCCTGACTTCGCCGACCTTGCATCTAGGGGATTCCCGGAATACGCTGGGAGCGTGCAGCACACCTGTCTCTTCTACGTCGACCAAGAGGAGGCGCTTGGCGCGGCGGCCCGGCATCTAAAGGAAGGGCTCTCCCGCGGGGAGCGCTGCGTCTACGTCGCCGTGCCCGGCGGCGCGGAGCGCGCCCGGCGCGCGCTTTCGGCCGCGGGAATCCCCGTCCGCCAGCGGGAGAAACGAAAGGACCTCCGCGTGCTCGACGCCCGGCAGGTCTACCTCCGGCAGGGGCGCTTCAACGCCGACGCGACCCTCGCGCTCTGGCGCTCGGCGATCGAGTCCGCGGGCTCGGAGGGCCGGCCCGGCCTGAGGGCGGCGGCGGACATGGCCTGGGCCTACACGTGGCGCGTCGACGATCTGCTCATCCCGTACGAGTCCGAGGTGAACCGGCTCGCCCCGCTGCCGGCCAACGGCCTGTGCCTGTATCCGCGCGACAGGCTCCCCGCGCAGACCCTGCAGGGCACCCTGTGCGCGCACCCCTGGGTCGAAGCGAGCGGCCTGCGGCGCGAGAACCCGTACTACATCGGTCCCGACGAGTTCCGGCGCGGCGCGCGGACCCCCTCCGCCGACGAGATGCTCGAGCGGCTCGCGGCGCTCGACCGCGCCTTCGCCTTCCAGGCCGCCAAGGAGCGGGAGGTGCTGCCGATCCTCGCGCATCAGTTCAAGACGCCGTTGACCGCGATCCACGGCTTCGCCGAGTCGCTCCTGCGCCACCCGAACGCGAAGGAGCGCATCGAGTTCCTGCAGACGATCCAGCGGCACGCCGGCCGGCTCGCGCACCTGGTCGACGAGCTGCTCGTGCTGGGGCGGGTCGGCTCCTCGGCGGGCGAGCCCGGCCCGGTCGGCGTGCGGAGCCTCATGTCCCGCGCGGCCCGGGATTTCGAGCAGATCCGGCGCCGCAAGGCGATCGCCTTGGAGTGGGGCTGCGCCGCGACGCTGCGCGCGCGGGTCCGCCGCGGCGACGTGCTGCAGGTGCTGCAGAGCCTGCTCGAGAACGCGCTCAAGGTGACGCCTCGCGGCGGTCGGGTCGGCATGTCGGCCGTGAAGGCGGGGGGGATGGTCGAGTTCTCGGTCACGGACACGGGGCCCGGCGTCTCGAAGCAGGACCTGCCCCATCTCTTCGAGCGCTTCTACCGCGGGCGCGCCGGCCGCGAGGCCGACCCGCTCGGCACCGGCCTCGGTCTCTACATCGCGCGGCGCATCGTCGACGCCCAGGGCGGCCGGATCTGGGCGGAGTCCAGCGGCGACGGCGCCTGTTTCCGTTTCGTCCTTCCCGCCGCATGACCCTCGCCCGTCCGGCCTAAACAGTCTCATCTGGTGCGTCGCACCAGATGAGACTGTCCGGATTGACCCTCTTGGGCCAGACTGATATCCTGGCCGCGTGACACGGGCCCGCGTCTTGGCCGTCGCCGCGGCGCTCGCCGCCTGCGGCCCCCGCATGGCGCGCCCGCCGGAGTTGCCGCCCTTGCCCGCCCCGACCGACTCCGGGCTGGCGGCCGTGCCCGTGCCGCCCGCGCCGCCGTCGACCTGGATCGAGAAGCACGAGATGCGCGCGGGTTGGGTCGTGGCCTGGCGACAGATGACCTCGACCGCCGCGATCGACCAGGCGATGAGCTGGTCGGAGTCGGCCGGGCTGAACACGCTCTTCGTGCAGGTGCGCGCGTCGGGCGACGCGTACTACCGGTCGGCGCTCGCGCCGCGCGCCGAGGCGCTCGCGGGGCAGCCCGAGGACTTCGACCCGCTGGCCTACGCGCTCGAGAAGGGCCGCGCGAAGGGGTTCAAGATCCATGCGTGGCTCAACACGGGCATCATCTGGCGCAGCACCACGCCGCCGGTGGCGGCGGACCACGTCTTCAACGCGCATCCCGAGTGGATATTAAAGGACGCGACGGGCAAGCTCGCCTGGCCGGATCCCGCGACGGACCCGAAGCCCGGCTATGTCGAGGAGCATTACTGGGTCAACTGGGGGCACCCGGACCTCCAGCGGCACCTGATCGACGTCGCGCGGGAGGTGGCCGAGCGCTACGATGTCGACGGCGTCCACCTCGACTTCGTGCGCTTCCCGGCCCGCATGGGTCCGCGCACGCCGGGCGTCGGCTACGACGAGGTCTCAGTCGCCCGCTTCAAGGAGGCGACCGGCGGACTCGAACCGCGGGAGCACGACCGCGCGTGGGACGAATGGCGCGCGGATCAGATCACGGAGGTCGTCAAAGGCGCGTATTGGGCGGTGAAGGGCCTCAGGCCGCGCGTCGATGTCTCCGCGGCCGCGCTCGGCGCCTGGAACCTCGCCGCGGGCCGCGCGTTCACCTCCTACCGGCGGTGGCTGCACGACGGCATCCTCGACTTCGCCGTGCCGATGAGCTACTTCAAGGACCCTTCGTGGATCTGGCAGAGCGCGCTGGCCGCCTCGGAGCTCAGCGACCCGCGCCGCGTCGTGCTGGGGCTGTTCTTGCCCTACCACACGCCGGCCGCGCTCGCCGAGCAGATCCGCCTCGGCCGCGACATGGGCCTGCGCGGCTGGTCGCTGTTCTCGCTCGACGCGGTCGACGTGCCCGGCATCGACGCGTACGCGCCTGAGGTGAGACGCGTCGCGTACACGGACCCGGCGGACGACCGCTTCGCCTCGCGCGAGCCCCTCTGGAACCGGGTCGGCGTGCTCGACGAGCGGCGGAAGTCGTGGACGCTCCGATTCTACAGCCGCACGGGCAACTCCAAGCTCGTCGTCTACCCGAGCGGCGTCACGAAGTTCCGGGCCAAGATCAACGGCCGCCCGCTGCCGGAGCTGCCGGTCCGCGAGGCGGTGGTCCAGGCCGACGTGACCGCGTATCTCGAGCCGTCCAACCGCGAGGTCGCGGCGCACCACGACTTCACGCTGTCGGTGGAGGCCGACGGCGGCCCGGGCTTCTACGCCCAAGTCTTCGTGGTCGACTACTACGCTCGGCCCGCGACCCTCGTCGCTCCGCCGCCGCCGGAGACCACCGACGCGCCGACGCCCGCCGCCGCGCGGCCGTAGACCGTCTTCGCCTCCCGGTGGCGCCCCGTCCAAAGGAAGGCGTCGAACACGTAGTGGCAGAACAGCGGCACGAGGTAGAGCCCCAGCAGGAGGGACTGTCCGGCGCCGATGCGTTCCGCTTGGTAGCGGTTGCTGACCTCGATGGCGTTTGTCTCGTAGAGCCACTCGCCGAAGCCGAAGGCGGCCGCGCTCGCCACGATCAAGAGCGCGGTGAAGCCGGCGCTGCGATAGCGTCGAGGATCGAGCCTGCGGAGCGACAGGGTCATCACCGCGAAGTAGGGCACGCCGTGGTTGACGAGCATGGGGAGGATCAACGTGGCCGCGGTGCTTCCCCGGAGGAAGCAGAGGCAGGCGAGCGCCGAAGGGCACAGCACCGCGAGCAGCCGGTTGGGCTCCCGCGTTCCTTTCATCCAGAGCGCCGCCTCGAAGGCGAGCCAGCCGCCCCACAGCGCGGCGAGCAACCAGAGCCCGGCCGTCCAGAGCGCGGGGCTCGGCCTCAGGAAGACGTCGCCCTGGACGTACAGCGAGAGCTCGCGGAGCCGCTCGTCGGGCCGCAGGTGCATCAGGAGGAACGGGAAGACCGTCAGCGCGTAGAGGAAGAGCTGCGAGGTCCGGCAGGGGCGGCCGTTGAGGCGCTCGTACCACCGGAGCATGCCGTAGTACTGCCGGAAATGGTGGTACATCGTCGCGTAGACGACGAACGCCCAGGCGTGGGGGAGTCCGAGCGCGAACCAGGGAGCCATGATGAGGACGATCCCGACCGGGACCGCCCAGTACATCGGGCTCGATCTACGCTCCTCGCCTCGGAAATACGTGCGCCAGAACGTGGTGTAGACGTGCCCGGTGTCGACGACGACGTAGATCAAGAACCCGAGGACGGTCAGCAGGACGGACGCCCCCGGCAGCCCGAAGAGGAGGGGGGCCGCGAGCAGCCCCGGCCCGAGGATCCACAGGAAATCGAGCGTCCCCGAGCCCAGGATCCAGCGCATCTCCGCGAGTATAGCCCCGGACGATCCGAATTAGTAGAGTCCGCTGGAATATGCTCAAAGTCGCCGCATGGGCCGTGCTCGCGGCGGCGGTCCTGGGCGGAGCCGTCGCGCTGCTGCAGAAGGCCCAGCAGCAGCCGGAGCCTCCGGTCCCGGCTCCCGGCGGCAGGGTCTTCCCGATCGCGGCCTCCGTCGCCGAGGGCGTGCAGCGGTGGAGCTGCCCGGCCGATCCGAGCAAGTGGTTTCCGGGCGGCGCGAAGGCCGAGGTCATCGACACCGCGGCCCGCTGGCAGGAATACCTGGACGTCTCGGGCTTCGAGTCTCCCCTGCGCGTCGACTTCGCCCGTTCGCGCGTCGCGCTGATCCCCTTCATCGGCGGCGGTGGGCTCTCGCTGGTGGACGTCCTCGCCTCTCCCGGCGAGGGGGCCATCGACGTCGTCGTGAAGGCTCGCGACGCCTATGGCCCGAATGACCCCCGGCCGCAGGACATCCGCTACGAGTGCCGGCTGGTCGTGCTGCCTCGCGACGCGGGAAGGGTCGTGCTCAAGGTCGAGACCGAGCGTCCTGCGCCGAAGCCGCGGCTTCGGCGGCGCTAGTCGTTCGAGCGGGGGAGGTCCTTGCGGTTGCGGAGCTCGAGCTCGCGGACCTTCTGCTCGAAGTCCTTCTGGAGGGACTGGCGCTCTTCCGCGAGGCGCTTGAGCTTCTCGTCGAACTGCTGCGTGACCTCCATCTTCTTGAGGTTCCACTGGTTGCGCATGTCGGTCTCGCGCTTCTGGTACTGCTCGACGAGCTCCTCCTCCTTCTGGAGGAGCCAGGCGCTGACGCGGGACTTCTCCTGCTCGAGCGTCGCGAACTTCTCGCGGTAGGAGTCCTCGAGCTCCTTCGAACGGCGCTCCAGGTAGGCTCGGATGGAGTCGCGCTCCTGCGTGACGCTCGTCTCTAGGTCGCGCTGCTTGCGCTCGGCCTGCGCCTCGAGCTCCGTCTTGCGGGCCGTCCACTGCTTTTCCTGCTCTTGGCTCTTCGCGATGAGCTCGCCCTGTTTCTGGGCGAACTCGTTGCGCAGCCCGGCGACCTCCCGCTCGATCATCTCGGTCTTCTGCTGGTTCCAGGAGTTCTCCTTGGAGACCCAGTTGGAGGTGAGCTTGC
>JACQPK010000177.1 GCA_016207565.1 Elusimicrobiota bacterium
GTCCACCGCGCGCTCGCGGCCGCCGTGCCGCGGTGGGGCGGCGTCCGCATGGAGCGCTCCGACCCGATGGCGCTCGTGTCGGCGGGGGAAGAGCCGGCCAACGCGTCCGCCGGGCCGGCGGGGCGCGCGCGGATCGACGCCTCCAAGTACGACGTCGCGGCGCCCGCGCCGGCCTGGAACGTGCCTTCTCCGCCGGAGGACGCGCCGTCTCTGCCGCAGGCCCCGCAGACGGGCGCCCGGCTCGAGGCCGGAGGGGCGTCGCCGTTCTCGGCGTCGGGCGGCTCGAGCCAAGCGCAGTTCGCCAAGCCCGGCGACGCCCCTCGAACCGACGTCGCCGCCAACGTTCCGGCGAGGCCGGGGCTCTTGGCTCGCGTCGCCGACGCCGCCAAGCGTCTCCTTGGCCGGCGCAGCGGCGCGGCCTCGTCGATCCCGCAGCTCACCCGACGCTCGTCGGGACCCGCCGGGGCGCCGCCGCGGACCCAGGACGCCGGCACGCCGGATTCCCCGCCTTCCGCCTCGGGGGCCAAGCCTGTCGGCCTGACGTCGCCGGCGGGGGTGCCCGCCGTCGGGCGGGAGGTCGTCGTCGGCTCCGGCGGCAAAGACGGCAAGGGCGGCGGGGGCGGCGGAGGCGCGATCACGCTCCGAGGCGGCGCGCCCAAGCCCTCGCATCGCTGCGCCCAGCCGGGCGAAGCGAAGACATCGCTCTTGTGCTTCGCCGCGCGGTGCATGCTCGCGGATATCCGGGCGGCCTATGAGCCGCTCCTCGCCGTGACGATGGCCCATCACGGCGCGGCGCCGCCCGGCGCGCCGTCGGGTTCGGGCGCGGACCTCCTCGGGGGGATGATCGCGAAGGGCATGGAGGACGCCGGACAGTTCGTGACGCGCGCCGACGCCCTGCGGGCCGAGGTCTCCTCCTACGACTTCCGTTGCGCCGATCCGCGGGCATGCGACGGGCTCTCCGTGTGCCGCGATTTCGTCGTCGAGCAGCTTCGCCGCGCCGCCGCGTCGATGGGCGACTCCGGCCGCGCGTTCGAAGCCGCCCGCGAGCCCTGCCGCGCGTTGCCCGTCCGGGACTTAGACGCCGGCGTGCGGTGCAACACCGCCCTCGAGCAGGCCGGCGGAGCCGACCGCGACGCCTTCGAGCGCATCCGGCAGGCGCTGCTCACCGCCGGCGGCCAGAGCGAGCGCCAGTGCCGCACGCCGGACGCCGCCGAGCAGCGGCGCTGGGACACCTTCAATAACTCGCTGCTCGCGGGCCTGCGGCCCATCCTCGCTTCCGTCGAGCGGCCCTTCTGCCCCGACCGCCTTCCCTGCGAGCCGAAAGGGCTGGGCATGATCCGGGAGGCCGCCGGCAAGCTCCGCGACGCCGGCCGCGCGGCGGAAAGCCTGGGCGACGAGGTACCCGGCCTGCCTCGCTCCGGCTCCGATTTCACGGCGGCCGCGCGCGAGCTCGAGTCGGCCGTCCCCCTCATCGACCTCCAGGACGATCGCTCCCGCACGAGCTTGTTTCGGGGCGTGCACCGCGTGGACCGGGCGGCCGCCCAGACGGCCGGGGCCGCCGAGACCTGGAACAACGCGGCCCGCGGCGCCTGCTCGGCCAACTGACCTTCCTTCCGGCCTCTTGACGAGGCGTTTTCAAGGCAGCTTCAAGGCGTTTCACGGCATCAAAATTAAGGCAATAAAAATATGTGCTATTTCTCCTGATGGAAGCTTTCGGGGTCATCCGGCACCGTTGCCGCTACACTGCAGGCATGATGACTCAAGCCTCCCTCAAGTCGTTCGTGCTCGCCGTAGCGGTCGTCGCTCTGGGCTGGACCCGGGCGGCGGCCGAATGCACTCTGCCGGACGCGACGAAGAGGGTCGCGGAGGTCCGGGGTGCCGTGGCCGACTTTGTCGTGTGCCAGACCGAGCCTGGGGCCGACAACGAGCGGGTGATCCGGGCCTGCGCCGCGCGCGCCGCCAACGCGCGGAAAGATTCCCTCGCGAGCGAGGCGACCCTCGGAGAGATACTGAAGTACGTGAGCGAACCGTACAACTGCTCGCGGGACGCGCAGCAAGTGCTCGACCAGATCGGTCTCCTCGTCGATGGCGGAGCCGCTCCGGCGCCCGCGCAGCCGATCGTTCGTACTCCGGCGCCGGCTCAGGTATCGCAGCCGGAGCCTAAGGCCGTTCACGACACCGAGCATGTGGTGCCCGGTCCGGGGATTTCCGGAGGGCGGCCCGCGCCCGGGGACGTTCAGCCGGCGCCCGCTCCCGCACCGGCCCCCGCGCCTGCTCCGGCGGTCAAGAAGCAGGAGAACCGCTCGCTCAACGGGTTCGCCAAGTCCGCGCTGTTCGCCTCGATCGGGCTCGGCGCGATCAACATGTTCGCGGACCGCGAGGCCGGAAAGGGAAGCCTCCTCTCTTCCCTGGCGACCTACGGCGCGATGATCGGCGGCACGGTGGCGGCGATGAAGTACGGCGGCAAGGCCGGCACGATCGCGGCGCTCGGCGTCAACGGCGCGATCGCGGCGTTCAGCCTCTTCAAGGCGCGCAAGACCCTCAAGGACAACGCCGAGAAGAAGAAGGCCGAGAAGCAGGACGGCGACCACGACGACGACCACGACGACGACGACGACGGAGGGGACCTCGGTGAGCCGCCGCCGGTGCCGGACACCACGGGCGACCCGAACGGCCCGGGGACGGCCGCTTAAGGAGAACGACAGGGGGGCATGACGATGACCCGAATCCTTCTCGCCGCGGCGGTGATGTTGACGGCCGCCGCGGCCCAGGCCCAGACGCTCGACTGCCGCAACCCGGACCGCGGCCGGACGCAGCCCAGGGCGGCGGACTTCGCCGCGTGGCGGTGGCACACCACCGCGCTGGCTTCGAGCCGGACGAAGTGCTTCGTTCAAAACCGGATCTGGCTCGCGACGGTCCGGGTGGAGCAGCAGGACCTGCACGGTTGGGCGATGGACTTCGCCCAGACGGAATTCGCCGGGTATCGAGCGGAGTTCGACGCGCTCGAGACGGGAGCCGGGCGCGCGGCGGCCCTCCGCCGGTGGAAGGCCGAGATCCTGGGGGAGATCCAGCGCGAGCTCGAGGGCCACGACGAGCGGCTCCGCCCCGTCGTAGCCCGTAAAGAGGAAGAGAAGGCCGAGGCGAAGCGCGGCCTGCGGCAGATCGCGGACGGGGAGTACGCGTCCGACGACCCGAACCAGGTCCTCCGCACGCGCTCCGACGTGACGGTCGTCGGGAAGCTCCCGGAGGACGCGACGACCACCGCTCCCGAGCCGAAGCCCGTCCAACTGCCGGCGGCCGCGGGCGCCCGGGAATACGACGCGGTCTTCGAGTCCGAGGCTCGAAACCAGAGCATCGACCCGCGCGTGCTCCGCTCTCTTTGCCACGCGGAGTCGAGCTTCCGGGCGGACGCCCGGTCGAGCAAGGGCGCGATGGGCTATTGCCAGCTCATGCCGGCCACCGCGCGTAGCCTCGGCATCACGAATCCGGACGACCCCCGGGAGAGCATCCGCGGAGCGGCGAGGGTGTTGCGCGAGAACCTCGACCGCTACGGCACCTATCCGCTCGCGATCGCGGCGTACAATTCCGGCTGGCAGCGCGTCGACGCGCACCTCGAAGAGAAGAAGCCCCTGTATCGGGAGACCCGCACGCTCTTGTCCCGCGTCCGCGGCCTCGTCGGCACGGTGTACTGGGACGGGCTCCCGACGTATAGGACGACCCGCAGGAAAAGGTGAACTCCATGACCCGGCCATTCCCGCTAACGATCGTCGTTTGTCTCCTCGCGGCTCTGCCCGCCGCGGCCTCCCATTCCCGCAACGGCGCGGTGGTCGTGAGCCAGTCGGCGCCTTCGGCCAGGCTGACCGCCGGCCAAACGGTCCAGGTCTCGATCACGCTGCGCAACAGCGGCACGAAGACCTGGACGCGAGCGGGAGGCTACAAGCTCGGAGCCCAGAGCCCGGCCGACTCGCCCGCGTTCCGCGTCGGGCGGGTGCCCTTGCCGGTCGAATCGGTCGCGCCGGGAAGGACCGTGACCTTCACCTTTCCGGTCAACGCCCCCGTCCGGCCCGGCAGCTACGATTTCCAGTGGCGCATGGTCCAGGAGCGCAAGGAGTGGTTCGGCCAGCTCACGCCGAAGGTGCAGGTCGCGGTCTCGCCGCGGGCGCGCCGCGGCAAGGTGCGGCTCGACGGCTGGCAGGCGGTCGACGACGACGGGCCGTTCAACGCCGTCGGCTTCACGCTGATGTCGGCGCTGCGCCTCTACCGCAACCCCCAGACGCGCGCCCAGCTCGACAAAGACTTGGACGAGGCGGCCGCGGCCGGCTACCACTTCGCGCGCATCCTGGGCGAGGTCGGCTGGGACGACGGGAAGGAGATCAGCCCCAATTGGCCGGACTACGACCAGAACCTCGTCGCCTACGTCCGCCACGCGTACTCGAAAGGAATCCGAACGCAGCTCTGCATCTTCGGCGGCGGCTCGCCGGCGTCGGCGAGCCCGTCGACGCGAGCGGCGTTCGTGGACCGGGTCACGCGTTTGCTGGCGCCTCAGCAGGAGGCCGTTTTCGCGATGCAGGTTCAAAACGAGCCGGGGGTCGCCGGGCAGTTCGACGACCCGGCCGAATCGGCGGGCCATGCTCGCCGGATCGCCGCCGCGATGCCCGGCGCCATCGTGATGATGGGCGCCCCGTTCGATAAGGGCGAGGAGTTCGCCCGCTACGGCTTCCCGTTGAGCCCGCACCTGGACCGCGGGACGACCGGAACGCTGTGGCGCCCCGTCCGCCAGCCGTGGGATTATTCGGAGCTCGGCAAGCCGTGGATGAACGACGAGCCGGTCGGCCCGGGGTCCTCCATCTACTCCGAGACGGACTGCGTCCGGCAGAAGGCGCTGCACATGATGACCTTCATCGGAAAGGGCTTCGCGACCGTGTTCCACTCTTCGCCGGGGGTCGGCTACCGTCTGCGGCCCGGGTTCACGAGCCCGCAGGTCTCGGACGCGCCGTGCTTCAAGGACATCCCGGCGGCCGTGGGGCTCCTCCCCTTCCAGCTGCCGCAGTATACCCGCAAGAACGGGCACTGGCGCGACTCGCCGTTCGAGAACCTCGACGCCTTCGACCTCCAGGAGAACACCGGCCGCGGCGTGAACCGGGCTTACAGCGGCATCCGCGGGGACGACTTCGCGACGATCACGCTGAACCAGCCGGTCGGCGTCCGCTTTCGCTGCCGGACGATCTCGGGGCCGGTCTCGGTCTACAAGCTGGAGACCCTGCAGGTGAGCGAGACCGTGCAGTGCGCGCCGGGGACCGAGTTCGAGCTCGGTCCCGGCCCCAGGCTCCTGCGGCGGCCGCGGCTGCAAGGCGTCGCGTCGCCGAATTAGAGGTTGACTTACCCGACGGTGCCGTCAATACTTAGGAGAGGCCTATGGCTGACGAACCCGGCTATATCCCGCCCATCTCCGTCCGTGAGGGCGGGCCCGAGAAGCGCGAGGAAGAGGAAGAAAAGAAGCGGGCCGGCGCCGTCATCTCCGGCGGCCGCGGCTCCGGCGCGGGCTCGTTCGGCTCCTCCGGGAGCGCGGCCGGCCGCTCGGCGATCGGCGGCCTCGGCGAGGCCGGCGCGACGGCCGAGGCCGGCGGACTCATGGGCCGCCTCCTCAGCCCCGTCCGATTCCTGCAGAAGGCGTTCTCGCTGGGGCTTGTCGAGGGGACCAAGTTCGCCCTGCGCAACGTCGTCGTGCAGGGGCTTTTGGCCGGTTTGGCGGTCGCGGTCATCGCCGGCGTCTTCATGTCTCCCGGCGGCGACGCGACCGGTCGCCCCGGCGGCACCGGGGTGTTCGCGTCGAACTCCGGCGGCGTGGCGCCGCAGGAGGTGCGCGGGGAGGGGCTTCACGGCTCGATCCCGGGGATCTACGAGCGGATCAAGGCGCAGCTCTTCGGCGCGCCGAGCCCCGAGCCGCCGCAGCCGGAGGCCAGCGCCGAGGTCAAGCCGGAGGGCGACACCCCGCCGCCGGGAGAGACCCCACCCGGCGAGAACACCGAGGAGGCGGCGGCGAAGGCCGGGCGCGGTAAGGGAAGCGCGTCTCCATTCTTGACGGCGCGGCTGGAGAAGCTCGCCAACCTCTTCGGCGCCGGGTCCGGCGGCGGAGGGGGGGCCGGCGGCTCCGGCGCGAACCTCGCCGTCGGCGGCAAGCCCGGCTCCGCGGCGGCAGGCGGCCGCCCCGACCCTCGCGCGGCGACGACGGGCCGCCTCGACAAGCTGAAGGGCCGCGCGAAGGTCCCGATCCGCCAGGGCCGCAACCAGGGGGTCCTCAACGCGCGCGATGCCAGGGGACAGCTCAAGAACGCGCAATTGGCCAGCGGCCTCGCCGGCAAGGCCGCCGACGGCCAGGGCGCGGCCTCGATGGCGGCTTTGCCTTTCGACGGGGCGAAGGTCCCCGGCGGCAGCGTCCAGGACGCGCCGGGCGGAGGCATCGGCCCGTGGGTGCCTCCGGGACAGAACCTCAACAACACGCCCGGCCCCTCCGACCTCAACGGCGGCGACCCCACGCCGAGCCCGACGCCGACGCCGCCGGGCACCGGCGGGTGCCCCACGGGCCAGATCCGCGGGCCCGACGGCCAATGCAAAATCAACCCGTGCGGCGAGGGCAAGACGATCGGCGCGAACGGGCAGTGCATCCCCGACCCCTGCGGCGACGGCATGATGGCCGACACCACGGGGAAATGCGTGAAGCTCAGCAACGTCTCGCCTTATCAAAATCAACTCGACGAGGCGGCGCGCCTTGCCGGGGAAGGCCAGGCCAAAATCGACGGAGCCAAGAAATTTCTCTGGATCGCTGCGGCCCTGTGGGCGGCGGCGGCCCTGATTCTCTTCGCACCCGCGTTGGCAAAGGGCAAGGGCAATGCGTCTAAGGATCAGTTGACCAAGGTGAGGCAGGCCAGGGTGGACGCTGCCCAGGCAGCGTTCGATGCGGACGTAAAGGCGAATACGACGGAGGCGGGCCTGAACCTGGGGGCGCTCAACAAAGACTTGGAGACAGCGCTCACCGCTGCCAAAGAGTCCCTGGCGGGAGTCGACAAGGCGGTTGAAGCGGGTGGCAAGACTGGTTTCTTCGGACGCATGACCGCCGCCACCGCGATTGCCGGCTTCGGATTCATGTTCTTCAATATGTACCAGAGCAACAAGACCGAGGGAGAGGAGGCGCTCGCGGAAGCGCGCGCCCTCGCCGACGAAGTCAAGGAGCAGTACGCCCAGACCGATCAAGCCGGGCGTATGACCAGCGCCACGGACACCCAGTGCACCGTCGACGGCCGGCCGAAGATCCGTAACCCCGAGTCGTGCGGCTACAAGCCGGACATGACCAGCAACGAGCTTCGCGACTACGTGAAGTGCATGACCGCGCCCGTCTGCACGCCGAGCAGCGGGAGCTGATGGCGCGCGAGGACTCCGGCCAGACTTTCGGTCTGGTCCTGGGTTTGGCGGTCGGGTTCGGCGTGCTGTGGCTCGCGCGATCGGGTCCGGCTCCGGATACTCCGCTCGCCGACGCCGCCGCGAGCGGCCCGTCGATGTCGCGGCCCGTGGGCCCGCCGCGGCCGAGCCCGAAGTTCCCCGCGTCGCTCGACATGTTCGTGGCCGCCAACAAGCGCGCGAAGGCCACGGTCTCCAACGACGGCGACCAGGTCCCGCGCGTGCGCGAGGGCGCGAACCTGGCGCTCGTCGACAAGGTATCCAGCCCCGCCGCCGAGCAGGCTCAGGAGGAGGAGCGGGCGTCCGAGGAGGCCCGGGGCGAGGGATCGCGGCGGATCGCCGTCGGAGAACCCGCCCCGGAGGCGCCGGCGCTCGCGGTTTCGCCGGTCTGGCTGCGCTTGCTGGGGACCACGGCGTTCGCGGTCGTCGTCCTGGGATTCGTGCTCGGCGGCGAGGAGCGCAGCCGCCGGCCGTTGGCGTTCGCGGGCGTGATCGCCGGCTCCCTGACGGCGTTGATGAGCCTCGCGGCGCGGTCTCCGGCGGCGGGGCTGGAGCCGGCGGCGTGGCTGGGGTTCGCGGCGTTCGCCGCCGTGGTATCCGCGTCGCGCCTGCGCGCTTGACGGGACTGCCTCCGGCCCCTTGATTTGCAGGCACTAAGTGCCTATACTGTAGGCATGAAACGCAGGCGAATCCAGTACACGATCCGGGACGTGCCGCCGGCGGTCGACCGGGAGCTTCGGGCCGCCGCCAAGCGCGCCGGGAAGAGCTTCAACCGAGCCCTGCTGGGAGCGCTCGCGAAGGGAGCGGGTCTGGGCGAGTCGCCGGTCTACACCGACCTGGACGGCGTGATCGGGTCTTGGATCGACGATCCCGACACCGAGCGCGCGCTGGCCGAACAGCGGACGATCGATCCCGAGCTCTGGAAGTGAGGCTCGCGCTCGACACGAACGCTTACTGCGCCGCTGCGAGGTCTCACCCAGGCGTCAGCGAACGCCTCCGGAGGGCGGAGTCGATTTTTCTGCCCTTTGTCGTGGTCGCGGAGCTCCGGGCGGGATTTGCGGCCGGCGGCGAGGCGAGGAAGAATGAGGCGAAGCTGACCGAGTTCCTCTCCTCGCCTCGGGTGACGCTCCTCCTTGCCGATGAGCAGACGACCCATCACTACGCGTCCTTGTTTGCCCAACTTCGGCGCCAAGGGACCCCGATCCCGACGAACGACCTGTGGATCGGAGCGCTCGCCGTCCAGCACGATCTGCCGCTGCTCTCGGCCGACCGGCATTTCTCTCGCATCCCTCAACTCCTGAGGCTCGAGCCCTGAGCGGCCGATAGGCCCGGCGCCGATCACTCCTTGGGTTCGAGGTTCTTCTCGATGCGCTTGCGGGCCTTCTCGCCGGCCTTCTTGACGCGCCGGTCGATCTCCGACATCGAGACCGGCGAGCCGAAGTCCTTCCGGACGTCCTCGGCGACCTGCTGCAGCTCGTAGGCGGTCGCGGCAAGCAGGCGACCCTGCTCCTTCTGGTCCGTGCGGCGAGCGAAGCGGATTACCTTCCGCGCGAGACCGACCAAGAGCACGTAGGTCAAGGACGCGAGGGCGCCGAGCCCGGCCAGCATCGGGATGCTCTTCGCGAGGATCTTCATCTTGAGCTCGAGCAGCGCCTTCTTGATGTCTTTGAGGATCGAGTTCATCTCGCGCTGGTAAGGCGTGGCGTTCTTGCAGCGCGTGGTGTCGGACTTCGGGCAGTTCGCGAGATACGGCGTCCCGCGCACGGGGCCGCCGCTCGTCAACGAGCTTCCGGCCGCCGTCGGGACGTACTCGCTCTCGGCCACGGGGACCGCGGCGCGGCCGCCGGCGGCGCCCGCGGTGATCCCCGTAAAGGGCTTGCCGGCCCGGTACGCGCCCGCCTCCGAGGTGCCGGACTGCGCCCCCGTCTGAGACAGCTGCTCGACCTTCTCGAGCTTCTTGCGGTCGCGGTCTTCCACGCGGTCGCGGTAGAGCTTCCCCGCGTGCGCGACGCCGGAGGAGAGCACTAAGACGACGAGCGCAAGCCGCATCAGTGTCCCGTGTGGCGGTGGCCCGCCAACTCGTCTTCGAGCGAGCCGTGCTGTTTCCCGTCGTCGATCAGCTTCTTGCGCTTTTGGATCAGGAAGGCCCTCTTGTCGCGCTGCTTGTCGAGGTCTTTCAGTTCCAGCGGAGCCGCATCCTTGACCATCCTGAGGATGCCGTCGAGATTCGTCTCCCCCATGCTTTGCACGGCCTGCAGATGCTCGCGCGGCACGTGGGTCTCCGCGAACCAATCGGCGTAATCGGCGATGTAGCGCGAACCGCTTTCACGGGTCACGATCGTGGGTAAGTCGGGCTCCGGCTTGCCTTGGCGCGTCGAGGACGGGCCCGTGTCGCCCGGGCTTGCCTGCTCGCCTTGGCCTTGGTCGCCGAACATCTTCGAAACGTCGGGAAGCTGAAACCCGCCGCCGGGATCGGAGGTCCGCGGCGTCCGGGGCTCGCGGTCCCGGGGCTCCGGACGCGGCGAGTCCCGGGGGTCCTTCGGATCTTCGTCCGGACGGGGCTCGGGGTCCGGTCTCGGGTGCGGGCCCGGAGGATCCACCGGCGGGGGCTTTTCCTCGGGAGTCTCCTTCGAGGGGCCGCCGCCGCCGCCTGAGCCGGTGCCGCCCTTGTCCGCGTAGGTGTTGGCCTTGCCGGAATTCGCGCCGAGCCCTTCGCCCGAGCCTGAACCGGCGATGCCGGGCGGCGCGACCCTGCGCTCGGTCGTGCCCCCCGCCGGCGTCAGGACGGGGCCGCCGGGCGTCTCCACCTTCACCTTGCGCGACGGGCCCGAGGAGGCGAGCAGCACCGGCTGGCCCTTGGAGCCGCCGAGGCCGAAGAAGCCGGTGTTGGCGCCGGCGCGCTCCAGCTCTCCGTCCGCCGTGAGCGCCGCGGCGAGCGTGCCGAACCGGGCGGAGGAGGCGAGCGCGCCGAAGCCCTTGGACTTCTCGAGCTTCTTCTTGAACGCCTGGACGTCTTCGACCTCGCCGAGCTCGGTCCAGGCCTCCTCGAGCTCCGGCTCGGCCAAGAACGCCTCCGCGAACTTCTGGGCCTCGGCGGGGGGGATGTTGCGGGCGCGCGCGAGCAGCCCGACGATGCGATCCAGCGAGAAGGGGTCGACGGTCCGGGCGCGCTTGGGCTTCGACGCGAACGGCCGCGTCGTGACGTCGCGCTCGGGAACGGTGGAGGTCAGCACGAGCCAGCGCGCGACCTCGATCCCGAGGCCCGCGCCGACCGTCAGCAGCGCGATGACGAACAAGGCGCGCTGCTGCTTGTCCTTGATGAAGTCGAAGGGCGACATGACCGGTTCTCCCGAGTGTAGCCCCGGCACTCCGTCAATTCAAGGCGGCTTTATGCTGCAAAACGCGGTGCTTTTAGTTCGGGCTCGCGACCCCTTGCGCGCGCTCCGTGCAATCGCCCTTTTCGAAGAACGCGTTTTCGATGCTGCCGTCGGCATGCTTGGTGATCTTGGTGCACTGCGTCACGTTGCCTCGCGCGTCCAGCGTTTGGTCCTTGGTGATGAAGTCGCCCGCGGAGTCGTAGCCCTCGACGTGGCGCTTCTGGGAGGTGATCCGCCCCTTGTTGTCGCGATACACCGTCACCGTGCCGTTGAGTCCGGTGGCGGGGTCCTTGTAGCTCGTGACCGACATCGGCTTCTTCTTATCGTCGTTGTCTCGGCCCGTGAGGGTCGCGAGCGCGATGCCGCCGCCGATGCCGCCGGCCGCGGCCAGGATCGGCGCGCGGGCGCCGCTTCCGCGCCGGCTGTTCTGCGAGGCCGGCGTCGCGGCGGAAGGCGACAGCAGCGGGGAGGACTGGGGATTCGCCGCGGTCGTCGTCGAGCCGCTGCGCGCCGGACGCGGCGCCGCGGCAGGCGGCGTCACGGGGGCCGTAAGGGTTCCCGGGTCGGTCCGGTTCGCCGCGATCAACTCCGAGACGCGGCTATTCGGCGCCCACTGGCCGACCGGCTGCCACCTCCCGCCCTTCCACTCGGATTCGGAGACGATGTTCTCACGCGCGTTCGTCTGGAAAAGCCGGCGCCCGGTGCGGCGGCCTTCGGTCGTCGTCACCTCCTGGCGCTGGTTGCCATCCCTGTCCGTGACGGTCTGCACAAGGGTCGAGGATCGGGTCCGCGACGGGTCCTTGGGGTCCAGGCGCTCGGTGAGCAAGGAATCGCCCTGGTCGCCGTTCTGCGTGAGCTGCCGGATGGCCGTCAGGCGGGAGCGATCCAAGACCTCGCTGCCCTTCCGGTGCTCCGAATCGACCGAGTAGCCTTCGGGTCCGAGCAGGATCCTCTCGGTCTTGGTTTCCATCACCCGGTCCCTGTTTTGCGCGTCCGGGGGAGCCAAGATCCGCGTCGTGCGCGTAAATCCGTCCGGCTCCGCTTTGACGCTGACCTGATTGACTCCGCCGTATTCGTTCTTTCCCGGCAGGATCGTCGCGTTGGGCTCCAGGGCCTGCCTCCTTAGCTCGTCGAAGTCGACCGGGCGGACCCCCGGGAGCGGGCGCGGACCTTCGGGCTCCGTCGAGGCGGTCGTACTCGTGTCGGCGTTCGTCGAGGCGTCCGTGACGGTCGAGGCGGCGCCACCCGTGTTCGTCGAGTCCGAGACCGGCGGCTCGGTTTCCGTGGGCGGCGGGTCCGAGACCGGCGGCGGCTCCGAGTTCGAAGGGGGAGCACTCGTGTCCCCGCCCGTTCCGCCACCCTGGTCGACGGGCGGATCGGCGTTCTCCGCGGCGCGCTGGGTCTGTTCCTGCGCGCTCTCCTCCGCTTGATCTTGGGCGCGGCGCTCGCAGCCTGCGGCTTGCTTGGCGTAGTCGAGTTTCTGCTTTGTCCAATTGACGGCCTGCTTGCGGACGTTCTCCCCGAGGCGCTGCCGGTGCTGGGCGCCCGCGCGGTTGAGGTCGACCGGGCTGCCCGCGGCGGATATCACCGCGACCCTCTTGGCTTGCGAATCGTAGAAGCGGCCGAGATCCCACGCGAGCCACTCCGTGGCCTTGCCCTTCGCCTCCTCGTATTTCGCCCGGCCCGTTTGGGTCATCAGCACCCGCCGGCCCTCGGCGGTGTCGCTTCCCCACCTGTCGAAGATCTGCGCCGCGCACTCCCCCAAACGGCCTTTGAGATTTTGGGCGTAGGTTTCGCCCGGATCGTAGTTGATCTCGGAGCATTTCCCGCCGCTCCACCACCATTCATTTTGAGCGAGCGCGGGGGTGGAAGGCAGGACGAGCGAGGCAGCAAGCAGTAACGCATGGGGGCGCATGGACAACCTCCGTGCCGGGCCCCAAAGTATAGGGCGAGACCCGCTTTCGGTCAACCCGTCTGTCGAACCCATCGTGAGGAGGGTAGCCGGTTGGGTGCCGGTTAACGAGGAAGTTTGTCGGAAGGCAAATTATTTCGCCGGCTCAACGATAATTCCCGTCCGACTTTGGGTTCTTGAAGGCGGCTTGATAGAGCGGTCGGCAGAGATTTGATACGCTGTCGCCCGGTGATCGGACCGATCTTAATATTTACGGCATCTATGGTGCTGGCGCAGACCGACAGCACGGGGACGGTCGTGGGCTCGACCGCCCCCGCGGTCGCGGTGGACACCGCGCCGGCCTCGGTCGAGCCGTCGACGGGGACCGTCCTCGAGCCGGACGTCTTCGCCCCGGCGTTCCTCGCGCCGGCCTCGACCGAGACCCCCGTGGGGACGACGACCGCGGCGCTCTTGCCGGCGCCGGCGGCGATCCCCGAGCCTCCGCCGCCGCCGGCCGAGCGGCCGGCCAAGGCCGCCAAGCCCAAGCCCGAGGAAGCCCCGCTCGAGCCGATCGTCATGCCGACCGGGTTCGCGCCCCTGCGCGGCGTCCACCTCAGCGCGTGGGCTGCGGGCTCGCCGAAGGCGCGCCGCAAGTTCCTCGACCAGATCCCGGGCACCGTCGTCAACGCGGTCGTCGTGGCCTTGAAGGAGACCGACGGCGACGTCTACATCCCCGGCGTCGCCAGTGCCCTCGAGTACAAGACGTTCGTCCCCGCGATCCCGGACCCCTCGAGCCTGGTGGCCGCCATCAAGGCGCGGGGGCTCACGCCGGTCGCCCGCATCGTCATCTTCAAGGACAACGCGCTCGCGCGCAAGCGGCCGGACCTCGCCGTCAAGAGGGCGGACGGCTCCGTCTGGCGCAACAAGAAGGGGATCGCGTGGGTCGATCCCTACCGCCGGGAGCTCTGGGACTACGCGCTCGACATCGCCCTCACGGCGGTGAAACTGGGCTTCGAGGAGATCCAGTTCGACTACATCCGTTTTCCATCGGACGGCGACATCAAGCTGTGCCGCTACTCGCGGCCGGATCACACGAACAAGAAGGCCGTCGAGACGATCCGCGAGTTCTTGACGTTCGCGCGCGAGAAGCTCGCGGCGACGAAGACGCCGATGTCCGTCGCGGTCTTCGGCATGACGACGACCGCGTCGACCGACATGGGTATCGGCCAGGACATCCGGGTGATGACGGAGATCTCCGATCACGTGAGCCCGATGATGTACCCGTCCCACTACTACCGCGGCGAGTACGGGCTCGCGAACCCCAACAAGGAGCCCTACAAGGTCATCTTCCGCGGGCTGCGCGACGCCCGCAAGCGCCTCGGCACGGAGTCCTGGAAGCTGCGGCCTTACCTGCAGGACTTCTCGATGGGGTACCGTTACGGCGTGCCCGAGGTGCAGGCGCAGCTCCTGGCCGCGCAGCGCCACGGGATCGACTCCTGGATTCTGTGGAACCCCTCCAACGTCTACACGTGGAAGGCCCTCCAGAGCCGGCCCGACTCGCCCCTGCAGTACCCCGAGGCGGCGCCGGTGTCGGCGAAATAGCCCGGCAAGCGCCGATGGGCCCAACGCGATCCTGGGCCTTTCGGTCTGCCGTCGGGCCCGAAAGGCCCTCCACTGCCCTTCCAATAGCCTTCACAATCTCTGCGAATGATCGCGGAGGAGACGCCGGACTGGCAGCGGGACGTCCCATGCCTGTTCCTCGCCGTCGCGCTGCACATCACGATCCTCTCCGGCAACCCGAGGCTCTACTGGGGCTCCGCCGCTAAACCCGCCGACGCGCCGATCCCGGTCGAGTTCGTCACCGAGCTTCCGAAGCCGCCCCTGGTCGCCAAGCACGTCGCGCCGGTGACGCCGGGGGTCGGGACCCACGATTCCACGAAGGGCTACGGCCCGGGACCGCTGCAGCCGGAGAAGATCAAGGCCGGGCTGCCCGACGCCGATCCGCAGGTGA
>JACQPK010000188.1 GCA_016207565.1 Elusimicrobiota bacterium
GGTTCAGCCTATCGACCGGCGGGGTCTTCTTCGAGGTGACCACGACCGCGAAGTTCGACAAGGCCACCCTGTGCTTCGAGCACGACAAGGTGACCTCGAAGTCGAAGCTCCTCCACTACGCGAACGACAAGTGGAACGACCGGACGACGACGGTCACTCCGCCAAAGATCTGCGGCGACTTCCCATCGTTCTCGCCCGTCGCGATCGTCGAGGGCACCGTCAGCGCCGCGAGCCCGACGCCTGCCCCGACCACCGCTGCGACCGCGACCCCGGTCGCCACGGCCACGGCGACTCCGACCGCGACGGCCGCCGCGACGGCGACCGCCACCGCGTCGCCAACACCGGCCGCGACCAGCGCGGCTCCGACGCAGGCGGCTACGCAAGCGCCCACGCAGGCGCCCACGCAGGCGCCGACCCCCGAGCCGACGGCCGCGCCGACGGTCGCTCCGACACCGGCCCCCACTCCGACACCAACACCGACCCCCGCACGCACATTCGCACCGGCTCCGCCGGCCACCGGCCTCGTCATGTACGGCACGGTGACCGACGCCGCGACCGGCGCTCCCGTCGATCAGGCGTGCGTCACTGTCGGTCCGGTGCCCAACGTGTGCCTCGGGTACACGGATCCCAACGGCAAGTACGTCCTCGATCTGGCCGCCCTGTTGGGTGCATCTCCCGGAAGCAGCTGGAAGGGCTGGGCAGGCCGGACCGCTGTGCTGCCCAAGTACGGATTCACGGCGACGGAGCAATTCGCGCTGAACTCGCCGGTCCAGAAGGACATCCGGATCAGCAAGCAGTAGCCGAGACCGACATGATCCGCTGCAGGGGCGCCTCGCAAGAGGCGCCCCTGCCTTCGAGAACACGGAAGTGAGCATGCGAGCCATTCCGAAGAGCGCCGCCTTCCTCGTGGCCCTGGGTGCCGCCGCGCTCGCGGGCGTCACCGTCGGCGCGATGACCGCCGGTCCGTCACCGACGGCGCCGCCGACGATCCCGGTCGCCGCGATCCCCACCTCCACGCTGGACCTGCGTCCCCCCGCGCCGACGCAGACGCTCACGCCGACCCAGCGGCCGGCCTCACCCATCGTCACTCCGCGTCCGACGCCGACGCCCGAGCCGCGCGGCCGGGCCGTCGTCTTCTTCGCGAGCGCAAGCGGCGCGCCCATCGCCGTCGCCGAGCCGAAAGCGGCGGGCGGGCAGAGCCAGTCCGATCACGTCTTCTTCCGCCTCGCCGCCCTTCGGACGACGAAGGTCGCGGGACCGCCCGCGTACGTGAACCTCTTCCCCACACTGAAGGCGGCCTTCATGGAGACCACCGTCGCGAGTCCGGGCGTCGTCTCGGTGGGCTTCATCGTCGGCGAGATGTATGGCGACTGGGGCATCTCGCCCGCTGAAGTGAAGCTCCTGCTCCAGCAGATCGTCTTCACCGCGACGGAAGAGCCGGGCATCGACCGCGTGCTCATCACGCAGAACGGCGCCAAGCCGGCCGTCATCGACGGGATCACGTACGACAAAGCTCTCGGGCGCGAGGACGTTCGCTAGGCCAAGCGGGACCGCACTTCCGCGAACAGATCGAGGTACTTCTCCACCACCACCGGCCACGTGTAGGTGCGCGCGACGAAGTCGCGGCCGCTGCGGCCGAGACGATCGCCCAGCTGGGGGCGCTCGACGAGCAGCTCGCAGGCCTCCGCGAAGTCGGCGAACGAGCGGTACGGGATCCCCGCCGACGCGCGCCTCGACATCGACGCGAGCACCGGTGCCTGCGCCGGACACAGGACCGGGCGGCCCATGGCCCAGGCCTCGAGCGTGACGATGGAGAGCGACTGCAGCCGCTCGGGAACGAGCACTGCGGTCGCCGCCGCGAAGGCGTCCCACTTGTCGCTCTCGGAGATCTCGCCCAGATAGCGCAGGTCGGCGCGATCGGGGATCTGCATCTCCCGATGCCCCGCGAGCACCAGCGTCGCCTCCGTCTTCGTCTGCGCGCGCCAGCGCGGCCACAGGTCGAACAGCTCGCGGCAGCCTTTGCTCTCGACGATCCGCCCGAGGTAGAGGAACAGCGGAC
>JACQPK010000197.1 GCA_016207565.1 Elusimicrobiota bacterium
CGGGAGACGGTCTTCTTGCGGAAGAGCCAGCCCAGGATCGGGATGTCGCCGAAGAACGGGACCTTCGCCTCGGTGTTGGACACCGAGTCGGTGATGAGGCCGCCGATGACGATCGTCTCACCGTCTCGGACGACGACGGTGGTCTTCGCCTGGCGCTTGTCGATGCCGGGCGCGCCGGTGTTGCCGGCGCCCGCGGCCAGCGTCGTCGGCTGGCTGACCTCGGGCTCGACCTCGAGCGTGATGCGGCCGTCGGCGTTGATGGTCGGCTTGACCGTCATCTGGATGCCGGTCGTGACGTAGGACACCGCCGTGCTGACGGTGCCCGTCGGGGTCACGGAGCTCGTGACGTACGGGAGCTGGTTCGTGATGTTGATGCTGGCCGCCTTGCCGTTGATCGTCGCGATCTTCGGATCGGAGAGCACCTTCACCTTGCCTTGCGAGGCGGCGGCCGTGAGGGTCGCCGAGAGGATGTAGTTGTTCGTGATGCGGCCGAGCGTGAACGCGCCGAAGACCTTGTCGGCGGGCAAAGACACGCCGGTGCCGCGGCCGGCCGCGCCGGCGGCGGCCGCCGTCGCGTCGTACTCCACGCCGGTCTGCGAGTGCAGCGGCACCGCGTCCGTGTTCGGGTTGAGCGGGTTCGGGAACTTCGAGATGCGGGAGCCGTAGAGGTTGTAGCCGAACTTGCCGCCCATGTTGCCCGGGTCCACCTGGAAGTAGTCCCACTGCACGCCCATCGCGAGGTCCTTGGTCAGCTTGACCTCGACGAGCTTCGCCTCGATGAGCACCTGGCGCGGCCGCGTGTCCAGCTCGGCGAGCAGGCGCTCGGCGGCGGCGAGTCCGTCCGGGGTCTCGGTGATGATGAGGGAGTTATTCTTCGCGTCGACCTGGGTGTTGCCCTTGCGGCCTTCGGCGTTGCGTACGGCGTCGATCGAGGCCTTCATGTCGTCGGCCTTGCCGTAGTACACCGGGAACACCCGCGTCACGCCGACCTGCTTGTCGCGCGACTTGCTCAGCGCCTCGGGCGTGGTGATCTGAAGGATGTTCTCGCCGACCTGGGCCGCGACGAGCTTGTTCATGCTGAGCACGATGTTGAACGCCTCGTTGAAGGGCACGCGCTCCAGGTGCACGCTCATCGTGCCGCTGACCTCGGGCCCGTAGATGAGGTTGATGTTGGCGCGGCTGGCCAGCATCCGCATGACGTCGCGGACGTCCACGTCGTCGACGTCGAACGACGGGATCAGGTCGCGCGGGAGGGTCCGCAGGATGTCCCGGCGGTGCCGCGAGGGGATGCCTTGAGCGAGCGAGGCGCCGGCGGGCCCGATGGTGACGTCCGCGCCGCGGCGGGCTTTCCCCATCTGCTGGAGCTCGCTGGACGCGTCGGTCGAGAACGGGCGGTGCTCCTCCTCTTCTTTCGCCTTCGCCTCCGCCTTCGCGTCGCGGCGCGGGGCCACGACCGGCGGCGGGGGCGGGGGCGGCGGAGGAGGCGGGGCCGGAGCGGCGGCCGTCTGGGCCGGCGCCTTCGGTTCGGCTTTGGGCGCGGACTGCGGCTCGGCGCTCGCGGGCGCCTTCGCGGTGGTCGTCGGAGCGGGCTTAGGGGCGGCCGGAGGCGGAGCCGCGATCGCGGGCGCCTTAGGAGCGACCGGCGGGACCGGCACGGCGGGGACCGGAATCGCGGGAGCGGCCGGCACGGCCGGGACCGCGGGCTTCGCGTCGGCCGTCTTGGGCTCCTCCACGGTCGCTTCACCCTCGAGCTTCACGATGAGGTCCGAGCCGCTCACGCCGACGCGGTAGTTCACCGCCCGGTTGAGGTCGAGCACGATGCGGGCGATCGGGCTCGGCTCGCCGGCGAACTGCCCGGCGCGCACGCGCTTGAGCGTCTTGCCTCTGCCCTCCAGCACTTTTACGGCGAGATCCGCGTCCGTGTTGAGCAACTCGAGCACGAGCCGGGGAGGGTTCGCGGTGACGAAGGTATTGTACTTCGCGGGCGCCGTGAGCTTCAGGATGACTTGATCGCCCGCGGTCTCGATCGCTTGCAGGGAGACGCGGCCCGGCTTCGCCGCGTCCTGCGCGAACGCCGCGCCGGGAGCGAGCGCGATGGACGCGGAGAGGGCGGAAGCCAAGAGGCGCCGTGAGGACTCGAGCGTGATCCGGCGGATGCCACGCCGCAGCATACGGAGTCGCCGTCGGGAAGGTGGTCTCATTGTTTCTTGTCCTTGGCGTCGCCCGGAGCGCCGTCCTCCTCTTTCTCCGCCATCGTGAGGACGCGCTTGTCGCGGTCCGGACCGATGAGCGTCACCGACTTCTGCTTGGCCTTCACGGAGCCGGTCACTCCCGGAACCGGTTTGTTGCGCACGTCGAAGAGCCTGCCGCGCCGGAGCACGAAGCTCGCGCCGAACTTAGGGTCGATGAGGATCGCGAAGCCTCCCGTGCGGTCCTCCATCACGCCCTTGACCTCGAGCCCGTGGATGCTGAAATCCTCCTCGGCCATCATGCCGGGAGGGAGCGCGACCTCGCCGTCCTTGGGGGCCACCGCCTTCGCCGCCGTCCCCGCGACCGAGAGGAACGGGTCCCGCTTGGACGCGCCGAGGTAGATCTCCTCGACCGTGCTGCCGATCGAGATCGCCATGGCGGCGGCGCTGCCGGCGGCCGGCGCGGGCGCGGCGGCCTTGGCCGCGGGTGGGGCGGAGCCTTCGGCCGGCGGCCTCCCCTCCTCGGCGGAGGCGAGGCTCGCGAAGAGCAGCAGCGTCGAGAGCGCGGTCGTCATCCCTTATATTGGTACGCGATCAAAGTGAACGAAACGCTGAGCTTCGGATCCGTCCCGCCGCCCGCGAAGGTCACGTTGCGTATGTTGTAAATCCGCTCCTCCAGCGCCACGGCCGCGAAGAACCGGCCGAGGTCGTGGAAGGTCCCCGAGGCCGTGATCGAGTACGGCACCTCGATGAAGAACTGCTTGGGCGTCTGTCCGCTCGGGGCGAAGTTCGTGACGTTCACCTTGTACTTCTTCGCGAGCGCGGCGAGCGTGTCGATGACGGCCGGGAGGTCCTTGCTCTTCGGGAGCCTCTTCTCGGCGTCGGCCGCCTGCTGGTTCAAGACGACGAGCTCCTTTTGGATCTGGGGGAGCCGGGCGGCCTGCTTGTTCGCCTTGTCGATCTTGCCTTGGACCTCCTCGATGCCCGCCTTCGCGGTCGAGATCCGTTCCGAGATCGGCAGCCAGAAGAACTTGACGTAGAGGAAGCCGCCCGCGCCGAGCAGGACCGCCGCTCCCGCGGCGATCTGCATCTGCTTCGGTGTCAGCTTCAGCTTTGGCGCGGCCATGGTTCTAGTTCAGTTTCGGGTTCTTGTACTCGGTCTGGATCGAAAAGCTGTATTCCTTCGAGTCGCCCTTGTCGACCACGCCGATGGCGCTCAGCTTGGGCTCGGCCCACTTGTTGTTCGCGGCGAAGTTGCGCAGCCACTGCGAGACGCCGTCGGAAGAGTTCGCGACCGCATTGCCGATGCTCACGCCGAGAGCGTTCTGGTCCTTGGCGGTGGTGGCCAAAGACCCCATCCAGACCCCGGGCGGCATGGTCTCGAGCAGATCGGTCATGAACCAAGGGTACAGCGCCCGTCCCTTGAGGAGGCCGGTGATGACGCTGAGCCGGATCTTCACCGCGTTGGCGGTCTTCTCGAGTTCCTCGACCTGGGCCACGATCTTGGCCAGCTTGTCGTACTTCTTGTTCAGCTCGGCCAGCTCGGACTCGACCTTCGTCGCCCGGTACCAGTGCGCGGCCGAGATGAACAGCATCCCGACGAGCGCGAGCGCTCCGACGACGGCCGCCTGCATCAGGCGCTGCCGCTGGACTTCCTTGTCGAGCAGCTCTCGTGGTACTAGGTTGACCTTGATCATCTAGACCCAGTCCTTGTTCTGCCGCAACGCCACGCCGACGACCACGCCCAAAGCCGGCTGCACCTCCGGCGGAACGTCCACCGGGGTCTTCAGGAAAGCGAAGGGGTTCATCACGTCCACCGGCACCTTGAGCTCGGCGGTCAGGTGCTTGGCAAGGTTGCGCATCTTGGCGGAGCCGCCGGCGAGCTGGATGCGGCCGATCGAGCGCTCGGGGCCCTGCGAAAGGTAAAAGTCGACCGAGCGGTGGACCTCGGCGACCAGGTCGCGCACGACGCCCGCGACGGCCTGCGAAACGCCGAGCGCCTCGCGGTTGCCTTCCTGCAGCGCCTTCTCCTTCTCCTCGGCGTCGATGATCAGGCCGTGCTTCTTCTTGGCCTCCTCCGCCTTGGCGATGTCGAGCTGCAGCGCCTTCATGATCGCCTTCGTGAAGGAGATGCCGGAGATGAACACGTCGCGGACGACCCGCGTCACGCCGGACTCGATGATCGAGAGATTGGTGACCGTGTGGCCGATGTTGAGATAGAGCGTCGCGGCTCCGTCGTCGCGCGGGCCCTTCAAGCGCTCGTACACGTTCTCCAGCGAGAACGAGTCGACGTCGATGATCGTGGGCTTGAGGCCCGCCGCCTCGAGCACCTCGACGCGCGCCTGGACGGCGTCCTTCTTGGCGGCGACCAGGACGGTCTCCATCTTCTTCTGGCCTTCCTCCATGAGGTCGCCCAGGATATGGAAGCCGAGCTGCACGTCCTTGATGTCGAAGGGGATGAAGGGCTCGGCCTCGGTCGCGAGCGTGGCCCAAAGCTCGTCCTTGTTGAGCTTCGGGAACTTCACGTAGCGCACGATGACCGAGTTGCCCGAGATGGAGGTCGCCGCCTCCTTCACCTGCACGCCCTTCTGGATGAGGAAGGCCCGGAGCAGGTTGACGGCCTGCTGCTTCTTCTGCTCGGGCGACGCCTCGGGATTGAGATCGAGAGGCAATACGCCCCACGTCTTCAGGCTCGTGACGCCGCCCTCGGTCTTGAAGTAAGCGACCTTGATCGAGTGGCTCCCGATGTCGACGCCGATGACTTCGCGCGAGCCGAGGAAGAAGTTCTGGATCTTTCCCTTGACCGCGGCGAACCCGCCGGTCTTGGGGGCAGCCGGGGGCGCGGCCCCGCCCTTCGCGGGCGGGGCCGGCGCTTTCGGTTTCTCAGGCGCCGTAGCCATGTCTCTTTTTCTCGACGACGAACTATCTCAAAAGCCCCGGGCGAATGCAACCCCGAGCACGACACGACAGCCGAGGCAAGGTCGCAGCCTTGCAGGCTGCAACTCCAAACCCCGGGCCAAAAAAAAACGCCGTCGCCCCGACACTCAGGGGGCACCTCGGCGCTTGGTTTTTTGCGAAACGGTGAAGCGTTCGAGTTATAACAGGAACGCTCGAAGTTGTCAAGGCCATGGGTGTCAGGACTGTTCAGAGTCGTTTTCGTTGATTTGAAGAGTCCTGACACCACGAAATCGATCTATCCCGGGTCTTTCACGTTGCTTTTACGGCCAGGTGAAAGACCCGGGCAAGATGTAGTAGAATACGCGCCCTCCGGTTGGAAATCCAGATGAGCCTGAAGGCCGTTCTCTTCGATTTCGGCGGGACGCTCGACTCCGACGGCGTCGCCTGGCCGCAACGCTTCTTCCCTATATACCGGGAGCTGGGCGTCGCGGCGGACTGGGACCCTTTCCTTAAAGCGTTCTACCGCTCCGACGACGCCCTGCCCGAGCGCCACCCGTTGCCGGGCCTCGATCTCCACCGGACGATCGAGCTCCAGGCGCTCGGGGTCCTTGAGCTCCTCGCGCCCGAACGGACCCGCCTCGCGGGAGAGGTGGCGCGCCGCTTCTGCGCGGACTCCCGGGCCCAGTTCGAGCGCAACCGTCCCCTCCTCGCGGCGCTGCGGGCGCGTTTCAAGCTCGGGATCGTCTCGAATTTCTACGGGAATCTGCAAGGCATTCTGGACGCCGCGGGGCTCGGCCCGCTCTTCGACTGCGTGGGCGACTCGGGCGTCGTGGGCAAGATCAAGCCCGACCCGGAGTTCTTCCGGCACGTGTTGGGGCGATTGGAGGTCGCGCCGGACGAGGCGCTGATGGTCGGCGACTCGCTCTCCCGCGACATCCGCGGAGCGGAAGGTCTCGGCATGGCGCACGCCTGGGTCGACCCCGCAGGCCAGGGGCCGTGCTGCCCGTCCGGCCGATCCGTCCGCTCCCTGACCGAGCTGGCCGACCTGGGGGTCGCGCTGCCCGCATGAAGGCCGGGATCATCGCCGCGGGGCTGGGGGAACGCCTGAAGGTCGCGGGCGTGCCGAAACCCCTCGTGCCGGTCGCCGGAAGGCCGCTCGTCCACTGGACCGCGGCGAGCCTCCGCTACGCCGGCGCCGACTCGATCACGGTCCTCCTCAACTCGAAGGGCGGCGCCGTGCGCGCCTCCCTCGAGGCCGCGTTCCCGACCATCGAGTGGCGCTTCCTCGAGTGGGACTCGCCGTCCTCCTGGGAGAGCTTTCGCCGCGTCTGCCTCGAGCTGTCCCGCGAGGCGGACCGCTTCGTGGTAAGCACGGTCGACGTGCTGGCGCGGCCCGAGGACGTCGCCCGATTCACGCACCGCGCGCTCGAGGAGGGCCACGACGCCGCGCTGGCCGTGACTCCCTTCGTCGACGACGAGAAGCCGCTTTGGGTAGATGTCGCCGATGGCCGCGTTTCGGCCATCGGCGATGATTGCCGTTCCCGCGATCGCGTCACGTGCGGGCTATACGGGGTGTCCGCCGAGATGGCCGGCACGCTGGAAGGCCGCAGTCACGAACGGCTGAGGGATTTTTGGATGTCGATGGCCCGGGAACGAAAACGAATCGCGGCCATCGACATCGATAAAACGATAGACCTCGACCGCCCCGAAGACGTCGGGGCGGCCGAAGAGTTCTTGAGGGCCAAGGTATGAAGCCGATCCGATGCCTCGCCGTGCTGCGAGAGCTGCAGAACTCCCCCAACCGGGAATCCGACGACGCGCTGATCCTGCGCGCCGTCCTCGAGCAGCTCGAGCTCGTCGGCGTGACGACCCGCCTCATGACGCCCGAGGAGTTCGACCAGGCCGACCCCACCCGGTTCGACGTCGTCGTCGCGATGTGCGAGGCGTATCCCCGCTTGAAGCGGCTGCTGGCGCTCGAGGCCTCGACGAGGGCCATCCGCTTCGTGAACCCGCCGACGGCGGTGCTCAACACCTACCGCGTGAACACGGTGCCGCTCTTGAGCGAGTGCGAGGGCCTGCGATTCCCTCCTTCGGAGATCCGCCTCGTGGGCTCCGGCCCGGCGCTCGCGCCGTCGGGGTTCGAGGCCAAGGACGGCTGGTGGCTCAAGCGCGGCGACGTGCACAACACCTGCGACCACGACGTGGTGCGGGCGCGCAGCTGGTCCGACGCGGAGCGCGTCGTGGCCGACTTCGCCTCGCGCGAGATCACCCACTACGTCGTCCAGCCGCACATCGAAGGCGACCTGATCAAGTTCTACGGCGTCGGACCCGGCCGCTGGTTCACGTGGTTCTACCACGACGCGACGCGCGCCAGACGCCTGCCGTTCGAGCTCGACGACCTGGCGAGCGCCGCCGCCGCCGGCGCGCTCGCGCTCGGCCTCGAGGTCTTCGGCGGCGACGCGATCGTGACCGAGGACGGCTCCATCACGCTCATCGATCTCAACTCCTGGCCCAGCTTCGCGCGCGTCCGGACGGAGGCGGCGGTCCAGATCGCGTGGCACGTCCGCTCCGCGGGCGTGCGCCACGTACACACTCCCTCACGAGGTCTTCCATGACGGTCCAAACGCTCGAGAAGCGCTACACCCCCGGCCCGGTGTCCGAGGGGCTGTTCGAGGAAGAGCAGCGCTACTTCACCCCGGGCTTGCAGACGGTCTCCCTGTACTCGAAGATCGCGCTCAAGCAGGGCCGCGGGCCCGTCATCGAGGACGAGGACGGCAACACGTACATCGATCTCCTCGCCGGCATCGGCGTCGCCTCCATCGGCCACGCCCATCCCGAGTACGTGAAGGCGATGAGCGAGCAGTTGGGCCGCATCACGGTCGGCAGCCAGACCACCCGGCTCCGCCTCGATTTCGCGAAAAGGCTCGCCTCGGTGACCCCGAAGGGCCTCGACCGCGTGCAGCTCTACTCGTCGGGCGCGGAGGCCGTCGAGGCCGCGTTCCGCCTCGCGCAGAGCCACACGAAGAAGTTCGAGTTCGTGGGATTTTGGGGCGGCTTTCACGGCAAGACGGCGGGCGTCCTCCCGCTCTTGGCCGACGAGTCCTTCAAGGTCGGGCTCGGGCCGCTCATGCCGGGCCGCTACTCGAGCCCCTACCCGAACCCCTATCGCTGTCCGCTCGGGACGAAAGGCGAGCACGACTGCGTCGGGCACTGCCTCGAGCACCTGCGGAGCGTGATCAAGAAGACGACGACCGGCGCGCTCGCGGGGATCATCGCCGAGCCGATCCAAGGCACGGCCGGCAACGTCGTCCCGCCCGCGGGCTGGACCGCGGGCCTGCGCCGGGTCGCCGACGAGTTCGGCGCGCTCTGGATCTCCGACGAGATGATCACGGGCTTCGGCCGGACCGGCCGGTGGTTCGGCTGCATGCACGACGAGGCAACGCCGGACATCCTCACGATCGGCAAAGGCATGGGCGGCGGCTTCCCCGTGAGCGGCCTCGTCACGACCTCCGCCATCGCGCAGGCCAAGCCGTTCGCCAATCCCAGCGGCTCCTCGTCGAGCTACGGCGGCAACCCGCTGGCGGGCGCGGCGTGCTCGACGACGCTGAGGATCATCCAAGAGGAGAACCTGGTTGAGAATTCGCGGAAGGTGGGCGAGGCGATGTTGAAGCGCCTGAAGGCGCTGCAGGATCGCTTCGAGATCATCGGGGACGTCAGGGGCCGCGGCCTCATGATCGGCGTGGAGTTCGTGAAGGACCGCAAGACGAAGGAGCCCCTCGGCAAAGACGTCTGCCGGGCGCTCTTCGAGGAAGGGCTCAGGCGGGGCGTCCTCGCGATGTCCTACTCGCCCTGCCTGCGGATCAACCCGCCGCTCAACATCACGGCGGAGCAGGCCCAAGACGGGCTCTCGCGGTTCGAAGAGGCGCTCGAGGCGGTCGTGAAGAGGTTCAAGCTCTGATGCTGAAAGTCGCCCTGGTCGGATTCGGCCAAGTCGCCGAGAAGGCGCACGTCCCGGCCTGGAAGGAGTCCAAGGACTTCTCCGTCGTGGCCGTCGCCGACGAGAACCCCGAGCGCCTCGCGCTCGCCTCCGAGTACTTCCCGGGAATCCGCACGTACGCGACGGCGGAGTCGCTCTTGCGCGGAGAGCCCCACCTCGACCTGCTCGACATCGCCACGCCGCCGTTCCTGCACGCCAAGCAGGTCGTGCTCGGCCTGCAGCACCGCTGCCACGTGCTCTGCGAGAAGCCCCTGGCGTTCAACCTCAAGGACTTCGAGTCGATCCGCGCCCAGGCGAACGCTCAGGAGCGCACGGTGTTCACCGCGCACAACTGGAAGCACTCGCCGCTGTTCTTGCAGGCCCTGCAGATCATCAACTCCAAGGAGCTCGGGGCCGTGACCCACGTCGAGCTCCACACGCTGCGCGAGCAGCCGGCCGCCAACGCCCCGGGCGCCGCCGCGAGCTGGCGCACCGACCGCGTCATGTCGGGCGGCGGCATCCTCGTCGACCACGGCTGGCACAACTTCTACATGCTGCGGCACCTGCTGCAGCAGGACCCGCGGATGGTCTCGGCCCGCATGATCGTGCCGAGCTACGGCGGCGTCGAGGAGCAGGCGACCGTCTTCATCGAGTACCCGAACAGCACCGCCCTGCTCTACCTCACGTGGCGGGCGCCGTATCGCGGGAACTGGGGCGTCGTGTACGGCGACCAAGGCACGCTCGAGATGCGCGACGACCACCTGATCCTGACCCGCAAGGGCTCCGAGCCGAAGCGGTTCGAGTTCGCTCAGAAGCTCTCGCAGGGCTCGGCGCACCCCGACTGGTTCCAGACGATGCTCGAGGACGTGAAGCTCGAGATCCAGAAGCCCAAGCTCCGGAACCAGAACCTCCGCGAGGCGGAGGGCTGCCTCTCGCTGATGAGCCACATCTACCAGTCGCACCGCCTGGGCGGCAAGTCGATCAACATCCCGTCGTCGGGGATCGCGCGCGGGGAGGCCATCGGGACCTGATGCCTCCGATCACCGACGCGGTACTCTGGGCCGGAGAGCCGGCGCTGCAATCAAACCGCATCTTCGGCATGACGGTGCTGGAGCGACAGCTATTTACCCTCGCCGCCGCGGGCGTCCGAAGAGTCTGGGTCGCCGGCCCACGCCCCCAGGGCGAGGGCCGGCACCCGGTTACCCAAGGGCACGAACACGCCTGGACCGAACGCGAGGACCCCCCCCTCCAGTGCCGGCAGCCCAACACCCCGGACACCCCCCGGCAATTAGTCCGCAAGGAG
>JACQPK010000198.1 GCA_016207565.1 Elusimicrobiota bacterium
CTGCGGAAGATCCTCTTCGACCGCGAGACCCTCGACGACCTCGTGGAGCGGTGGAAAGACGGCGCGCCGGAAGCCGTGCGGAAGCCCGGACCATGAGCGGAAAGCGCCGCCTCAAGGCCAACGCCCCGCGGCTCCTGGGCCGACACGACGGGCCGGACGGGCGCGCCTATCGCCGCGCCTACGACGCCCTCGAGGCCGACCTCGGTCCCTTCGCCTCCGAGCTGGTCCGGTTCGAGGCCGGCAGGGCGGCCGTGACGATGGTGAACCTGGAGGGCGCCACGAAGGCCCAGGCGGCAGCCCGGCGGGCCCGGGAGTCAGGGAAGGGACGAAGACCCGGCCCGCGGGACCTCGAGCGCCTCGCGCGCCGCCAGGGGCTCGCCGACGCCACCTACTCGCAGGCCCTCGACAAGCTCCGGGAGCTGGCCCAGCGCAACGGGCACCCGCGCGGCGGCCGAGCGCCCCTCACCTCCGATCGCCTCCTGGCTGAGCTCGCGCAGGACGCGCCGTGAACGCCCTGGCGTTCTTCGATCTGCTGCGCTGGCTCGACGGGTCGCCCCTGTCGGGTCACCTCGAGCCGTACCGGCGCCGACTCTTCAGCGAGGCCCTTGAGGCGCGTGACCCTGATGGCCGGCTCCGCTATAACCTGATCGTCGCGGGCCGGGCGAAGAAGAACTGGAAGTCCGCCGACCTGGTACTGGCGGCCCTCTATGCGCTCCTGACGTCCTCGCCCTCGGGGAATGAGTGCTACTTGCTGGCGAACGACGAAGACCAGGCGGGGGACGATCTGCGCCTCGCCAAGAAGCTGGTCGCGATCAACCGGCCGCTCTCGAAGCATCTGGCCGTCCAGGAGAAGGTCATCACGCGGCGCGACGGGCGCGGGTTTTTGCAGATTCTCCCCGCCAAGGACGTCGCGGGGTCGCACGGCAAGTCCTACCGCTTCTGCGGGTTCGACGAGGTCCACGAGCACCGGACCTGGGATCTCCTCGAGGCGATGCAGCTCGACCCGACGCGGCTCGACGCGCAGATGTGGGTCACCTCGTACGCCTCGGTCTACCATCGCCCGGGCGTGCCGCTCTTCGACCTCTGCCAGGCCGGCTGGGCGGGGCGCGACCCGCGGATGCTGTTCAGCTGGTACGGCGGCGACCGGACGACGGACCCGGCCGTGGCGGACGCGGACCCCGAGACGCGGGCGAACCCCTCGCGCGGCTCGTGGGCGGACCCGGACTACCTGGCGCAGCAGCGGCGGCGACTGCCGGCCCACAAGTTCCGTCGCCTCCACCTCAATCTCCCCGGCTTGCCCGAGGGGGCCGCGTTTCAGCCGGAGCCGGTCATGGACGCGGTGCGGCGCGGCGTGCCGTCTCTGGCGCCCGAGCCGGGGCGCCTGGTCCGGGCGTTCGTCGACATGTCCGGGGGCTCGAATGACGACGCGGTGCTCGCCCTCGGCTGGGAAGACGGCGGGAGCGCCACGATCGCGCGCGTGCTGAACCAGGGCCCGCCGCCGCCGTTCGATCCCCGCGCGGCCGTCGCCCGCTTCGTCACGGTGCTGCGCGAGTACGGCGTCGGCTCCGTCACGGGCGACAACTACGCCGGCCAGACCTTCAAGGCCGACTTCGAGCGCTCGGGCATCACCTTCCGCGTCGCCGACAAGACCACGCACCAGATCTACGAGGCCCTGGAGCCGGCCCTCAACTCCCGGCGGGTCATCCTCCCCGACGTGCCCGAGGTGGAGCAGCAGCTCTTGGGGCTCGTGTGGCGCGGGGGGCGGATCGACCACTCCGCGGGCGAGCACGACGACTGGGCGAACGCCGTGGCCGGTCTGGTGGTGGAGCTTCTAGTGGCCCGCGAGTGGCGCTGCACCGTCCCCGGCTGCCCCACCCCCGGGTGCTCGGGGGCGCACTTTTTCGAGCTCGGCGGCTCGGGCGTGTGGGATACGGGCGTCGGGGTCAACGTGACGCGCGAGCAGTACGACGCGCTCGTCCGCGAGTCCGCGGAAGGCGAGGCCGTGGCCCCCGCGCCGGTCGAGGCGTCAGCCGAGACAGAGGCCGAGCCGGTCTCGGAGCTCTCGGCGCTCACGCGGTGGCGGCAGAGCGAGCGTGCGCGGCGCGCGTCGGGCAAGCCGGAGGTCTGGTGAGGGTGGCGAAGAAGGAGCGGCTTCCGCTGGCCGCGCTCCTCCGCCGCGTGCAGGAGGAGGAGGAGGCCCGCCGCGAGGCGGACCAGCGACGGGCGGATGCCGCGATGATCGAGCGATGCGTTCGGCGGTACGGCTGCTACTGGCCCGGCATGTGGGTCGCCCCGGACTCCCGGGGGCCGCTCGCCCGCGCGGCCGGGGCGCTCCTCGAGCGCCTCTTCGGAGGGCGGTGATGGCGGCGATTCCCGGCACCCCTCATCCGTTGGCGAAGGCCGCCCTGCGGCTCGGGTTCGGGGACGACGTGGTCGTCGCCGTTCACCACGCCGGCCAAGCGATCGACACCCGCGTAAGCGCGCTCGCCGACGAGCTTGACCCGGCGACGGGTCGCGCCGAAGCGCGCGCGATCGTGGCGAAGATCGGCTCGGTCTCGGCGGGCATCAACGAGTCGCTGTATCTCGGATGGTATCGCGGGGTGCTCGGCAGCTTGAACGGGGACCTCAAGCGCCTCTACCCGGACTGGCGGACCCGTGACGGTCTGCTTTTCAACTTGCCGGGGTACACCGTGGGGCGCGGCTGAACGCGGTGAGCCATGAGGAGGAGGAGCGATGACCGAGTCTGAAGTGTTCTCGACGGCGCACGCCATGACAACCTGCGGCGACGGCCTGACGGCCGAGTACCTGGCGTTCGGATTCCGCACGGCGGGGCTCCGGCTCTACAACGCCTGCGGCCCGCGCCTCTTCTACGACCTCCGGGCGTGCGCGGCCACGACACAAAGCGACTTCCTCGCCTGCGGGGAGGCGACGGTCTTCGCGGGGATCAACACGCTCGGGTTGAGCCTGCGGACGACCTCCACCTCGACGGGCGCCGGGCTGCCCGAGGCCCGCCCGCTCGTCGGCGTGAGCGCGTGGGCCTCGGCGTAGGGAGGAAGAGTGATGCCGAAGCGGGCGAATCCGACACGCCGGCGGCCCCGGGCGCAGACGTTCCCGCTGGCCGGCCAGGGACGAGGCCGACCCTCACCGCGACCGGCGGGCGATCCGCCGCGGCCGAGGTTCCTGGCGGAGATGATCGTCAAGAGGAGCGAGCGATGAACGGCATGAGGCATAAGGTCATCGGGGTTCAGGTGAAGGCGCTGGGCGACCGGCAGGTGGAGACCATCGCCTCGACGGCGACGCTCGACCGCGAGCAGGACCGCATCCTGGCGAGCGCCTGGCGACTCGATCGCTACCGTCTCAACCCCGTCGTCCTCTGGGCGCACGATTACCGGCAACCCCCGGTTGCCAAGTCCCTTGACGTGCGCGTGGTCGGAGATCGCCTGCGAACGCTCGACCTCTTCCCCCCGAAGGGGGCCTACCCCTTCGCGGACACGGTCTATGAGCTCCTGACCGGTGGCTTCCTCAGCGCGAAGAGCGTGGGCTTTACGCCGCTCCAATCCCGCCCGAACGACGAGGGCGGGCGCGATTATACGGAGGTCGAGCTTCTCGAGACCAGCTTCGTCCCCGTGCCCGCCAACCCCGAGGCCCTCGTCGTCGCCCGGACCAAGGGCATCCGCGACCGGGCGGCGCTCGATCGCTTCTTCGGCGCCCCGCGTGGAAGCGACCTCGTGTTGCCCGCGGGGGTCGGGCCCGCCGATATCGTGGTCGCGCTGCAATCCGGCCTCGACACCGCCGTTCGCCGCGAGGTCCGCCACGCCGCCCGACGGCTCGGGCTGCTGCCCGCAGCGGAGGAGTCCGGCCTCGTGATCGAAGATCCGCGCTACAAGCCCGTGGCTGGCGGCGCGACGGTGGTGCTCGTCGAGCCCCAGGAGATCGGCGAAGCGCTCGGCGGGGTTGTGGGCCGGATCGTGGTCCGGGAAGTCCGCGGGGCGATCAACGCCCTTCGCGGTCGAGTGGACTGAACACGGAAACGACGGAGGAACGCGATGACAACGGGAACGAAGGTGATCGAGCGGCTCGAGGACGACACGGAGCTGCGAGCAGCACGCCAGCGGCATGCGGAGACGCAGCGCACGTTGCAGGAGGCCCAAGCGGTCTACGACCGCCTCGCGCCCCAGGCGGGGCAGACGGTGCAGGACCTCGACTTCTTCGAGGCGCAGCGCGCCGTGAAGCGGGCCGCGCAGGCGGATGGCGAGGCGGCCCGGCACGAGGAGGAGGCCGAAAAGCACGCGCACGCGCGAGTCTGCGCGGCCCGCGAGGCGGGCCGGCGCGCGGGCCTCGAGGAGCTGCTGCGCGCGGGTGAGGCGGCCCACCGCGCCTGGGTCGTCGCCTGGGAGTGGCACAAGGAGACGAACCGGCGGCGTGGGTTCGCCGAGGAGCACGGAGCCGGTGATTTCCCGCTGCCCGCCCTCCAGGCTCTCGCCCCCGAGCTCGACAGCCTCAGGAGGGACCTGGCGGGGGATCGCCGCGCGCCCGTGCGCGAGATCCCGAGCGGCCAGGTCGAGCTTCGTCTGCTCGAGAAGCTCCACGACGGGCTGCTCTTCTTCTACCCGGGTGACCGAGCGTGGTTCGACGAAGGCGTCGCCAAGGATCTCGTCACGCGCAAGCTCGCGGTGGAGGTCGCGTGATTGTCCCTGCCCGGGTTTCCAGTCGTGTGGCGGGGCACCTCCGGGGGGCGGGTGGCCTCCTTGACTCCGCATTGGGCGCCCCGCGCCGTCGTCGGCGTTTCAGCTCTCCGACGGCGGTATCGTACCCGTGCGGAGGCCCACCCATCGGCCCGCGCGTGACATGAGGACGGCACCCTGGAGCGGCCCAGGCCCGCCATGAGCCTCCCGGACGTGATCCAGCTGGGCCCGCGCGGCTTTCGCTCCATGGCCGGCTGGTTCTACCGCGTGAGCGAGCCGGTCGAGTGGCTGCGGACCCGGGGGCTGGTCGGGGACGTGGTGGACGTGGACGACGAGACCCCGCTGGAGGACCTCGTGAGCCTCCGGGGGACGTGCATGTTCTTCCCCGTCCCTCAGCGGGTGATCTTCGACCGGCTCCGGGGGAACGACTTCGTCATCAACCTGGATGACGACTATTGGACCCCCACGCCCTGGCTGCGCGAGCGGATCTCGAGGGACTGCGCGGCCTGGGGCGACAGGCCGGAGTGGGACCTGCGCGTCATCGAGCGCGCCCTCGCCGCCTGCACCGCCGCGATCGTCACGACCCCCGCGCTTGCCGACCGGGTCGGCCAGTGGACCCGCGCCCACATCATTCCAAACGCCATCGCCGACCTCCAGCGGGCGCCCCGCACGCCGCCCCCCGGCTCTGTACGAATAGCGCCTGCCCGGAGTCGGCCCACGCGCTCTGTGCCGGCTGTGAGTGCCCTGTCGCGCCCTACACGGTCCCGGCCAGCTTCGCGTGACCACGCACGCCGGCGGGACGGGCTCAGGGGAGGAGACGCGGTGAGCGCGCGACCGAGATCGGTCCTCCACGGCACCTGCCTCCTCGACGGCAAGCACCCGCCCGGGTCGCCGTGGCCCCGGGAGTGCCCCCTGGTGAACGCGGGCGCCCGCTCGGAGCGGTCCCGGAGGGCCGCCAGGACCCGCCGAGCCCTCTCCCCGCCCACGGCCACGGGCGGTCTGCGCCCTTCCACGCCTCGCTAGCCGTGCGCCCCCTACTCCCCCATGCCCCCGTCTCGCCAGAGCCCGCACGTGCGCCCGTAGAGCCCTCTCTGGTAGACTCCTCGCGGCGGTGCCCGGTCTGCCGGGGGCCGGTGCCAGAGGGGCGGACGACGTGCTCCGGGAAGTGCCGGGCGGCCCTGTCCCGGCAGCGGCGGCAGGCGGCCCGGGAGGAGCAGCTCCGCGAGGTCCGTGAGTTCCTGGTGCGGGCGCTGGCGAGGCTAGAACCTGAGTGTGCTGGCGACGTGGTTTCTTTAGCTGCGGAGATCAGGGAGCCGCCCGCGGACGGTAGAATCAGGAGGCGGACATGCTGAGTGAGCTACAGCGGAAAAGAGTCTGGGAAGGCTGGTTCAAGGGGGAGGTCCGTGCCAATTACTTTGCCGACCTCTCCGGGCGGTACCGTAGGCGCCAACGGACGGCGACGTGGCTTACGCTCCTGCTCTCATCCGGGGCTTTCGGCACGCTCCTCGCGCAGCTCCCGCCACGATACGGCTTCGCGCCGATGCTGCTGGCTGCCCTGACCGCAGCGGTGAGCCTCTGGAGTCTTGTCGCCCAGAACCAGCAGCATGCGGTCGATGCCGCGGACCTGCATCATCGCTGGAATCGCCTGGCCAGCGACTACCGGTATCTCTGGGACGAGATGTACGCGGAGGATGCGATCGCTCGTCTGGCCATCCTCGACGAGCGGGCGGCGGACCTATCGAAGGCCGGGACTGCCTTCCCGGTGCGCGGACGGCTGATCGCCAAATGGCATCGACACGTCAAGGAGCAGTACACAGCACCGGTACCCGCATGAAGAAAGAAGATCGAGACTGGCCACCAGTTCCGCCGCCGCCGCCCCCGCC
>JACQPK010000199.1 GCA_016207565.1 Elusimicrobiota bacterium
GTGGACCGAGGCCACCGGGGACTAGTCCTCGGGGTCCGGCAGCGGGACGAGCGAGAGGAAGAGCAGCAGGGCGAAGAAGACCGCGAAGGCCGCGATCAACGGGCGCTTGCGGGAGCGCACCCAAGCGGCGAGACCCCGCTCTCGGGCCTGCGGGATCTCGGGGAGCGTCATGCTACGAGTATGGTCGGGGCCCATGGTCCCGTCAAGGCCGACCGCGGGCTCCGGTGCCCGGCGCACCGGAGCCCGCCGAATCGGTCTAGGATCTCACCGGCCCCGGGACCCGGCGCCCCGGGGCCGGCCGAAATCCTTCGAGTCTCACCGGCCCCAGGACCCGGCGCCCTGGGGCCGGCCGAAACTCGAGGACGATCGCCGCGTCGCGCTTCGGTTCGGTCTTTCGCGGCATCGTCATGGCGCGAGCTTAGCCGGGAAGGTGCCGGATAGCTACTCAGGTTTTCTTCAAGGCGTGTTTCGCCCGGCGCGCGCGGCGCTTTTTTCCAGCGGCGGGAGGCGCCTTTCCGTGGGGCTGAGGAACGGTTGACGGGGACCTGAGGAGGGATTTCGAAAAACTTTTCTAGGAGCCGGTGCGCACGCAGATGTACGGGCGCGCCGGGTTGCCGGTCGCCTGCAAGACGGCGTCAGGGTAGACGCTCGAGCAGATCTTGTTGGGGTCGCTCGGGTCCGGCCTTCCGTCGGGGTAGAACGTCCGGCCGGGGGTCAGGCCGGGGCCCCAGTCGGCCATGCAGATCGAGTAGGCGCGAAGCTCCTCCGACGTCATCTTCGGCTTGTAGCCGCATTGGCGCGAGCGGGTGTCGTTGCCCCGGAAGACACACTGGTTCCCCTGCCGCGCCTGGGCCACGCAGTAATCGATCGCCTCGGCTCCCGCCGTCTGGCCGTAGCCGCTCTCGATCTCGTCGGCGACGGCGTTCGCCTCGTTGGCCTGATCGTTCGAGCGCGAGAGCTCCCGGATGCCTTGCGCGATCATGTTCAAGCCCTGCGCGATCATGGCGGCGGCGGCCGCGCAGGCCACGACGTTCGGGGCGCAGGTCGTCGCCCACAGAATGCCGGCCGCCTCGAGGGCGCCTCCGGCCGCGATGTTGGCCACGCCGCTGTTGTAGTTGTCCTTGGCCTGCGTCGTCAGCGCCCGCGCCTTCTCGATGAGCTGGATGAAGATCGTGGCGTCCGCGTTCGGATTCACGGTGAAGGTGGAGATGAGATTGACGCCGTCGTCGGGATTGTTGGGATCGGTGATGCGGTAGCGGTCGGTGAGGTCGCCCAGATCCGGGCGGAGGATGTCGGGATTGCCCGTGTTGACGTTAAACGGCAGCCCTCCCGTGCGGCCCGACGTCGCCGGCCTAAATCCGGAGCCGGCGGAGTTCCCTTGCAGCGGGATCGGATCGCCGACCTGCTGCGCCCCCACTCCGCCCGAGTCGAACGGCGCGCCCGCGTGCACCTGCGCCGCCTCCCGGCCCGAGATCCGCGCGGCCTCGTTGGAGACGATCTGCGTGCCGAGGAGCGCCTGCCGCACGTTCGTCGACGGCGGCAGCGCCCGCGTGATGCGGTTCCCCGGGATCACGCCGCGCTTCGGCGCGCCCCTCTTGAACGCGGTAAGCCTTCCGGCGGAGCCCCCGCTGCCGCCGCCGAGCTTCCCGGCACCCGCCGGTCCCTTTCCACCCTTGGCGCCCCCGGAGCCGAGCGCCCCCGACGAGAACGAGCTCGCGCCGAGCCCCCCCATCGGCTCGAGCCGCGCGGAGCCCGCCCCGGCCCCGCCTTGCGCGCCGGCCAGGGCTTCCGCCCAACGCTCGCTCGCGGCCGCGCCCTCCGCGTCCTGCGCGCCCTCGCCCCCCTGCGCGCCTGCCGCGCCCTCCGGGGCCGCGCCGGCTTCGGCGCCACCGCCTGCCTCGCCCTGCAGGACGGAAGCGTCCGGCGCCGGGCTGCCGTCCTTCTTGAACCCCTTCGAGTTCGAGAACACGCCCGGGAGCAGCCCGAAGAGCCCTTCGTTGGGCAGGGCGGCGTTGGGCGCGGCCGCCTTCGCTCCGGACGCTTGCGACGCGGCCTGCTTGCGGGCGAGCTTCGGCTTGTACGGGAACGCGCGCTGGATGCCGAAGGACAGGACCTGCGCCATCGAGTACGAGATGAAGGCGACCACCGCGACGTTGAGCAGCGGCCCCTTGAGGGCGACGAACGCCCCCTTCCAGCCCAGGCCGGCTAGAGCCTTGAGCATGCCGATCGGACCGTTGGGCGCGACGGCCTGGCCGGGCAGGCTCCGGATGAAGCTCCCGACGGAATCGGAGATGAGCCGCCAAGGCCCGCCGCCGCCCGGCGCGCCTGAGGAGCTCCAGAAGAAGCCCGCGCCCTTTCGCTCCCGCTCCTTCTCGGGCTGTTTAGGCCTGGCGAGGTCGGGGAGATCGCTCATCGGCAGGTCATGGCCCACGGAGGGCAGAGCCAGTCGCCCGTGCCCGTGCCGGTCCCCGTACCGGTCCCGGTTCCCGTGCCGGTCCCCGTGCCGCTGCCGGTCCCGGTGCCGGTCCCCGTCCCTGTGCTGGTTCCGGTGCTCGAGCCCGTGCCCGCGCAGTTGCCGCCGGTGCGCGAGCAGGTCCACGCGGCGCCGCGCGTGCCGTCCCAGCAGAACTCGAGCCACTGCGGCTTGTTCAGAGAGCCGCCGCAGTCTTGGATGACGTCGACGATCATGAGGTTCGTGCTGCCGTTGGTCGGGACGTCGCCCTGGTAAAAGCCGATCGCGTCGAGGCTCAGATTATTGCAGTTGCGCCGCTTGCACACGTAGCCCCAGCGCCGCCGCATGTTGCCGCCGCTCACCGGGTTCCCCGCCGCGTCGCGGCCGTTGAGGCTGTCGACCAGCGTCTTCAGGAACGTGTGCTGGTCGGGATGGCCTTCGATGCAGGCGACCTTGATCGTGTCCGGCATCGCCGCGGCGAGCCCCTGCACGACCCCGAGCAGGTTCGGGACCGGGTCGAAATTCTCCGGAGGATCGACGCACTCCGTGCCGGGGTCGCAGTTGTGCGTGTTGTAGCAAGCGGTCAGGCACGTGCGGGAGCCGGGCTGACCGGCCTGACGGCAACGCTGCTCGCAGGCCGCGCGGCAGTCCTCGGGCGTCCCTCCGGTCGTCGTCTGGGTGCCCGTGCCGGTGCCGGTGCGCGTGCCGGTGCCGCCGGTAGTTCCGCCGTCGGTGCCGCCGGTGTTGCCGCCCGCCGAGCCGCCGCCTCCGCCGCTGGTGGTCCCGAGCCCGCGCGCCAGCACGAGGCTCCCGCCGGTGGTCGGCCCGGCGCCGCTGCCGCCGATCATGCCTCCGCCCGGCGTCACCGACGCGCCCTGCGGCCCGGCGGCGTCCGAGCGGCCGGACGCGAAGACGCTGGGGTTGGTCCCGCCTCGACCGGTGGCGGAGCGCGGATCGTTCAGTCCGAGCCCGCGGCTCACGCGTCCGGCGATGATCGAGAGGTTGCGCTTGAGCGTCGAGAGCGGTCCCTTCCCCGCGCCGACGCCTCCTCCCGCGCCCGCCCCGCCCGCGGCGCCCGCCCCGCCGGCCGCTCCGTCGACGGA
>JACQPK010000200.1 GCA_016207565.1 Elusimicrobiota bacterium
AGGAGGAGTCGCAGAAGCTGGAGGCCGCGTTCAAGGAAAAGCGAAAGAAGCTGCGGCCGCTCCAGCGGGAGCTGCGGGACGCGGTGCTGAAGCTCCGCGACCAGGTGGAGGACGAGGCCGACGACAAGGCGTTGACCGCCACCCTCGAGCGCGTCGAGAAGGCGAAGCTCGCCCTCGACGACGCCCGGCACAAGTTCCACAAAAGGCTCGGCGACATGCTGCCGCCGGCTTCCCGGGCGAAGCTCGTGCTGGCGCACGCCCGCAAGAAGATGCGCGGGCACGCCATGGCGATGGGCGGCGGCCCCGGCATGGGCCACGGCCCCTGGAAGAAGATGAAGATGAAGTTCAAGCGGATGCGCCACGGCGGACCCGAGGACGGCCCGCCTTCCCCACCGGATCACGACGACGACGACGAGGACGAAAAAGAGGACTGAGTTGGGCCTTTAGGCCCAACCCGCGTCCGGGAGCCGGGGCTACCCTTTCCTCGTGGGGATCCCCGGCTCCCTCGCCGTACTGGCGTGGCTAATCTCGGCCGCGCCGGCCTCCGCCAAGGCGGTGGAGGTAGCCGTCCCCCGCGCCCCCGTCGGCGCCGCCTCTTTGGCCGCTGGCCTCGCCTTGCCCTCCTCCATCGTGGCCGCGCCGTTGGCCACGGACCGGCTGCTCTGGGGCAACCCCGCCACGTCCAAGCCCGTCGTCCAGTTCGGCGACCGCGCGCGGCTCGGCTACCTGCGCGCCGACCAGCCGATCGACTTCGACGGCGACGCGCTGCGCCGCTACCGCGCGGCGCTGGCCCAGGCGCCCGAGCACCCGAGCGCCCGGCTTGCGGCCCCCGTCGTCGCGGCCGCCGCCGAGCTCGCCGGCTCGGGGGGCATCGCCGTCGAGCCCGTCGGCGTCTTATGGCGCGGCGAGGAGCAGCCGGGCCTGCGCGTGACCCCGCTTCCCCAGGGCTCGCGCCTCAACGTCTTGGCGCACCGTTTGCTGACGAAGCTCGGCGCGGCGCTCGACTACGTCCCCGGCCGCACGGGCGGGGCGACCGGCGCCTTCAACGGCGTCGAGAGCCGTCTCCTGGCCCCGGGCTTCCTCCACGAGGAGTCCTACCCCGGGCTGCTTCACGAGATCCGCCACGCCTTCTTCAGCCTGCGGCTCAAGCGCGGGGACATGCGGCTCTTCCACCTCTCGGCGGTCTCGCGCGCCGGCGCGCCTCTCGCCCCGGGCGCGGACTCCTACGCGCAATACGTCTCCTTCGAGGAGCTCTCCACCTTCCCGAAGACGCTGCGCCACATGCTCTCGCTGATCCGCTCGGCCCCCGACGCCGGGACCCTGGCCCTGCGCAAGGAGCTGCTCCGGGCGCGCGCGCGCCAGTACGCCTCGATCCTCAAGACCGCCGACCACCTCATGCGCCGGGTCCGCTCGCTCGACGCGGCGGGCCGCCTCCGGGCGGACGCGCTGGCCCCCGAGGACGGCATGAACCGCTCGCTCGAGTCCCCGGACGGCGGCGCGCTTTATCGCGTGCCGCTCGGCCACGCGGACCTCTACCTCCCCATCGAGCGCCCGCCCCGCACCCTCCCCTGGTACCTGAGGCTGCTCGGAAAAAAGGACGACGTCGCGCTCGAGGTGCTCCGCGTGAAAGCGGAGGAGACCCTCGCCCTCGTCGCGGAGTCCTCGACCGAGCTCGCGGCGCTCTGGGAGTCGCTCTCCGCCGAGTCCCCGGACTGGTCCGCGGTCCGGGCCCGCTCCGACCGACTGGTCGCGCTCGCCGCGGCCAAAGACCGCGTCTTCCGCGACCGCAATCCGGCGAAGTGATACAATCCCCTCGACGCCCCTGTAGCTCAGTGGGTTAGAGCGGCCCGCTCATAACGGGTTGGTCGCCGGTTCGAGTCCGGCCGGGGGCAACCAATATGCTGATCATGATCGCCGACGACGACCAGATGTACTGCGGCGTGCTGAAAGACTTCCTCGAGTCGCGCGGCCACCAGGTCGTTACGGTCCACGACGGCGGCAGCGCGGCGATGAAGGCCCTCGAGTGGAAGCCGCAGCTCATCATCCTCGACATCCAGATGCCGGGGGGCTACGGCACGAGCGCGTACCAGGTGCTCGAGCGCGAGGGGGTGACCAAGACCACGCCCGTGATCTTCTGCAGCGCCGTCCCGCCGGAGCGCGCCCGGAAGATCCTGCCGCCCGAGGAGAAGGCCCCGCTCGTGTCGAAGCCGATCGACCTGAAAAGGCTCGAGGCCCTCATCAGCGCGCTGCCGAAGGCTTGACTTAGTCCGGCCACCGGCTATCCTTCCGGCAGGCAACGCATGGCCGCGGAATACGACGTCCTCATCGTCGATGACGACGTGATGCAGGCGAACGCCTTGGCGGAGGTGGTCTCCGCGCTCGGGTTCTCCAGCCGCGTCCTGCCCGACGGCGCGCGGGTCCTCGAGGAGGCCCGGCGCGCCAAGCCCCGGCTCCTCATCCTCGACATCATCATGCCGGGGACCGACGGGTTGTCCTTGTGCATGAAGCTCAAGCCCGACGTCCTGGGCTGGGGCGGGCGGATCGCCGTCGCCTCGGGCAAGGACCGCACCGTCGAGGAGCCGCGGGCGATGAAGGCCGGGGCCGAGCTCTTCCTCCCGAAGCCTTACCGGGTGCGCGACGTGAAGGAGGCGCTGGGCCAGCTCCTCGGCTCGGCCCCCGCCGAGCGCGCCCCGGCGCCGGCCGACCTGGCCGTGAAGATCTGGGGCAGCCGCGGCCGGCCGGTGAGCGGCGCCCTCATGGGCTCGCAGTACGGGACGCGCACGCCGTGCGTCTCGGTCGGGCTCGCGTCCGGCGACGTCTACATCTTCGACGGCGGGAGCGGGCTGCTCGACTGCGGCGCCGCGCTGGTCAAGAGCAACGCGCCGGCGGCGACGCTGATGCTGACGCATTACCACGCGGCGCACGTCGAGGGGCTCCACGCGTGCGAGCTCCTGCAGCGGCCGGGCTTCGAGCTCCGGGTCGCGGGCCCCATGGATCCCGACACGAACCTCTCCGAGCTGTGCCAGCGGCTCGGGGCCAAGGCCAAGGTCTCGTCGTTTTTCATCGAGGAGCGCGAGTACCGCTTCAGCGACCGGGCCCTCATGAGCACCACGTTCACGAACCACCCGACGACGACGCTCGCCTACAGCCTGCGCCTCGAGGGCCGCAAGATCGTCTACTGCCCCGACGCGGAGCTGCCGGCCGAGGACGAGGTCGACGTCGGCAACAACTTCGAGCGCCTGCGGCAGTTCGCCGCGGGCGCGGACCTGCTCCTCCTCGACGCCGCCCGCACCCCGGAGGACAAGGCCGGCCCGGCGGGGAAGGGGCACTCGAGCTGGGAGGAGGCGGTGCGCCTCGCCTCAGAAGCCGGCGTGCGGCGCCTCCAGCTCTTTCACGCCGGGGCCTCCTACAACGACGCCAAGCTCGCCGAGCTCGAGGCCGCGGCGAAGCAGGCCGCCTCCGAGCGGCAGTCCGCGCTCGAGTGCGGCTACGCCAAAGACGGCGCCGTGATTCTGTTGTAGGCCCCGCATGCGATACTGGCTCTTGCGTGGGAAGAAGCCCGCGGGGCCCTACGCCGGCCCGGACCTCCTGCGCCAGCCGGATTTCGAGCCGGAGTGCCTGGTCTGCCCGGAAGGGCTCCCGCCCGCCAAGCGCAAGAACTGGAAGGTCGCGTCGAAGGTCAAGGAGCTGAAGGCGCTCCTCGACGCGCCCCGGCCCGCCGAGGAGCCGAAGGCGCCGCCGGTGCTGCCGTGGGAGGCGGACAAGACAAGATGGGTCACGCCGCCGCCGGCGGCGGCGCCCGAGCCCGCCGCGGCCGCGCCGCTCCAAGACCTCTCCCCGGCGCCCCGCCCGTTCGTGACGGCGCCGGAGCTGCACCCGAAGCTCGCGCGCGCGCCCCGGCCGAAGGCCGACTCCGTGCCGCGGGTGCCGACGCGCCGCGAGACCCCGCCGCTCTCGAACCTCGCGGCGGGCTTGGTCTCGTTCTCGGTCATCTTCGTCCTGGGGACGCTGGCGCTGCTTTTCAGCGGCCGCTGCTCCGGCCGGCGCCCGGACGCCGCGCCTCCGCCTCAGGAGCGCAAGCTCCACATCCTGCCGGCCCCGCCCGACCCATGACGCAGCCCGGCGAGCCCGTGCGCTCGGGGGAGTTCCTCATCGACCGCGAGCGCGCGCTGAAGATCCTCGCGCGCTACCAGCTCGAGTCGCCGCTCCTCTTCCCGCTCGCCTGGGTGCGGGCGGCCTCGGCGGCGGGGGCCCGCGGCGTCGAGCTCGCCGACGGCAAGGACGCGTTCTCCCTGCGCTTCGACGGGCGGGCGTTCACGGGCCCCGAGCTCGCGGCGCTGTTGAGCCACCTCCCGGAGGAGGGCTCCGAGCCGCGGCTCCGGGAGCTCGCGCGCGGGGCGGCGACCGCGGTCACGCAGGCCGAGGCCGTCCTGATAGCCTCCGGCGAGGGCGCCTCGCGCGTCCTCTGCCGCGCGACGAAGGAAGGCGAGGCGGTGGCGCCGGCGGAGGACGCCGAGGCGCGCACGGTCATCGCCGCGCGGTGGCCCGGCGGGCGGCGCCCGGCCGCCTTCGACGCGACGATCCAGGCGCTCCGGCGCCGCGTCATCCCGGGCTTCGCGACGTTTCAGGGGGCGAGCACGCCCGTCGGCGCGCTTCCGCACGGGTATTGGCAGCGGTTTGGCCAGGAGGGCCTCGCGGGCTGGCTGTCGCCGACGCCGGCCGGATTGAGGGGCTCGGAGCTCTTCCTTTATCACTGGGGCGTGTCCTGCGGGCAGGCTCCCGTCGACCTCGCGGGGCATCCGGACGTCCGCGCGGTCGTCGACGCCCCGGACATCGGGCTCGACCTGTCGCAGGGAAAGGTGCTCCGCGACGCGCGCTACGACCGGCTCATCGAGCGCGTCGGCCGGGCGGCCGACGCCTTCGCGGGGGACGCGGCCCGCCGCCTCTCGCGCGTGCTTCCGGCGATCGGCCAGTGGCTTGGGGATCCCGTCGCCTACAAGACGTGGAAGGAGCAGCTCACGGGCGTCTCGGAGAGCCTCGACCTCGACGGGGTGCTCCTCGACGCCCAGCGCTACTTCGCGCTCGACGCCGGCACCGCCAAAGAGCGCCTCGGCGACCTCCGGCGCTGGGGGCCGATCGTCGCGTGGATGCGGGCGACCGCGGTCCGGCTGCTCGGCCACGGCCGCTCCCCGCAGTCCGACATCGAGCGGGTGCTGTGGACGGCGCCGCTGTTTCTCACCGTCGACGGGCTCCCGCTCACCCCCGCCGAGATCGAGCGCCAGTTCGTCCGCCTGGGCCGGCTGGCGATCGCCGAGCGCGCCTACGCGGGCGACGCGCCGGTCCGCCCCATCATCGACGTGAGCGGCCGGCGCCAGGCGCTCGAGCTCCTCGTCGGGACGCTGGGCGACCGCGTCAATCCGTGATCGTCGGGCACGCCGCCCGGCGTCGCTCGGGCGACATCCCGCGGCACGCCCGCTCGGCCCGCGCGAGCCGCCGCGCCGCGCCCCACGCGAGCGCCTCAAGCCGTGGGTCGCCGCGGCCGGCCGCTTGGGTGAGCCAGCGGAGCCGGCGAGGGTCCGGCCGGGCCGCCTCCACCTCGGCGCGGCTCCAGCCGAGCGCCGCCCCCTCGAGCGCGGCCTGCGCGTAGGCTCGGGCCGCCCCGGCCTCGAGGAAAGGCGTGAGGCGCTCGAGCGCCTCCGGCGCGCGGCTCGTGTCCGCGATGACGCGGAGCTCGGCCGGGTCGGCGGCGTACGCTCGGGTCTCGGCTTCCATGCGGCCGAGCAGCACGCGGCTCTCCGCGTCGAGGACGCCGCGGCCGGCGAGCGCTTGGCTGAGGGCGCCGAGGCCGGACTGGACCAAGCGCCGGCCCGCCGCTTGGCTCTCCGGGAGCCAGTCCTCCAGGAGGTGCCGGCCGACCGAAAGCGAGCGGCGCGCGTCTTCCTCCGCGAGGTCGTAGCGGCCGAGCCGGAGCCGCTCCTCCGCGCGCCGGCGCAGCCCGTGGGCGAGGCTCTCGATGACCGCGACGTCGAGCTGCAGGCTCGCCCACTCGTCCTCGCTCTCCGGCAGGCGCAGGACGCCGAGGATCGCGCAGCCTTCCTTGAAGGTCCCACGCTCGAGCCGGGCGAGCCCCGACAGCTTCGGCGCGTCTCGGCCGCGCAGGAGCCTAAACGCCCCGGCGCGCGCGTGCTCGGCCGCCTCGAGGTAGTCCTCGCAGGCGTTGCCGGCGGGCCGAGGCTCGAGGTAAGCGTCGAGGAGGAGGGGCGGCGAGAGCGGCGGCGGGCGGTAGGCCGAGATCGCGTCGCGGACCCGCAGGAGCTCCGGCATCGCCTCCGCCGGCCGGGCGCTCCCGCCGCTCCAGAGGCGGAGCGTCGTCGCCGTCGCGATCGCGAAGGCCCACGCGACGGCGCCGGCGGTGGCGGCCGCCGTCTGGGCCCGGCGCCGGGCCGGCGGCGGGGCTTCGCCGCGAACCGCGAGGAAGCGGGCGAAGCGGAAGGCCGCGTCGATCGTGTCGGGAGTGAGGCTGGCCGACAGGAGCCGGCGCCTCAGGCGCGCCTCGCCCACACGGTCGCCGTGACGCCGTACGACCGCCGCCACCCGGCGGATATCGGCCATGCGCGAATGATAGCCCCCGGCGGCCGGCGCCGCGTCGACGGCCGGGCGACGGGAGCGTGAACTACTGGCGCGGGAAAAAAGGATAGGCTATGCTTGTCGAAATGCCGGATCGCTTGCTCATTGTTGACGACGACGAGAGCCTGCAAGAGCTCTGCGCCGCGGCCTTCAAGCTCGACGGCTACCACGTCGAGGTCGCCTCGAGCGGGGAGGGCGGCCTCAAGAAGCTCGACGCCGCGCCCTTCGACCTCGTCGTCACCGATCTCTTCATGCCGGGCAAGCTCGACGGCGCGGGCCTGGTGCGCGCGGTGAAGGCGCGCTTCCCCTCGACCGAGGTCATCGTGATGACCGCGGTGCCGACGCTGAAGACCGCGATCAGCACCCTCAAGGACGGGGCCTCCGACTACGTCATCAAGCCCTTCGAGACGGACCACCTCCGCGTGATCGCCCGCCGGGCGCTCGAGCAGCGGCGGCTGCGGCGCGAGCTCGACACCGAGCGCGCGATGCGCCAGGAGCTGGCCACCGCCTACAAGGAGCTGCAGAAGGTCGAGGAGCTCAAGGAGTCATTTTTGGCCCGGATCAGCCACGAGCTGCGCACGCCCTTGAGCGAGCTCCTCACCGCGGTGGAGCTCATGGAGCAGGCCGCCGGCTCGACCACCGACCCGCAGAAGCTCTCCCGCTACATCGGGCTCTCGAAGCAGGGGGCGACGCGGATGGAGCGCACGCTTTCCGACCTCCTGGCCTTCGTCGAGCTCCAGCGGCGGCCGCTGGTCGAGAAGGGGAAGGAGGTCTCGATCGCGGGCGTCTGCCGCGACGTCGTCGAGCGCCTCAAGCCCCTGACCGAGCCGCGAGGCATCCACGTGGAGCTGAAGTTCCCCGACGGGCTACCCAACGTCGTCGGCGACCCGGAGCTCCTCCAGCGCGCCTTCGAGCACCTCATCCACAACGCCGCCGTCTTCAACAAGGACAAGGGACGGATCACGCTCAACGCGCGCGCGGAGGCCGGCTCGATCTACCTCGACGTCTCGGACACCGGCGAGGGGATCCCGCAGGAGGAGTTCGAGCGGATCTTCGACAGCTTTTATCAGATCGCCAGCTACCTCACCCGCAAGGTGGGCGGGCTCGGGCTGGGCCTCGCGATCACGCGCCGCATCGTCGAGGCGCACGGAGGCCATATCGACGTCACGAGCAAGGTCGGCGAGGGGACGACGTTTCGGGTCCGGCTGCCCTTCAAGGCCGACGCGAAGCCGGCGGCGTCAGCGGTCTAAGAAGTAAAAAAAGTAAACCCTGGGGACAGTCCCCAGGGTTTACTTTTTTTACGGTTCCAGGCCGATGCTCTTCAGGAAGGCCGCGTCCGACGGCTCGCGGCCCAGGAACTCCCGCAGGCTCGCCGACTCGTCCACGCTTCCGCCGCGCTCGAGGATGATCCGCCGGTAGGCGCCGCCGGTCTGGGGATCGAGCGGCCCGGACTGCTCGAAGCGCGAGAACATGTCCTGGGCGTAGACCTTCGACCACAGGTAGCCGTAGTAGCCCGCATCGTAGCCGCCCATGATGTGGCCGAAGCCCGCCTCCGGATGGGTGCCCGGCGTCATCGGCACGAGGCTGATCTCGGAGGCGACCTTCTGCCAGAGCGCCGTCGTGTCCGCCACCGGCTCGAGGTGGTAGGCCAGGTCGACGGAGGCGAACATCGCCTGCCGGAGGTAGGTGATCCCCGCGTTGACGGTCTTGGCCGCGATCATCCGGTCGAGGAGCTCTTTCGGGAGCTTCCGCTTCGGCTCCCGGTAGTGGCCCGAGAGGCGCTCGACGATGTCGGCGCGCCAGACCCAGTTCTCGAGCATCTGCGAGGGCGCCTCCACGAAGTCGCGGGCCACGCGCGTCCCGGAGAAGCGCCGGTACTTCGCGCGGGTCAGGACTTGGTGCATGATGTGGCCGAACTCGTGGAAGAACGTCTCGACCTCCCGGTGCCGCAGCAGCGAGGGCTTCTCGGCCGTGGGCTTCTCGAAGTTGGCGACCATCGCCGCGATCGGCGGCTGATAGCTCCCGTCGGGGCGCGACCGGCCCGCGACGAGGGTGAAGGCGGCGGCGTGCTTGTATTTTCCTTCGCGCGGGAACAGGTCCATGTAAAAATGACCGACCAGGCTTCCGTCCGCCTTGTCGGTCACCTTAAATAGCCTGACGTCGGGGTGCCACGCGTCGGCGGGCACGACCTCGCGGAACACGAGCCCGAGCAAGGTCTGGTAGACCTCTAGCATGCCCGCGGTGACGGTCTCCAGCGGGAAGTACTCCTTGATCGCCTGGTCGTCGACCTGGTAGCGCGTGCGCAGGCGCTTCACGTCGTAGTAGCGCCAGTCCCAGGCGCGGATCGCCCGGTCGGCGCCGCGGCCCTCCTCCGCCTCCTTGAGCCGGGCGAGCTCCGCGAGCTCGTCGCGTCCCTTGCGCTCGAGCTTCGGCAGGAGGCCCGCCAGGAACGCGCGCGCCGCCTCGGGCGTCTTCGCCATGCGCTCCTCGAGCACGAAGTGCGCGTGCGACGGGTAGCCCAACAGCCGCGCCGCCTCGCGGCGGAGCTTGAGCGCCTCGGCGAGCCGGCGCACGTTCGCCTCCCCGCCCCGGTTCGAGAACTTGCGCTCGAGCTCGCGGCGCGCGGCGGGGTCGGAGGCGTTCTCCATGAACGGGAAGTAGTCGGGGTAGTCCAGCGAGACGAGGGTGCGCTCGCCGTCGCGCGCCAGACGCGCGATCATGTCGGCCGGCACGCCCGCGAGTTGCTCCCGCGTGAAGGAGACCAGCGTCTTCTCCTCGCCGAGCGCCTTGCGGAACTCGGTCTCGAGCTCCACGATCCGCTTCCGGAGGGCCTGGATCTCCTCGCGCTTGTCCTTCGGGAGCTCCAGGCCGTTGCGCTTGAAGTCGAGCAGGGTTTTCTCGAGGAGCCGGGCCTCCTCGCCCGCCAGCGCGTGGCCCGAACCCGCGAACGCCTTCAGCGCGCGGTAGAGGTCTTCCCGCCCGTAGACGTCGACGAGGAATCGCGAGACGTCGGTGTCGCAGGCGCGCGAGGCGTCCCGGACGGCGGCGTCGACGGAGACCTCGCCCAGGAACGTCGGCGCGCTGATCGCGTCGCTGAAGTCCGCGAGGACGTTCGAGAACTCACGCAGCGTCGCGTCGAAGGTGGGCGTCCGGCTCTGCGCGAGCAGGTCGAGCTTGGAGGAGGCCTCCGCCTTCGCCTCGGCGCAGCGCCGCGCGATCGCGCTCGAGGAAAGGGTGAAGTCGAGCCACGGCGCGGTCGGCGCCGCGTGAGAGGCAGCGAGGCCCGCGAGGAGCGCGAGCCAGCCCGCCGTCATCTCCCGTGGATGCGGAGAATCCCGTCCGAGCCGCGGGTCACCGCGATCTTCGTGCCGCCCAGGTCCACGCCCACGGCCGCGTCCGGCGCGAGCTGCGACTCCCCGACGGGCCAGGCCTTCGAGTCGAGCCCCGCCTCGTGGACGAAGAGGAGGCTGCGCGTGCCCGCGAGCCGGTCGGTCTTCGGGTCGACGTCCGTGCCGTAGAGGAGCCAGAACTCCTTCCCGTTCGCCCTGAACACGTAGGAGTTCGCCTTCACCCGGTCGAGGATCTCGCCGGTCTTGATCTTGTGGGACGGCCCACGCGTGCCGTTGACCGGATCGAGGTTCAGTGTGGAGCCCCGGACGGGGTTGAAGATGCTGATCGAGACTTTCGCGCGGTAATGCGTCTGCCCGTCGATCGACACCACGACGCCTTCGCCGCGGAGGCGGTTGAGGTCGTCGATGCGCTTGATGAGGAGCGTCTGCGGCCGGGTCAGCGTGAGGTACTGGACCTTGAACTCGGAGTCCGAGGCCATGCTGATGTCCCAGGCGAGCGCGCCGAGCTGCTTATTGAAGAGGGCCCGGTGGATGTCCAGCCGCTCCGCGAGCTTGAAGGAGCCGATGAGCGGGTTGACGCGGCCCGGCTGGAACGGATAGAGCCGCGGCGTCTCGAAGAGCTTGCGCGGAGGACGCTGGGGAGGCCGGGCGCTCCACGCCTTCTCGAAGCGGTGCCGCAGGCCCGTCGCGGCGAACCCCGCGCCGGCCCAGCTCTCGCCGGAGGCCTTCAGCGCCTCCGGACCTTCCGCCGACACGCCCGCCGCGACCGCGACGACGATCGCGAGGCACACCGCCGCCCGATGTGACCTCATAGGAACCTCCGGGTTAGCCGCGCGTCCTGCGCTCCAGCCTTTGCGCGGCGTCTTCGAGATTGAAAGCGCTCATGAGCGCCTCGGCCGTGTGCCGCCGGAAGTCCTCGCCCTCGAGGCCGTAGCCCGCCCTCCGGAGCTCGTGGGAGGCCCACCGGCCGTCGTCGGCGAGGCGGCCGGCCTCGACGCGCAGACCGCGCGCGGCCGAAACGAGCCTGGCCGCGGCGGCGGCGAGTTCGGGGTCCGCCGGGGTGTCGCGCGCCAGGCGCTTCACGTCGGCTTCGAGCGCCTGCGCCTGGAAGGCCAGGTCCTGGAGATCGTGGCGCAGCCGGCGGACGTCCGCCTCGAAGAACCAGTCGCGCCCTCGCCGAGGGTCGATCCAGCCGGCGCGCCTGCGCACGTCCTGCACGTTCCAGCGCAGCCGCCCGACGCTGCCCTCGAGAGACTGCGCCCGGCGAGCCGCCTCGTCGACCGCGCCCGCGCGCTGGTCCTGTAGCCCGCGGTGGAACGCCTGGAAGGCGGCGCCGACCTGAGTCTCGAAGGCGGGGGATTGGGCGTGCGCCAAGACGGCGAGCGCGGCGAGGACCGGGTTGACCACCGTGTAGGATTCTAGGACTCTTGGGCCCTAAGCGTCAACCCGAAAGTCCTATCGAGGACGGACGACCTTCGCCGGAGGCAGCTCCGAGCAGGCGAAGCTCTTTTCCCCGCGGCGATCGGTCACGGTCACGGCGCAGCCGGCCGGGCCGTCGAAGCGGAAGGAGAGCCGGGTGCCTCGCCGGACCGCGCACGTCTTCAGCATCGGCGAGGACAGCTCCCGGCCGTCCTCCGCCATGGCGATCAGCCGGAAATAGCCTCTCGAGGAGTCGTAGCCCCAGCAGGTCTCCCGGGAGAACGACCAGTCGCACGGAGTCGTCGGGCAGGCGACGGCGGCGCCGTCCAGGATCTTCGCCTGCGGCAGGCTGTCGATGCGGATCGTCCGCGTGCAGCCGCAGACCGCGAGCGCGACGGCCGCCAGCGCGAGTCGTCTCACGTCAGGTGAGGGAGGACCTGTTGGAAGGCGGTCTGCGAGGCTGAGAACACGTGGTGCGCCCCGAGATGCTGCATCACCTCGACGAGCTCGTCATCGCCGCAGCGGACGATGACTTGGACGTTCGGGTTCGCCTCGCGGGCGCGCTTCGTGACCAGCAGCGCGGTTTCGATGTTGTTGGAGGCTAAGATGACGCGCTTGGCCTGGGCGATGTTGGCGGAGGGGAGCGCGTCCTTCGTCTTCGCGTCGTCGACGATCACCGGCTCGCCGGCGCGGACCAGGTCGTCGACGAGGGCCCGCTGCCGCTCGATCAGCACGTACGGGAGGTCCTTTTGCCGGCAGTGCTCGACGAGGCGCGCTCCGAGATGGGTGTAGCCGATGATGATGGTATGGTCCTTGACCAGCTTCGACATTTCGCGGCACCTCTCGACTTGGTTTTCCGTGGTCTCGCGCACGACGAGGCCGACGAGCACGCCGAAGAGCAGGGATTGGCCCCAGAAGGAGTAGGCTTGGGCGAAGGGGTCCGCCGGCACCTGGAAGTAGAACGCCTCGAGGAGCGCGTCCTTCCAGGACTCACCGCGCCAGCGGAAACCGAGCGTGCCGAGCGAAAGCCAAAGGGCGATCGCCGCCAGGGGCCAGCGCAGGCGGACCAGGGCGGCGCGCAAGCGCAGGATGGGACGCACGCGCCGATCTTACAAAAGTGAAGTAAGTAAAGTGGGGACTGTCCCCACTTTACTTACTTTACCGGGACGGCGGATTTTTTGGCTAGCGGGACGGTGAAGTAGAAGGTGGAGCCTTGCTCCGGGACGCTTTCGGCCCAGACGCGGCCGCCGTTGGCTTCCACGATGTGCTTGACGATGTGGAGGCCGAGGCCCGTGCCCCGGATCGCCAGCTCCTTCGCCCTCGCGGAGCGATGGAAGCGCGTGAAGATGTGCGGCAGCTCGTCCGGCGGGATCCCGATGCCGCTGTCTTTGACCGCGACGCGCACGGCGTCGCGCTCCAGCACGGCCTCGACCCGGACGCGGCCCCCCGGGCGGTTGTACTTGATCGCGTTGTCGACGAGATTCTGCAGCACCTGGGAGAGGTGCTTCGCGTCGACGAAGAGCCGGGCGTCGACGAGCTGGAGGTCGATGCCGACGCGCCGGCGACCCGACAGCGGCGACATGCTCAAGACGAGCTCGCGCGTGAACGCCTCGAGCTCCACGACCTTCGGCTGCGGCACGTCGCGCCCGGACTCGATGGCGGCCAGCGTCAGCAGGTCCTCGACGAGCGCGGCGAGGCGGTCGGCGTGGGTCTCGATCGTCCGGACGAACCGGAGCCGGTTGCGGTCGTCGTCGATCGCGCCGCGGCGCAGCGTCTCGGAGAATCCCTTGATGGCGGCGATCGGCGTGCGGAGCTCGTGCGAGACGTTCGCCACGAACTCGCGCTGCATCCGGTCGCGCTCGCGCAGCTGCTGCGCCTCGGCCGCCTGCAGCCGCTCGGTTACGTCGCGGATGACGACGATCATGGCGGGGCCGGTGTCGAGCTGCGCGGGGGCCTCGGTGATCTCGGCGGGGAACACCTTGCCGTCCTTGCGCCGCTGCCAGCGCACGGAGCCGTTGACGGCGGCCGGGGTCGCGGCGCCGGGCTTGTCGCCGGGGGCGTCGAGGCGGTCCAGGTGGAGGCCGACCAGCTCTTGCCGGCCGTAGCCGAAGAGGCCGATCGCCGCCTCGTTGGCGTCGACGATCCGCTCGGTGTCGTCGGAGACGGCCAGGATCGCCTCGCCTACGGATGAGAACACCGCGCGATAGCGCTCCTCGCTCTGGCGGAGCTCGCGCTGCTTGCGGAACAGCTCGACGAACGCCTGCACCTTGGCCTTGAGGATCTCGGGCACGAGCGGCTTAAAGATATAGTCGACGGCGCCGAGGCGGTATCCGCGCGTCACGTGCGTGTCGGTCGTGTTGACGGCGGTGACGAAGATGATCGGCACGTGCCCGGTCCGCTCGCGCTGGCGAATGAGCTGCGCCGTCTCGAAGCCGTCTAAGCCCGGCATCTGGACGTCGAGGAGCACGACGGCGAACTCCTCGCGCAGCAGCCAGCGGAGCGCGTCCTGCCCGGAGTGCGCCAACACGAGCTCGAGCGCGGGGCTCTCGAGCGTCGAGGCCAGCGCCAGGAGGTTGGCGGGCTGGTCGTCGACGAGCAGCAGCTTGACGCGCGGCGTGGGGTTCACGAGGACCTCCTAAAGATCGACGCGCCTTCGGCCAGCGGGGCGTAGTCGAGGGTCGAGGGGGGCGGCTCGTCGGGCGGCAGAGCGAGGAGTCCGAGCGGGGGAAGGCTGTCCCAGAAGACGCGGTGCGCGCGCACGCGGAGCCGGACGTTGTAATCCAGCAGCGCGCGGCGGCAGACGATGAGATGGAACTCGTTGATGGACCCGTCGGTCATCAGCGTGTGCTGGCCGCAGACGATGTGCTTGGCGAGCCGCGCGGCCAGGACGGCCTCGGAGCCGTCCCAGGAGAAATAGGCGTCGAGGCCGGACTTGCCTCCTCCCTTCACGTAGTGGGCCGCCGCCCCGCGGACGGCGGCGGCGGGGAAGCGCGCGCCTCGCGGGCCGCGGAGGTCGGGCGGGATCGCCGCGGTCGCGTAGATCCGCGAGCGCTCGAGGAGGCCTTCCTCCTCCAGGACGATGGCCAGCTTGGCCGCCTGCTCGCCGCCGTACTCGCCCGGCACCCAGATCCGCACGGAGGGGTAGGTGCGCAGGAGCGGGACGACCCGGGCGCGGAGCGTAACGTAGAACGCCGGGTCGGCGAACCAGTCGGAGGTCCGCCCGATGAGGTGCCGGATGAGCCTCGTCCACACCTCGAGGTCGGACTTCCCCCTCCGGGTCAGCTCCTCCGGGCCGAGGACGCCTTCCGCCTCGACGGCCGCCCGCAGGCGCGGCGCGAGGACGGCGGGCCTCCAATCCCGCAGGTCGACGCCGGTCCGCTCGAGCAGCTCGTTGAGCAGCCCGGCCAGCGGCGCCTCGTGGAGCTCGCGTCCGGTCTTCAACGCGACATCCATACCCGGAGCATCGACAGGAGCTGCGGCACGTCGACGGGCTTGGCGATGTAGTCGGAGGCGCCCGCCTCGATGCACTTCTCCCGGTCTCCCTTCATGGCCTTGGCCGTCAATGCGATGATCGGCATGTCCTTGAACCGCTCGAGGCCGCGGATCGTCCGCATGGTCTCGTAGCCGTCCATCTCGGGCATCATGACGTCCATGAGGACGACGTCCACGCCCGGGGTCTTCTCGAGGAGCTCGATGGCGTCCCTGCCGTTTTCGGCGTAGACGACCTCCATCTGCGCGCGCTCGAGCACCGAGGTCAGCGCGAAGATGTTGCGGACGTCGTCGTCGACCACGAGCACCTTGCGCTTGGTCAAGAGCGGATCGGATTGGTGCAGCCGCTCCAGGGTCCGGCGCTGCCTCTCGGGCATCTTCGACTCGACGCGGTGGAGCACGAGCGACGTTTCGTCGAGGAGCCGCTCGGGGGACTTGGCGTCCTTGACGATGATGGACTTCGCGAGCCTCCGCAGGCGCGTCTCCTCCTTCGAGGTCAGCTCGCGGCCGGTGTAGATGACCACGGGCAGTTTCTTGAGCGCCTCGTCCTTGCGCATCCGCTCGAGGAGCTCAAAGCCCTGGATATCGGCCAGGCCGAGGTCGAGGACGAGGCAGTCGAAGCGTTCTCCGGAAAGGACCGTGAGCGCCTCCTCGCCCGTCGCGACCGCCTTCGTCTCGAGGTCGTCCGCCTTGAGCAGCTCGACGAGCGCCTCGCGCTGCACTGGGTCGTCCTCGACGATGAGCAGCCTTCGCGTCTGCCGGTCGACGATGTGCTTGAGCTGCTCGAGCGCGCCAAGCAGCGACTCGCGGTTGACCGGCTTGTCGAGGCAGGCGATGGCGCCGAGCTTCACGGCGCGCTCGCGGTTCGGGTCGACCGACACCACGTGGATCGGGATGTGGCGGGTCGCCGGATCGTGCTTGAGGAGGTCGAGCACGCGCCACCCCTCCATGTCGGGCAGGCGGATGTCCAGCGTGATGGCGTCGGGCTTGAACTTCTGCGCCATCGAGATGGCGGTGTCGCCGCGCTGGGCCACGAGCGCCTTGAACCCCTGCTCCCGGGCGAGGTCGACGAGGACCGGCGCGAACGCCACGTCGTCCTCGACGATCATGACCACGCGGTCGCCCGGCTGGATCGCCTCGCGGTCGTCATGGATGCGCACCTCGCTGGCGAGCCATTCGGTCGCCGTGCGCGCCACGCGCTCGACCACGGCCGGCTGCGCTCCGCCGCCCTGCGGCTCGGCCGTGACGACGAGGGTCCGCTCGACCCGCACGCTCTTTTGCGGCGGCGGCATGTACGTCCGAGGCAAGTACAGCGTGAACTTGGACCCCTCGCCGGGGACCGACTGCACGCGGATCTCGCCTCCGAGCAGCGTCGCGATCTCGCGGGAGATCGTCAGCCCGAGGCCGGTGCCGCCGTACTTGCGGCTCGTCGTCATGTCCGCCTGCTGGAAGGCCTCGAAGATGATCTTCTGCTTGTCCTGCGGGATGCCGATGCCGGAGTCGGTCACCGTGAACGCGATGATCTGGTCGGCGTCGTGGAGCACCGGGTGCTCGAAGTTCCGCGGGCCCTGCACCGATTCGACGCGGAGGTGGACGGAGCCCTTCTCCGTGAACTTGAAGGCGTTCGAGAGCAGGTTCTTGAGCACCTGCTGCAGGCGCTTGGCGTCCGTCGAGATGCTGCGGGGCAGGTCGTCGCCGAGCTCGATCTTGAACTCGACGGCCTTCGTCTGCGCGACCTGGCGGAAGTTCCACTCCACGTAGTCGCGGAGCTCCGGGAAGCCGAGCTCGCCGATCTCGACCGTGATCATGCCCGACTCGATCTTGGACATGGCCAGGATCTCGTTGATGAGCGCGAGCAGGTCGGAGCCGGAGCGGTGGACGGTGCGCGCGAACTCGACCTGCTTGCCCGTCAGGTTGCCCTCCTGGTTCTCGTAGAGCATCTTCGCGAGGATCAACAGGGAGTTGAGCGGCGTCCGCAGCTCGTGCGACATGTTCGCGAGGAACTGCGACTTGTACTTCGAGGTAAGCGCGAGC
>JACQPK010000194.1 GCA_016207565.1 Elusimicrobiota bacterium
CGGCGGCGGCGGGCACGAGAGCGGCGCCTCCTCCGGCGCGGGCGACGGTCGCGGTGCCCAACAGCAGCACGAGGACGCGTACGGCGGTCACGACGCGGAAGGGCGTCATCTCAAAGGATCCTGGACTCCGGGCGCCCGGCCGTCTCGCAGTGCGGGCAGTCGAGCTCGGGCTCCCCCGGGCAGTCCGGGTGCCAGACGCGGAACCAGTCGGCGGTGAACGAGGCGGGATAGGCCGCGGCGCTCCCCGGTTCCGGCGGGAGCCCCAGGGGATCCGTCGCGCCGGAGACGGCGATCACGAAGTCGTGGCGGCACGTCGCGCACGAAAGGCACACGAGCAGGTCTCGTGTCGGCGGGAAGCGCCGGCGCAGCTCCGCCAGCCCGGCGGCGCCGCGGAGCACGGGCGAGGCCGAGAGCCGGTAGTGGGAGAACATCCGGCCGCCCTCGGGAGCGTTCCGCGCGGAGCGCACGGCCGCCGACACGAAGCTCGCCCGGCCCGCGGCGAACCGCGGCTTGAGTCGCGCGAGGCCGGGACGCGCGAGCCAGTCCATCACCCACGACCAGAAGCTCTCGGGCATCGCTCAGCGGCCTCGAGCCACCCGCTTGAGCAGGCGGCGGACGCTGGCCAGCGGCAAGCCGACCACGTTGTCGTAGTCGCCTTCGATCTTCTCGATGAAGGGATCCTCGCGGTCCTGAACCGCGTACGCCCCCGCCTTGTCCATATGCTTGCCCGCGAGGCGGTCGAGCTCCGCGTCGGGCAGGCGGCGCGCCTTCACCCGGCTGAGGGCGACCTCCCTCCAGGCGCGGCCGCTGTCCGCGTCGACGAGCGCGACGCCGGTGTACACGCGGTGCCAGCGTCCGTTGAGCCGCCCGAGGATGCGCCGCGCCTCCTCGCGTCCCGAAGGCTTGCCGAGCAGCTCCCCCGCGCACCAGACGACGGTGTCGGCGCCGAGGACGAGCGTACCGGGTCGCCGCTTCGCGACCGCCTCGGCCTTGCGGAGGGCGAGCTCGCCCGCCAGTCGCCGCGGGTTGCGCTCCCGCGAGTCCTCCGGCACCCGGGACGGGACGATCCTAAACGGCAGGCCGAGCTCGCGCAGCAGCTTCTTGCGCTGCGGCGAGGCCGAGGCGAGCACGAGGGGGCGCGTCACCCGTCCCATAGCTCGAAGCGGAGCCGGTCGGGCGGGATCCCCCGCTCCGACAAGGCGTCCCGCAAGGTCCGCACGAGGGTCGAAGGACCGCACAGGTAAAAGACCGAGCGGTCGAACGCCGGCGCCTTCTCCGCGATCAGCGCGGCGGTGATCCTCCCCACGGGACCGTCCCAGCGCTCGTGCGGACCGAGGTCCTGGGGCCGCGTGATGGTCACGACCACGGGCACGCCACGGGCGGGGTAGGCGGCGAGATCGGTCCGGAATACGATGTCGGCCGGGGTGCGCGCCGAGTAAAACAACGACACCGGATGCGGCAGGCCGCGCTCGAGGAGGTGCGCGATCAGGGACCGGAAGGGGGTCACCCCCGTGCCGCCGGAAACCAGCACGATCGGACGGCCCTCGTCGCGGTAGCGCCATTCCCCCATCGGGCCTTCGACCGAGAGCGCGTCGCCTTCCTTGAGGCCGAAAAGCCGCTCGGTGAAGCGGCCCGCCCGGCTCAGCGTGATCTCGAACGCGTCCCGGATGGGCGGAGGGCTGGCGATCGAGTAGTCGCGCCACTCCTCCTCGCCCGGGAAGCGCACGCGGATGAACTGCCCCGGCGCGAACGCGAGGGTCTCCGGCGGCTCGAGGCGCAGGCGGAACGTGCGGACGCCTCGCGCCTCGTCGCGGAGCGCCGAGACCCGCGCGGTCCGGCGAGCCCCGGACGAGGGGTTCTCCGGGCCTAAAGGCCCGGGTACCGGCGGGCTCATCTCCCGGACGGCGGCTCCGGCGCGGCGAACAGCGTGTTGGCGCCGAGCCAGGCCAAATACTGCGCGTACCCCTCGGAGATCGGCAGCGCCACGATCTCGGGCACCGTGTAGGGGTGCAGCGCCTTCACCGCCTGCGCCAGCTCCCCGAAGAGCGCGCTCCGGGTCTTGATGATGAGCAGGAGCTCCGCGTCGTTCTCTATCTTGCCTTCCCATCGGTAGCGGGACAGCAGCCCGGGGACCCGGTTCACGCAGGCCGCCAGGCGTTTCTCGAGCAGATCCTGCGCGATGCGGTCGGCCGTCTTCTCGTCCGGCACCGTCACCAGCACGACCGAATAAGGAGTCACCGGCGGAGGATCGTATCAAATGCTTTTCGCGCTTGGCTACGCGCCTTCTTTATATATAATCCCGCGCTATGAAACGGACTCTGTTGTTGGTTTGTTCGCTCGCGGCGGCCGCTCCCGCGCTGGCGCAGAGCCGCGGGCAGCTCGGGTTCGGCGGCATGGTCGGACAGCCCACCGGCGGCTCGGCGAAGTATTGGACTCGGGACACTCAGGCGATCGACGCGGCCCTCGGCTACAGCGGGAACCTGGCGATCCACGGGGACTACCTCTTTCACGCCTGGGATATCTTCCCGGCCCCCGAGCAGGGACGCCTGGCAGGCTACGCCGGGCTCGGCTTGCGCATGCGCAACCGCGAGGACGACGACCTGGAGTTCGGTTTCCGGACGCCGTTCGGCGCGTCCTACGTCCTCGCGCGGCAGCCGGTCGAGCTCTTCGTCGAGCTCGCCCCGGTCTTCAAGCTCAACGCCCGGAACGCGCTGGACCTCGACGGGGCCGTCGGCCTGCGCTACTACTTCACTCCATCCCGGCGTTGAGGCGCGGGCTCGGGAACGCGGGCTTGCCCATGGTCGGCCGGACCGCGATCCCCCCCATCGTCACGCCCGCCGGCGCCGGCGGGAGCTCGGGTCCGTTCAGCCAGCGCTCGTACGCCGAGCGCGCGTAGGTCCCGAGCCCGGCGACCCCGAGGAACGCGGAAAGCACCCCGGCGAGCTTGGCGAGGCGGAGGCGGACCGCGCGCAGGCCGATCGGGCAGTCGGAGGTCAACACGGTCCCGTCGGCGCGGCGGTAGAAGCGCACGCAGGCCTTGCCTTCCCGCTCGGCGATGAACGCCTCCGCGTCCTTGCGCTTCATCGCGGACAGGTTATAGACGTTGAGGCCGCACAGCGCGCAAAAGCGGACCTTGTAGTCGCCCTGCATGTCGCTCCACTTCGCGGAGCAGGGCGAGGCGACGGAGAGGTTCTCGAGCTTCTCGTAGGGTTCCATGGGCGATGAGACCCCGGGACCGGCGAGAAGTTCCCTTCAGTAGGTCTTGCCGAGGGGCAGCACCTTCATCATGTTCGACGCGCGGTGCTTGGCGGTGCCGCCCGCCGTGACGAGGACGATGTCCCCCCGCTTGAGCAAACCGTGCGAGAGGACGATCTTCTCGCCCCGGGAGATCATGCGGTCGGTGGACTTGTCGAGCGGGGCCATGAGCGGGATGATGCCCCACTGGAGCGCGAGCTGCGCGTACACCTCCCGCCGCGGCGTCAAGGCGTAGATCGGCACGGGCGGCCGGTACTTCGCCATGATGCGGGCGGACCAACCGGTGAGCGTGAACACGACGACCGCCTTCGCGTGGGCCTCCTCGAGGCAGGCGCGCGCGGCCATCGCCAGCGCGTGGGCGTGGCCGCCGCGCTCGGGATCGTCGGCGAGCCCCTGGGGCGAGCCGCGGTAGGCGAACGCGGAGCTCTCCGCCTTCGAGATGATGCCGGCCATCGTCTTCACGGCGGCGACCGGGTAGAGTCCCACCGCGGTCTCGCCGGAGAGCATCACCGCGTCGGCGCCGTCGAAGATGGCGTTGGCCACGTCGGAGGCCTCCGCGCGCGTGGGCCGCGGGTTCTGCGTCATCGATTCGAGCATCTGCGTAGCCGTAATCACCGGCAGGCGGAAATCGCGCGCCCGGGAGATGATGTGCTTCTGCACCACGGGCAC
>JACQPK010000202.1 GCA_016207565.1 Elusimicrobiota bacterium
CTTCCGCGTGAACGCCTACATGCAGCGCGGGGCGGTCGGGGTGGCGCTCCGCGTCATCCCCTCGAACATCCGCAAGATCGACGAGCTTGGGCTGCCGCCGGTGGTGCACGAGTTCGTCAAGAAGCCACGCGGCTTCGTGCTCGTGACCGGCCCGACCGGCTCGGGCAAGTCAACCTCGCTCGCGGCCATGATCGACGAGATCAACGAGCAGCGCCACGAGCACATCATGACGGTCGAGGACCCGATCGAGTTCCTCCACCGCCACAAGAACTGCATGATCAACCAGCGCGAGGTCGGCGGCGACACCGAGACCTTCGCGGCGGCGCTGCGCCACGTGCTCCGCCAGGATCCGAACGTCATCCTCATCGGCGAGATGCGCGACCTGGAGACGATCTCGGCGGCGCTGACCATCGCGGAGACCGGGCACCTGGTGCTCGCGACGCTGCACACGACGGACTGCGCCCAGACGATCAACCGCATCATCGACGTCTTTCCGCCGCACCAGCAGGAGCAGATCCGCGTGCAGCTCTCCTTCGTCCTCAACGCCGTGTTCTCCCAGCAGCTGGTGCCGGCTGCGAAGGGCACGGGCCGCGTGCTCGCCGCGGAGGTGCTCATCGTGACCTCCGCGATCCGCAACCTGATCCGCGAGCAGAAGATCGAGCAGATCCAGCTCACGATCCAGACCGGCGGCAAGTTCGGGATGCAGACCATGAACCAGGGCCTGGCGGAGTTGTTTCGCCTGCAGAAAATCACGTATCAAGAGGCGGTGCTGCGCTCGACGGACCCGGAGGACTTGAAGCGGCTCATGCAGCGTAACCTGCAGCCGGCATCTTGAGCTTTGCGCCCTTAAATCGTATTCGTTGACGTCAGCGTATCGAGGAGAAAATGCCTACATTCGCGTACAAGGCCAAGGGAGCGGACGGCGGGGTCGTCACCGGCGAGGTGGACGCTCACGAGCAGCGGCACGCGATCGACCGGCTCCGGGCGCAGAAGCTCGTCGTCCTCGAGATCACGGAGAAGGTCCCCGGGCCGCTCGACTTCATCACTAAGCTGGGGAAGAAGAAGCCGAAGATCGAGTCGAAGGATCTCGTGCTCTTCTCGCGCCAGCTCTCGACGCTCGTCTCCGCCGGCGTGCCGATCGTGCAGGGCCTGGCCATCCTCGAGGAGCAGACCGAGAACCCGTCGTTCCAGGAGGTCCTGGGCGAAGTACGGGCGGACATCGAAGGCGGCCTCTCGATCTCGGACGCCTTGAAGAAGCACCCCGTGGCCTTCCCGGACATCTACTGCGCCATGATCCGCGCGGGCGAGCTCGGCGGCATCTTGGACACCATCCTGGAACGCCTGAGCGCTTTCCTCGAGAGCTCCGAGGCCCTCAAGGCGAAGGTGAAGAGCGCGATGATGTACCCGGCGATCGTGCTCTGCATCTGCGGCGTCGTCACGCTGTTTTTGCTCATCTTCGTCATCCCGACGTTCAAGACGATATTTTCGAGCTTCGGCGCCGAGTTGCCGATGCCGACGCAGTTGCTCATCGACCTCGCCGACCTGCTGAAGAAGTACGTGGTCATCGTCGTCGCGACGCCGTTCGCCCTGATGAAGGCGTTCGAGAAGTACTACGCGACCCCGGCGGGCCGGAGGGTCATCGACGGGATGACCTTGAAGGCGCCGATCTTCGGCATCCTGCTCAAGAAGGTGGCCGTCGCGAAGTTCACCCGCACCCTGGGCACGCTGGTCAAGTCGGGCGTCCCGATCCTCCAGGCCCTCGAGACCGTCGGCGCGACCGCGGGCAACGTCGTGATCGAAGAGGCCGTGCTCAAGACCCGCGAGTCGATCCGCGAAGGCGGCCGCCTCGCCGATCCGCTCAAGGCCTCGGGCGTATTCCCGCCGATGGTGACGCAGATGATCAAGGTCGGCGAGGAGACCGGAGCCCTGGATACGATGCTCACCAAGATCGCCGACTTCTACGACCAGGAGGTCGACACGGCCGTCAAAGGCCTGACCTCGCTGATCGAGCCCATCGTCATCGTGATCATGGGCCTCGTCATTGGTACCATCGTCATCTGCATGATGCTCCCGATGCTGACCCTCGGCACCCTCGTCAAGGACTGACCTGGATTCTCCAGTCGGTCGTATTTGTTGCCACCTGGAGAATCCAGGAAAATACGACGATATTTGTTATCAAAGGAATTTCGTTTGATGAATACTATTGCCCTGGATTCTTCAGACGTTGTCTTTACGAGTAACTGAAGAATCCAGGGTGTAGTCGCGGGCGACGGCCTCTTCGATCGCCGCGAAGTCGACGTAGGTCACCTTCACGATGCTCAGGCGCGGCGTCTCGTCGAGATTGCGCCCGCACAGCGCCTGAACGCGGCCCCACATGGGGCGGCGGAGCCTCCAGAGCCAGCCGAGCTGCTTGCGGACCCACAGGCAATGGAAGTCGTGGCGCGCCATCTCCCGCTTCAGGTCCCAGTCCGTGAGGTCCGGGGGGTACGCGGGGTCGAGGGCCATCAGACGGACGGCGGTCAGCTCGTCCTTCAGGAAGTCGAAATGCGCCGTGAACACGGCCTCGAGGTCCGAGCGGAGGCCCGAGAGCCCCTTGGTGCGCATCGCCGGGACCAGATCGGGCCCCGCGGCGTCGGAGACGGCGAGCCCGAGCCGCTCGAGCGCGGCCGGCGTCGTCTGGGGGCCGATCCGGACGGATCCGCCGTTGAAGGCCAGCTCCCCCGTGGACGGGTCGATCATCCACGGGTATTATAGCTGAGGTAGCGAGCCAGGCCTCGATCGATCGGCGTAACGGTGACGCCCGGCACGCACGTGATAGAAACGCAATGGACCCGCTCGGCGTCGTCTCGGACGTCGTCCGGCGGAACGCCGACCGCGTGTTCCTGGTCGACACGGCGCTGGGCCGCGAGCTCACCTTCCGCGAGTTCGACGCCGGCGTGGGCCGGCTGGCCCGCCTGCTGCGGTCGCCGGGCCTCGATCTGGCGAGAGGCGACCGTCTCGTGGTGCTCCTGCCGAACTCGGTCGAGTTCGCCGCGCTCTACTTCGCCGCGCTGCAAGGCGGGGTGACGCTGGTCCCGCTGAACGGGGCCCTCCATCCGCGCGACCTGGCCTTCGCGGTCGAGCGCGCCGGCGCGAAGGCGCTCGTGCACGCCGGGGACTTCCCGGCGCTGCCGGCGTCCGTATCGCCGCGTTGGCGCCTGCCGCTTTGGCCCTTCCCCGACCGCCAGGCCGGGACCGCGGAGCCGGCCCGCGCCGACGACCTCCTGACGATCGTCTTCACGTCGGGGACGACCGCGAGACCCAAGGCCGTCGCGCACAAGGTGGGGTCGCTCTTCGGCAACGCGCTCGCCTTCAACGAGGCGGTCGGGCTGGGCCCCGAGCACCGGTTCCTCCACTTGCTGCCGATGTCCTACAGCGGAGGCTTCTTCAACCAGCTCATCTCGCCGTTCCTGGCCGGCGCCTCCGTCGTGATGACGCCCGGCTGGGGGCCGCGGACCCCGCTCGACTTCTGGCGGCTGCCGCGCGAGCACGGCGTCAACGCCCTGTGGCTCACGCCGACGATGGCGGCGGCCCTGCTCCGGGTGGATCGCGACGAGGAGGGGCGCGCCTGGTGCCGCGAGCAGGTGCGCCTCTGCAACGTCGGGATGGCGCCGCTGCCCGCCCGGCTCAAGCGCGACTTCGAGGCGACCTACGGCGTCCCGCTCTACGAGAGCTACGGGCTCTCGGAAACGCTGCTGGTCTCGGCGAACCGGCCCGCGGAGGGCGCTGCCCCGGGCTCGGTCGGCCGGCCTCTGGCCGGGGTCGAGGTCCGGATCCAAGACGGCGAGGTCATGATCCGCACGCCTCACCTGATGGCGGGAACGCTCGACCTCGAGACCGGAGGCCTGGAGGCGAGCGACTCCTCCGCGTGGTTCGCCTCCGGCGACCTTGGCGAGCTCGACCGCGACGGCCGGCTGCGCATCACGGGCCGCAAGAAGGACGTCATCATCCGCGCGGGGCTGTCCGTCAGCCCGCGCGCCATCGAGGAGGAGCTGCTGACGCACGAGGCGGTGGACGAGGCGGCGGTCGTCGGC
>JACQPK010000180.1 GCA_016207565.1 Elusimicrobiota bacterium
AAAGGCACGCAAAGGACAGAATTATTCATGATTTCTTCCTCTGCGATCCTTTCAGTGAATTCCTTAGCGTACCTTTGCGTTAGTCCGTTTTCCTCGTCGACGGCGCAGTTAACTTAGGAGCCATGTGTCTGAAAGGATCCCGCCTAAAGCAGCTCGGAGACGGCGCGGTGGGCCTCGGCGATCGCGGCCTGCGCGAGCGCGACCCCGGAGGCGTCCGAGCCCGCGATCGAGACCCGCCCGAAGCGCCGGCGGGCGAGCTCCCACGGGCGCCCGGCGGGCCGCCGGCCGTCGACGAGCGGCGCCTGACCCGAGGCGTAGCCGTGGGCCCAGCGGTTCACCGTGATGGCCGCGATGTGCCGGTCCGGCTCGAAGCCGCCGGCGCCCAGCGCGCGGCGGAGCTGGTCGCGGGTCCGTCCTTCGATCTCCCAAAACGGGGTCGCGAGCAGCTCGGCGCGGCCGGCGCGGAACTGCTCCGTCGGGGGGGCTCCGGGCCTGGCCGGCACGCGCAAGAGGTGCAGCACGGCCGGCTCGCCCGAGTCGCGGGGGCAGCGGTAGGCGCCGAGGCTCACCGGATAGTCGAGCTCGATCGACGAGTGGTACGCGCCGGGGCAATGGATCTCGGAGACGCCGAGCCGGGAGAACGCGGAGGCGTCGCGCACGAGCACGGAGGTGTAGACGATCGGGATCCGGACCGCCTCCCGCAGCGCCGCCCGCTGCTCGCCGGGAAGCTCCGGCAGGAGGTGAGGGATCATCGCATGGTCGCAGGCGAGCACGACGGCGGCCGCGCGCACGCCCAGCACGGCGCCCCCGCGGACGTAGTGGACCTCGGCCCCGCCTTTCTCGGCGCGCACGCGCAGGACCGTCGCGCCGAGCCTGACGCGCGCGGGCGACTTGGGGTCGTCGAGCCGCGCGTAGTCGACCGCGGCCGTGACCGAGTCCTCCATGGTGGAGCCGGGCACCGCCTCCGGCGCCAAAAGGCGCACGAGCAGCCGCGCGAGCCCCGCGTTGCCGTCCGGGAAGTGGTAGATGTAGGGCTCCCCCCCTTTCGGGTCCGGCGGCGCTTGGAGGCCGAGCCCCCAAAACCCCGCCCGCCCTCGCGTGAACGACCACCACGCCGACACCGCGTCGGCGCCGAGCCCCGCTTCGTCGTGAGCCTGGGCCTGGAAGAAGGCGGCGGCGAGCGGGTGCGCGCGGGCCGGCCCGAGCAGGTAGTCCCGGTAGCTGAGCCCCTTGAGCCGGCGCGCCTTCTCCGCCGGGCCGACGCCCGGCCACGGATCGGCGTCGTCTTCATACAGACGCCGGATGTCCTCGCGGGCGAAATCGGGCAGGGGCGAGCGCGCGAGGAACTCCCGCCACCCCGACGGGCGCTCTCCGGGGCCCTGTCGCGGCGCGCCGCGCGCCAGCCGGTCCTCCCCGAACGTCTCCCGGTCGAAGAAGACCGCCGGCTTGCCGCGCGAGAAGTAGAGCTCCTGGTCGAAGGCCGTCTCGAAGCGCTTGAGGTCGACGCCGGCCTCCGCGAGCAGGGCCCGGCCCTCCGCCGTGTAGGTCGACGGAGCGTCGATCGACTGTCCGCCGCCGTAGCCGAGCAGGAGGCGGCCGTCCAGCCGGAACTCGTTGCGCTGGCAGTGCCCGCCGAAGTCGTCGCGGCAATCGAGGAGCAGGACGCGGCCGCGCGGGCGGCGCTTGCGGAAGAAACAGGCGGCCGCGAGCCCGCTTAAGCCGGCGCCGACGACGACCAGGTCGTAGCGCTCGCCGGCGAACCGCGGGGCTCCGAATCGGCGGCCGTCGCGCACGGCGTGCGCGAGCTCGAACGTCCCTTCCGCGTCTCCGCGCAGCCCGCCCAAGCCCGGCGGATAGCCGCCCGGCGTGACGCGCGGCGGCGGCGGGCGCCTGAGGCAGCCCGCCGCCGCTCCTCCGATCGCGAGCGCGACCCCGTTGAGGAAGTCGCGCCGCGTCAGCTCACGCGTAGCTCGGGTACTCCGGCTTGTACTGCAGCCCCCGGATCCTGGCGAGCAGGTTCTTCGTTCGCGGCTCGGTCGCCAGCCCGCGCTGGTACGCCACCTGCGCGGCCGCCGCGGCGATGTGCGCGGAGACCTCGCGCAGTTGCGTCAGCGGCGGGTACAGGCAGCCGCGCTCCAGCTCCGCGCTGCTGACGCGGGCGGCGAGGGCCCGAGCGGCCTCGAAGAACATCTCGTCGGTGATCCGCGTCGCTCCCGACGCGATCGCGCCCATGCCGACGCCCGGGAAGATGTACGCGTTGTTGCCCTGGCCCGGCACGAACCTCCGTCCCTCGAAATCGACCGGCGCGAACGGGCTTCCGCTCGCGAAGATCGCGCGGCCGCTGGACCAGCGGTACGCCTGCTCGGCCGTGCACTCGGAGTTCGAGGTCGGGTTCGAGAGGGCGAAGACGATCGGCCGGTCGTTGAGCGTCGCCATCGCCCGCACGATGTCCTCGGTGAACTGGGCGGCCTTGCCGGAGACGCCGATGAGCGCCGTCGGCTTGAGCTCCTTGACCGCGCTCAGCAGGTCCCCGACCGGCTTGTGCTTGTGCGCGTACGGCCGCTTGTGCTCCTGGAGGTCCTTGCGCGCGCTCTCGACGAGCGCCTTGGAGTCCATGAACCAGCAGCGGCTCATCGCCTCCTTCTTCGTGGACCCGTCGGCCATCATCGCGCTGACCACGAGGTCGGCGATCCCGATGGCGGCCTCGCCGGCGCCGTGGAACAGGATCACCTCCTCGCTCAGCCTCCGGCCGGTGATGCGGCCGGCCGAGTAGAGCCCGGCCAGCGTCACCGAGGCGGTGCCCTGGATGTCGTCGTTGAAGCAGCACACCTTGTCGCGATACTCGTGGAGGAGGCGGAAGGCGTTGTGGTTCGCGAAGTCCTCGAACTGGACCAGCGCCTTCGGGAACACCTCCTGCGCCGCGTCGACGAACTCCGCCACGAGCTCGTCGTATTCCTTGCCGGTGATCCGCTTCTCGCGCACGCCCAGGTAGAGCGGGTCGTCGAGGAGGGCCTGGTTGTTCGTGCCCACGTCCAGCGTGACCGGAAGCGTCTGCCACGGCGGAACGCCGCCGCAGGCGGTGTAGAGCGAGAGCTTGCCCACGGGGATGCCCATGCCGCTCGCGCCCAGGTCGCCCAAGCCGAGGATCCGCTCGCCGTCGGTCACCACGATCACGCGGACGTCGCGCCGCGGCCAGTTGCGCAAGACGTCGCGGATCATCCCCTTCTCCTGCCGGGTGATGAAGAGGCCCCGCGACCGGCGGAAGAGATGGGCGTAAAGCTGGCAGCCCTTGCCGACGGTCGGCGTGTAGATGATCGGGAGGAGCTCCTCGATGTGCTCCGTCACCACCTTGTAGAAGAGCGTCTCGTTGCGATCGAGCAAGGACAGCAAATCGACGTAGCGGTCGAGGTCCTCGGGGCGCTTGCGCACGTTCCTCAGCACCCGCTCGGCCTGGGCCTCCGCCGTGGACACGGCGGGCGGCAGGAGTCCGAGGAGGCCGAGCCGCAGGCGCTCTTCGCGGCTGAACGCGGTTCCCTTATTGAGCAGCGGGTCGTGGAGCAGGTCGGCGCCGCGCTTTGCGGATTCGGGTTGGGCGGTGCGGACCTCTCCATCGACGGTCGTCCGTGGGGTCATGGATCCCTCCAGGCCCACCGGCACGCAACGTACGAGCCAATTCAAGTGGGGACAGTCCCCACTTTACTTGCTCAACTTGCGGCCGAGGAGGCGCTCGGCCTGGGCTTGTTTGCCGTCGGCGATCAGGGCCCGGATGCGGCTGGCGCTGATCTTCTCGCGCCCCAAACGCACCAGCGGAACGCGGTGGACCTCAAACCCCAGGGCCGGGCCGAGCTCCTCCAGCGTCTCCACCCGGCCGGCCCGGTCCTTGCCGAAGCAGAAATCCTCGCCGACGAACACCACGCCCGCCCGGAGCTGGCGGGACAGCACGTCCCGGGCGAAGCCCTCCGGCGAGATGCAGGCCAGGTGGCGGTTGAAGGGCAGGAGCACGACGCAGTCCACGCCCCTCCGTTTCAGTTGATCGAGCTTCCCGGCGGTCGTCAGGATCGGCGGCGTCGAGTAGAAGCGGAGATACTGGTCCGGGGACGGGTCGAACGTGAGCACCGTGCAGGGGCAGCCTCGCCGGTCCGCCTCGCGGCGGGCGCCTCGCAGCACCGCCTCGTGTCCGCGGTGGACGCCGTCGAACTTGCCGATCGCCACCGCCGCGCCTGGGAACGCCCTTCCGGCCTCGAGGGCCGTGCGAAAGATCTTCATCTCCGTAATTCGGACCGAATGGGTCCTGATCCTCCCCTCCGGCTCTCGCAACGGTCCTGCCGGAGGAAGTGTTCCATTCCGCCTGGCATTCCCGTTGCGATGGAACCCGGACAAGAGAGGTCTCCAATGTCCGGTTGCCTGAACCTAACGAAAGCCGGTGAGTACGCGATCTCGGCGCTCAGCCGCCTCGCGCTCGAGGCCGAGCGGCAGCCCGAGAAGACCCTGTCGGTCCGCGGCCTGGCGCGCGCGCAGAACATCCCGTCCGCGTTCCTGGCCAAGATCGTGGCGGCGCTGGCGCGGTCGGGGCTGGTGAGGTCCCGCCGCGGCCCGACCGGAGGCATCCGGCTCGCCCGGGCGGCGGACCGGATCACGCTCCTCTCGATCGTCGAGGCCTGCGAGGGCCAGTACATGCGAGACCTCTGCGTCTTCTACCCGGGCCGCCGCTGCGACGGACCGGACTGCGAGGTCTACTGCCCGCTGCGCCGGGGCGAAGAGGAGCTCCGGCTCTCGCTCGCCGGCATGACGCTCGCGCAGATGGCGGACTCCCTGAAGGGGCACCCCGATCTAAGAGCTTCCAACGCGTTGGAGGAAAAGAATGGCGACGGCGGCAACGGCTGACGAATCCGTAGGCTGGCCGGAGCCCGAGATCGGCAGGCTCGGGCTCTGGCTTTTCATCATCTCGGAGGTGATGCTCTTCGGCGCGTTCTTCGCGTCGTATTTGAGCACGCGGCTCGGCAATCCCGACTGCGCCCTCGGGATCAGCGTGTGGCCCGAGGCGGGCCACCTGCCGGGGCTGGCGCTGGCGTCGCTCAACACGATGCTGCTCCTGACCAGCTCGTACACGATGGTGCGCGCGATCGCGGGAGCCGAGCGAGGCGAACGCGCCCGCTTCCGGCAGAACCTGATCGCGACGATCGCGCTGGGCGCCCTGTTCTTGGTCGTCAAAGCCGTCGAGTACAAGGTCAAGATCTCCCACGGCTACTATCCCGGCTCCGAGCTCGCCAAGGCCAGCGGCGGGCTCGCGATCTTCCTCTCCTACTACTACCTGATGACCAGCCTCCACGGCCTGCACGTGGTGGCGGGGCTCGTCTGGAACGGCGTGGTCCTGTCCTCGCCGGAAGACCTCGAGCCCGAGGCCCTGACACGGCGCTGCGAGTACGCCGGGCTGTACTGGCATTTCGTCGACGTGATCTGGGTCTTCCTGTTCCCCCTCTTCTACCTCATCTGACGGAGCGAGCCATGAGCGAACCCCTCTCCACCCACTCGGACGACGGCATCAACCTGGCGGTCTACGTGGCGCTGCTCGCCCTGACGGCCGTCACCCTCGGCGCATCCTTGATCCACGGCGGGCGCCTGCTGACGGTCTCGGTCGCGATGATCATCGCGGCGCTGAAGGCGAGCCTCATCGGCTTCTACTACATGGGGCTGAAAAACGAGCGCCTCCTGACTTGGGTGGTGCTCGGGATCGGCGCCCTCGCCGTCGCCGTCCTGCTCGTGGGCATCCTTCCCGATATGACGATCCGGAGGCTTTGATGCGCCGGTTCGCGCCGGCCTTGCTGGCGCTCTTCGCCGCCTGCCGCGCGCCTGAGCCGGACGTGCTCCTCGAGCTGCCGGACTTCAAGATGAGCGTCGTCGGGGAGAAGACGGCCGCTCCGTTCGGTCGCGCGGAGCTCCTGGGCCGGGTGTGGATCGCCGACTTCATCTTCACCAACTGCGGCGGGCCGTGCCCGCTCTTGTCCGACCGCCTGTCGAAGCTCGGCCGGCAGTTGCCCAAGGAGATCGGCCTGCTCAGCATCAGCGTCGACCCCGACAACGACACCCCCGCCAAGCTCCGGGAGTACGCCGCGGCGTTCGGCGCGGAGTACGGCCGCTGGCTGTTCCTGCGCGGCCCGATGGAGGAGACGTACCGGCTGCTCTACGCCGGCTTCCGCCAGCCGATGTCGGTCGATCCGAAGGCCCCGGCCGCGGCCAGGGTCACGCACAGCACGAGATTCGTTCTGATCGACCGCCGCGCCAGGATCCGGGGCTTTTACGACGGATTGAGCGACGGCGACAACGCCGCCGTGGCGCGCGACGCCCGGCGCCTTCTGGAGGCCCGTCCATGAGGCAAAAGTACGCCGTCCCCTTCGTGATCGTCGTCGGGACCCTGATCTTCGGCGTCCTGTCGGTGATCTTCACCCGGTACCCGATGCTGCCCGAGGCCGCGTCGGCGCAGGCGCATCACGTGGACAACGCCTGGCACGGCCTCCTCGTCGTCGAGGGCGTGATCTACTCGCTCGTCATGGCCTTCATCTTCTTCTGCCTGTGGCGCTTCCGCGCCCACAGGCGGGAAGAGCAGGGCGACCGGATCCACGGCTCCCGCGGCCACTTCGTCGAGGCCGTCTGGGTCCTCTCAAGCGTCGCGCTCACGCTCGGCCTCGCCGCGCTCGGCTCCCAAGAGCTGCGCGCGCTCATCCGCGACCCCGAGGCGGACATCGACATCGAGGTGCGCGCGTCCCAGTTCAGCTGGGAGTTCTACTACCCGAGGCAGCAGGCCTACGGCTCGAAGCTGTTCATGGAGATCGGGAAGCGCCACCGGATCATCCTCACCTCGCAGGACGTCGTGCACTCCTTCTGGGTGCCCGAGTTCAGGATCAAGCAGGACGCCGTTCCCGGGAAAGTGATCTCGATGATCCTGACGCCGACGAAGCTCGGCGAGTACACGCTCCTCTGCAACCAGCTCTGCGGGTGGGGCCACACCGATATGACCGCCCAGGTCGAGGTCCTCGCGCACGAGGACTTCGACAAAAACGTCGGCGGCGCGGATTCCTTCTAGGAGAACGTCATGACCCGATTCCTCACGGCGGTAGCGGCCTTCGTGGCCGTGCTCGGGCTGGGAGGCTGGGCGTTGGCCCGGCCGCTCGGTCCGCAAGGGGCGGCGGTGGCCGCGTACCTCGCGGCCCTTTTCCTCTTCCTCGGCCTGGTCGGGGGCTGGGACGCGCTGCGCGGCTACGCCCAGGGGCGGGAGCCCTTGGAGGGGCACGGCTGGACCCGCTACCTCGCCTTCGACGTGGACCACAAGGCGGTCGGCGTCCAATACCTCGCCGCCGCGGTGTTGGTCTTCATCGTGTCGGGGACGTGGGCGCTCGTCATGCGCCTCGAGCTCTCCCGCCACGGGCTCCAGTTCCTCAGCCCGACCACCTACACGACGATCATGAGCCTCCACGGGATCGGGATGGTCGTCGTCGCGCTGATCGCGCTGGCGGGCGGCATCGGGAACTTCATCCTGCCGCTCCAGGTCGGCGCCCGCGACATGGCGTTCCCCCGGATGAACGCGCTCAGCTTCTGGCTCCTGCCGCCGGCGGTCCTGCTGCTCCTCGCCACGCCGTTCACCGGCGGCCTCGACTTCGGCTGGACCGCCTACGCCTCGCTCTCCGGACAAGGAGGGACCGTCGGCAAGCAGCTGTTCCTCCTCGCGTTCGTCACGGTCGGGTTCTCGTCGATATTTTCCGGCGTGAACTTCGTCGCGACGACCCTGGCGATGCGCGCCAAGGGGCTGACCTGGGCCCGGATCCCCGTCTTCACGTGGTCGGTGCTTTCGGCCGCGATCATCCAGCTCCTCGGCACGTCCGTCGTCGCCGCCTCGCTCATCATGGTGACGTTCGACCGGATGCTCTCGACGAGCTTCTTCGACCCCAGCCTCGGCGGCACGGTGCTCCTCTACCAGCACCTGTTCTGGTACTACTCGCACCCCGCCGTCTACATCATGTTCCTGCCGGCGTTCGGCGCGGTGCTCGAGATCCTGCCGGTGTTTTGCCGCAAGCCGCTCTTCGCCTACCGGCTCGTCGCCGCGGCGTTCATCGCGATCGTGGCGCTCGGCTTCATCGTCTGGGCGCACCACATGTTCACCTCGGGCATGTGGGCGGTGCTCAAGCTGCCGTTCATGGTGAACACGGAGCTGATCTCGATCCCGACGGGCGTGGTCTTCCTCGCCGCGCTCGGGACGCTGTGGCGCTCGCGGATCCGCCTCGACGCGCCGATGGTGTGGGCGCTCGCGATGATCCTCAACTTCCTCATCGGCGGGCTCACCGGCATCCCGCTGGCGGACGCGCCGACGGACCTGCACATGCACGACACCTGGTTCGTCGTCGCCCACTTCCACTTCACGATCATGGGCGGCGCGGTGTTCGGGTTCTTCGCCGCGTTCACCTACTGGTATCCCAAGATCACCGGGCGGCGGCTCGACGAGGGCCTCTCGAAGCTCCAGGCGCTCCTCATGTTCACCGGCTTCAACGCGACGTTCATCCCGATGTTCTGGCTCGGCATGCTCGGCATGCGCCGCCACGTCGCCGACTTCCCGGCGTGGATGGACCCGATCCAGACGTTCATCAGCTTCGCCGCGCTCCTCATCGCCGCCTCCGCCGGGCTGTTCGTCTACAATGTGGTCCGATCGTTGCAAAAGGGCGAGATCGCGGGGGACAACCCATGGGAAGCCAAGACCCTGGAGTGGGCGACCGCGTCGCCGCCGCCCCACGGGAACTTCAAGGCGCCTCCGGTCGTCACCGAGGGGCCCTACGAGTACGGCGTTACGGTCTGACCGTCGCCGCCTGCCTCCTCGCCGTCGCCGCGCTCGGGGCCTCCCCCGCGTGGGCCGACGGCTATAAGCAGCTCGCCCGCGAGCTCGCCAAGACCGCGCGCCGCGAGGGGACGGTCAAGGTGGCCGTCCTGCCGTTCGTCTTCCTCAACCGGCCCGTGTCCGTCGCGCCGGTGCTGCTCAGCGAGCGGCTGGCCGCCCGGCTCGGCGGCGAGGGTGGCGTCCAGCTCGTCGAGCGCGCGCTCGTCGGCAAGCTGCTGGCCGAGCACCGCCTCGCGCTCACCGGGGCGCTCGACGCCCAAGGAGGCGCGCGCGTGGGCCGGCTGCTGCAGGTCGACGCGGTCGTGACGGGCACCCTGACCCACCTCGGGGACCGCAAGATCGAGGTGAACGCTCGGCTCATCCGCGCCGACACGGGGCTCGTCCTCGGGACGGCGACCCAGCTCGTGCGCGAGGACTGGAAAGAGACGTTCGCGGCCGGCCCCGCGCCGACCGGCGGCACGCCCCCGATCGACCTCTCCATGGTCTCCGTGCCGCAGACCCTCTACACCGCCCGCTGCGCGCGCTGCCACGGGGACGACGGCGCCGGCCCCGACCGGCGCGACCTCACGCGCCCGGCGGTTCAGGCGAAGACGGACGTGGAGCTCGAGCGCGCGATCTCGGGCGGCGGCGAGCTGATGCCGGCCTTTGGCGAGACGTTCAAGGCCCTGGAGCCCCTGAGCGAGGGTGAGGTCTCGGCGCTGGCGAGCGTCGTCCGCGAGCTCGGCCGCGAGCGCCGCAAGCGGGACTCGTCCTTGCGCGCGGGCGCCGTGCTCTTCGAACGCCACTGCGCCGCGTGCCACGGCTACGACGGCCGCGGCATGCACCTCGCGGCGGGCCTCTTCGAGGTGCCGCCCGCCGCGCTCGACCTGACGCGCTCCTCTCCGGCCTACAGCAGCGCGCAGCTCGCGGAGCTGCTGCGGGTCAAGAAGCGCAAGATGCTCTTTCGCGGCGAGCTGAGCGAGCAGGCCCTGACCGGCGTCTGGCTCTACCTGCAGAAGCTGTCCAAACGTTAGGGCCAGTCCCTTTGTCAGCATTCGTGTCAGCATTCTCGGGGCTGGCCGCAGTGTTGCATTCGCTGCGGTATAGGAGGCGTGCACATGCGAACGATCATTGCGGCGTTGTGCTCCATTCTGGCGGCGGTCACCCTCGCCGCAAACGTCGCCCGGGCGTCCGACGAGAAGAAGGCCGAAGAGAAGCCCGCGGCGGCGGACAAGGCGGATAAGGCGGACAAGAAGGAAGCGGCGGACGCCAAGGAAGCCCCGGCCGCCGACGAGAAGTCGGGCCCGGAGAAGATGGTCTTGGACAAGACCGGGAAGATGGCGCCCGTCACCTTTCCCCACCGCAAGCACCAGGAGAAGGCGGCGTGCAAAGACTGCCACGAGGGCGAGAAGCCGCTCTTCGAGCAGAAGCGCAACGAGAAGGGCTACTTGATGAAGGAGATGTACGCGGGCGGAACCTGCGGCAAGTGCCACGACGGCAAGAAGGCCTTCAAGGCGCAGGGCGGCTGCATGAAGTGCCACAAGAAGGAGAAGTAGCGACCGTCACGACATCGTAGCGGCCGCGGAAGGCGGCCCTCACCGAGCCCGAGCTGGACCGCCTGGACGAACAACTCCAGGCCCCGGCTTGGGCTCGTCGCCGTCATCGCCGGTTACGCCTCGGTCTTGGCGCGGACGCGATCCAGGATCGCCTTGCGCTCGGCGTCGGTGAGCAGGCGGTCGCAGGCGGGGTAGAGGATCTCCTCCTCCTTCATGTTGTGCCCCTCCAGCACCGCGAGCATCTCGTCGACCGCCCGCCGCGCGCCCTTCGAGTCGCCGGCGCGGAGCCTAGAAGCCGCCGTCGCCTTGGAGCCTCTGATCTGCTCGTGCTCGAAGCGCATGACCCTCAGGGGCCCGCCCTCGAGCGCGGGCGCCTTCGCGCCGACCGCGGGGAAAAGGATCTTCTCCTCCCACTCGATGTGGCGCTCCAGGCGGCGGTCGAACTCCGCGAACGCGGGCACGGCCTTCTCGGGAGCGTCGAACGCCACCGCGCCGAGGATGCGGTCTATCTCGGAGTGGTCCTGCTCGAAGAACGCCGAGATCAAGTCTTCCGTCATGTCTGCCTCCGGCGCGACTTTACGAACGCCTCGAGATCCTCGACCCGCGCGAACGCGACCCAGCCCGTGCCCATGGGCGTGGCGAGCCCCTCGATGCGGCGCAGGTGCGCCTCCTCGAGCCGCACCCAGCCGCCGCCCTTCATGTCGCGGACCCAGGCCCGCGACCGGAGCGCCGGGGTCTCCTCGAGGGCGGCGAGCATCTCGCCCACGTCGTCGAAGCCCACGCTACCCCCGTCGTCGCCGATCCACCCGCACGCGAAGCGCTCCTCGCTGACGATCATCCCGCATCTCGCGCACTCGGTGCGTCCGAACCGCAGCTCCGGGGGCGCGCCGGGCCTCGGCCTCGCGCAGGCCGCCAGCGCGGCGAGGAGGACGAGGGCGGCGATCCTCTTCACGCGCCCCTCCGAAGCGGATCGCGGCTGAACATCGCCCAGCCCGCGCCCAGCGCGAGCCCGAGCCAGGCCGCGAGTCCGGCGAGGGCCGCCGGCCGCAGCCACGCGCCGAGGACGTCGCGCGCGCACAGGCCCGCCGGGCCGAGCACGTCGAGATCGCAGGCGAGCGCGTCCAAGGCGAGGAGCCGAAAGAGGGAGAGCGGGTTCAGCCAGGCGGCCGCAAGGAGCGCCCCGGGCGGCAATCGGACCGCCAGGGAGGTGCCCAGCAGGCCGAGGTCGCCGGCAAAGACGAGGGTGACCCAGACCAGCAGCGCGGCGCCGAGCCCGGCGGCGACCCGGCGGGAGCGGGCGGAGGCGGCCAGGCCGAAGGCCAGGCAGGTCGCGCACAAAAGCAGCGTCGCCAGAAAGAACGCGCCGAAGACGGCCGCCTCGCGGAGCCCGCCGCGGGCGGCCAACAGCGAGCCGAGCGCGCCGAAGGCGGCGGCGAGCGCGGCGAAGAGCGCCCCCGCGCCGCCCAGGAACTTGCCCCAGAACACGTCGGAGGGCTTGAGCGGCAAAGACAGCAGGAACTCGAGCGTCCGGCGCTCGCGCTCCGACGAGAACGCGAGGCTGCCCGCGGTCAGGCTCATGAGCGGGACGATCAGGAGCACGAGGTTGAGCAGCGCGGCCGTGGTGCGGCCGAACCCGGACGCGCCGAGCGGGCTGGTCCACGCCCCGAGGAGCGCGAGCAGGATCCCGAGCCCGCAGAACGCCACGAGGAAGGCGGCCAGCCAGCGGCTCGACACCGCGTCCTGGAACTCCTTGACGGCCAAGGCCCGGGTCCCGCGGGTCACGCGCCCTCCCCATCGATCTCCTCGAGGAACTGTCCGGCCTTGAGCAGCCGGGCCGGACCGGCCTCGTCGAGCCACAGCACGCGGTCGGCGAGCGCGGCCACCTCGTCGAGGTGGTGGCTCGTCATCACGAGGGTCCGCGTCCCCTTCAGCCCGACCAGGATGGCAGTCAGCTCGCGGCGTGACTTCAGGTCGAGGCTCGAGCAGGGCTCGTCCAAGAGGAGGATGTCGGGGTCGGCGACGAGCGCCTGCGCGAGCGCGAGCTTCTGCTTCATGCCTCCGGAGAGCGCCGGCACGAGCTTCTCCTCCTCGCCGGCCAGGCCGCAGCGCTCGAGCGCCGGGCCGATCCCGCCGGGGTCGCAGCCGCGGACCTCGCAGACGAACTCCATGGAGCGGCGGACGGTCCAGTCGTAGCCCGCGAACTCCTGCGAGAGGTAGCCGACGCGCTCGCGCGCCCGCGGCCCTTCCCGCGAGACGTCGACGCCTCCGACCAGGATCTTCCCCGCGAAGGACTCGAGGCCGAGCAGGCAGCGCATGAGCGTGCTCTTGCCGGCGCCGTTGGAGCCCCACAGGACGAGGCACTCGCCGGGCGCCGCGGAGAAGGAGAGGTCCCGCAGGAGCTTCCGGTCGCCGTAGGCCTTCGCGACGCCCGCCGCCCAGACCGCGGGAGCGGCCTCCGGCAGCGCCGCGCGCGCGGAGAGGATCGGACGGCGGCGCCGCCGCGACCAGCCGACGGCCAGCGCCGAGGCGGAGAGAAGGCTCGCGGGCATCCAGAGGGCCGCCAGCGCCGGCTCGGGCCGGGGCCCCGCGTCGCGGCGGGGCGCGCGCAGCAGCGGCGACGGGTCCGTCACGAGCGGCTTGGGCTTAAACAGCGGGAAGGTCCGGGCCGCTAGCTCGATCGCCTGCGCGGCGGGAGTATAAAGGAAGAAGCGCGCCAAAGGCCGGGCGTCGGCGAGCCGTTCGACCACTCGCTCGGCGCGGTAGGGCGCGTGCCCTCGCTCGCCCCGGCCGTAGCCGGCGTAGTCGCTCCAGTAGTTGCCGGTCCAGTCGTTGCCCGAGGGGACGCCGCCGCCGCGCACCGACACCTGCTGCAAGTTGTCCTCGAACGCGTTGCCCTCGAAGACGTTGCCGCGGACGCCGGGCATCAGCGCCAGCGCGACGTCGTTGTACGCGAAGAGGTTGCCCCGGAAGGCGTTGGCGTTCTCCTCCACGACGGGAGACTGGTCCACGAAGATGCCCTGGCGGTTGTCGCGGAAGACGTTCCCGCGGGCGTCGATGAGGTCCGACTCCTTGAGGCCGAGGCCCGAGCCGCTGGGGCCCCGGTGCCGCTCGAACAGGTTGTCGACGATCTGGAGGTCCTTCGAGTACATCACGTAGAGGCCCACGGAGTTGTCCCGGAACTCGTTGCCCACGACCCGGGCGCCGTCGGTATGCATGAAGTGCAGGCCGTAGCGGCCCTGCGTCGCGACGTTGCCTTCGACCACGGAGCCGGTGGAGAACCACAGGACCATGTCGCGGCCGCCCGTGACCCGGTTGCGCGAGAGACGCACCCGGTCGCAGTTCCAGATCCGGATGAGGTCGCCCCGGCGGCCGACGTCGAGCGGCTTGCCCGCGAGCCGGCTGTCCTCCAGGACGAAGCCCGGGGCGTTGGAGGCGAAGACGCCGAAGAGGACGTCCTCGAGCAGGAGCCCGCGGGCCGTCACCGAGGCGGCGATCACCGTGAGCCCCGCGTCCTCCTCCAGCAGGCTCGCGCCGGAGCGCCGGAGCGTGAGACCCTCGAGCAGCACTCCCGGGGCCTTCACGGTCAGCACCGTCCCCGAGCCGCGGGCGTCGATGACGGCACCCCGCCCGCGCAAGGTAAGCCTCTTGTCGATCACCGCCGGGCCCTCGAAGCGGCCTCCGGCGAGCTCGACGACGCTCCCCGGCGCGGCGGCGTCGAGGAGCGGTTGGAGGGGCTCCGCGCGTCCAGCGGCGGCGCCCCAAACGAGGAGGAGGAGCACGAGGCCCGCGAGCTTGCCTCGCCCGCGATCCTGGCGGGCCGGGAGCCCGGCCGTGCCGGCCGTCGCCGGGGCTCCGGGCAGGCCGGCCTCGCGCGACAGCCAGAGCGCCTCGAGCAGGAGCGCGACGGCCACGAGCGCCAAGATGAAGCCCAGGCCCGGGCCGAGCTCGCTGCGGAACTGGCCCACCTTGCCCGTGCCGAACAGCGGGATGACGAACGGCTTGAGCTTGAGCGGCGCCATCGGATCGAGATCCGTCGACGCCTGGTGCATCCAGAACTTCATGTCGGCCATGAAGATCAACGGAAACGCCGCGACGGGCAGTACCTTGAGCCAGGCCGGCAGCGGCGGGACCTTTCGGAAGGCCAGCAGGCACAACGCCACGAGCACCGCCAAGCCCGGCAGCGCGAGCCGGCGCTCCCAAACGGCGAGGGAGCCCAGCTTCGCCACGCCGACGTAGTGGTTGAGGATGTCGATCTCCTGGATGTCGCCCGTGAGCTTGTGCAGATACATCGTCATGGTCAGGCCTTCGCGGTACTGCGGCGCGAACAGCCGCGCCTGCCAGTAGGGCAGAAACGCCGAGACGGCCAGCAGGACGCCGGCGACCGCCCCCAGCGCCGCGGAAATGCGGCGCCGGGAGGCGGTCGTCGCCGGCGTCTGCCGGTCGGTCATCTTATTTCCCCGCCTTCGCCGGCGCGTTCTTGCCGACCGTGAAGTAGCCCATCATCTCCATGTGCAGCGCCGAGCAGAACTCGCTGCAGTAGAAGGGGAACACCCCGCTCTTGTCCGCGACGAAGTCGACGTCGACGGTCAGGCCCGGATCGAGGGACAGGTTGATGTTGTGCGCCGAGAGCGCGAACCCGTGAGTCGCGTCCTCCGCCCGGTCGATGTTCGTGATGTGCAGGTGGACCTTGTCCCCTTGCTGCACATCGATCCGGTCCGGCACGAACCGGCTGCGGATCGCCGTCATGTAGACGTGGACGTCTCTGCCGTTGCGCTCGATGCGCTCCTTGCCGGGAGCGGTCGCGGTCGGGCTCTTCTTCAAGGTCAACCCGTTGATGCCGACCTCGGGGTACACCTTCCAGGGCTTGAAGAGCTTCGCCGGGGCCATCACCGCGTAGTGCGGCTCGCCGACCGTCGGCGCGTCCGACAGCAGCTTCATCTTCTCGCCGGAGATGTCGATGAGCTGAAGGTTTTGCGGGTGGAGCGGCCCGACGGGATGATGGCGGTCCAGCGACCACTTGTTGAGGCTGACCAGGTACTTCCCGTAGGGCGCGACGGTGTCGCCGCCCGCGACCGTGAGGTGGCCCGTGTTGTAGTGGACCGGCAGCGCCTCGACGAGCGACCACGGCTTCTCGCCGCGCGGGCCCTTCTCGAGCGTCCAGCGGTTGATCGACGAGTCCAGGAACATGCTGGTGTAGGCGTAGCCCTGGTCGTCGAACTCGGTGTGGAGCGGCCCGAGGCCCAGCTCCACCTGCGCCTCGACGACCGCGTCGAACTTCAGCGTCGGGATCCCGAAGTCGTCTTTGCCGTCGAGCGCCTTGGCGGCGATCGCCTTCTGGATCTTGTCGAAGCTGAACACGGTCACGTGCGGATCGAGCTTGCCGCTGACGACGATGAAGCGGCCGTCCGGCGTGACGTCGGCGCCGTGCGGGCTCTTCGGCTCGGGCACGTTGTAGAGGATCCCGGCTTTCACGGCCTCCTCGATCGGGATGATCTTCATCCCAGCGATCGTCTTCGTCTTGAGCGCGCCCTTGGCCAGGAGCTCCTCGGCCCTCTTCCAATGGATGACGTGCATGTAGTCCATCTCGCGCTGCGAGGCCTGGACCTCCATCGCCGGCTTGCCCTCGAGCGCGCCGGGCGTCGCCAGCTCCGAGTTGTAGGTGTTGATGAAGACCCAGCCGTGGCTGACCTTCTTGCCCATGCCGCCCAGGTCCTGGTAGTACGGCGGGAGCT
>JACQPK010000173.1 GCA_016207565.1 Elusimicrobiota bacterium
GCTCGACACGTTCGTCCCGCCGTACGACGCCACCGTGGTCTCGCGCATCGAGGCGGCTGGAGCGGTGGTCATCGGCAAGACCAATTGCGACGAGTTCGCGATGGGCTCGTCGACGGAGAACTCCGCCTTCTTCCCGACGAAGAACCCGTGGGACCCGACCCGGGTGCCGGGAGGCTCGTCCGGAGGCTCGGCGGCCGCCGTGGCGGCCGGGATGGTTCCGCTCGCGCTGGGCTCCGACACGGGCGGCTCGATCCGCCAGCCCGCCGCGGTCTGCGGCGTCGTCGGGCTGAAGCCGACCTACGGCCTCGTCTCCCGCTACGGGCTCGTCGCGTTCGCCTCGAGCCTGGACCAGATCGGCCCGATCGCCCGCTCCGTGGAGGATGCCGCGCTCGCGCTGTCGGTGATCGGCGGGTTCGACCCGCTCGACTCGACCTCCGCGCCGGCGGGGCCCCGCAGGTACGTCCTCGACCCCTCGGTGGTGCCCGGGCTCCGGGTCGGCCTTCCCCGGGAATGCATGATCCCCGGCCTGGACCCCGACGTCGCCCGCGCGCTGCATGAGGCGGCGCAGTGGTTCGGGGCCCAAGGGGCGAAGGTCGCGCACGTCTCCCTGCCGAACTCGAAGTACGCGGTGAGCACCTATTACATCCTCGCCCCCTCGGAGGCCAGCGCGAACCTCGCCCGCTTCGACGGCATGCGCTACGGGGCCTCCGCCGCGCGGGCCGACGCGAACGCCGGCCTCCTCGAGACGTACGAGGCGACGCGCGGCTCGGGCTTCGGGCCCGAGGTGAAGCGCCGGATCATGCTCGGCACCTACGCGCTCTCCGCGGGCTACTACGAGGCCTACTACGGGAAGGCGCAGAAGGTCCGGACCCTTATCCGGCGCGACTTCGACGCGGCGTTCAAGGACGTCGACCTCCTGCTGATGCCCGCGGCGCCGACCCCGCCGTTTAAGCTGGGCGAGAAGACGGCCGACCCGGTGCAGATGTATCTCTCGGACGTGTTCACCATCCCGTGCAATATCGCGGGGATCGCGGGCGTCTCTCTGCCCGCCGGGCTGAACCCGGCGGGGCTGCCGCTCGCGGTGCAGCTTCTCGCGCGGCCGTTCGAGGAGCAGGTGCTCTTGTCCGCCGCGGCGGCGTGGGAGGCCGCGCGGCCCTTCCCCGCGCTGGAGGCGAAGGCGTGACCGAGCGGAGGCTGCCCCCCGTCGGCTCCGCCGGCCGCAGGAGCCCCGGGGAGGAATACTCCGCCGGAGGCGTCGTCACCCGCGACGGGAAGGTGCTCCTCGTGAAGGTGGAGAACCTGAAGGGGGAGAGGCTCTGGACCTTCCCGAAGGGGCACCTCGACCCGGGCGAGACGCCGAAGGGCGCCGCGCTCCGCGAGGTGCACGAGGAGACCGGCTTCGAATGCGACGTGATCGGGCCGCTCACGCTCGTGCGCTACATGTTCATGCGCGAAGGCAGGCTCGTCCGCAAGCGCGTCCGCTGGTACTGGATGCGCCCGCTCCGGCGCTCGGGGAGCCCCGACGCGGTCGAGGTCCTCGACGTGCGCTGGTGCGCGCCGGCGGAAGCGGCCGGGCTCCTCAAGTACCCGGGCGACAAACGGCTCCTGACGCTCATCGAGGCGAAGCTGATGAACGTCAGCGAGAAGGAAGACGCCGGGTAGTGCCGGGCACGATCGCGATCGTCGACGACGACGAGTCCTACGTCGAGCTCACGCGCCGCTACCTCGCCTATCACGGCTTTTCGGTCTGGAGCGCGGTCGACCCCGCCGGGTTCACGGCCCGCGCGCTCGAGGAGCCGCCCGACGCCGTGCTCCTGGACATGCAGATGCGGGGCGGGGGCGGCCCGCAGGTCATCGCCGCTCTGCGCCACTGCCGGGAGCTGAGAAACGTCCGGGTCATCATCTGCTCGGGGATGCCGGTCGAGCAGCAGCGCGCGTGGGCCGAGGGCCTCGCGAATGCCCGCTTCCTGGCCAAGCCCTACGACACGCGCGCGCTCAAGGCGCTGCTCGAGGAGCTCCTGCCGTCCGCGGCGTTTCTGGCGCTGACGCGGGAGGTGAGCCCGGCGATCGCGCGCTGCGAGCTCACGCACCTCGCGCGCACCGCGATCGACCTCCCGCGCGCGCGGGCGCAGCACGCCGCCTACGAGCGTGCGCTGCGCGCGGCGGGCTGCGACGTCCGCCGGCTCCCGGCCGACGACTCGATGCCCGACGCGGTGTTCATCGAGGACGCCGCCGTCGTGTTGGACGAGCTCGCCGTCATCGCGCGTCCCGGCGCCGAGTCGCGGCGCGGCGAGCCGGCGGAGGTCGAGAAGGCGCTCGAGGGGATCCGCCCGCTGGCGCGCGTCGCGGAGCCGGCGACCCTCGACGGCGGCGACGTGCTGGTCGTGGGGCGACGGGTCTTCGTCGGACTCACCGCGCGCACGAACCCCGAGGGCGCGAGGGCGCTCGAGGCGTTGCTGGCGCCGCACGGCTATGCCGTCACGGGCGTGGACGTGAAGGGCTGCCTCCACCTGAAGTCCGCCGTCACGGCGTTCAAGGACGACGCGCTTCTGATCAACCTCTCGTGGGTCGACAAGGCGCCGTTCGCCGGCCTGGACCTCCTGCCGGTGGACCCGTCGGAGCCCTCCGCCGCCAACGTCCTGCGCGTGGGCGAGACCGTGCTCATGCCGTCCGCGTACCCGAAGACGCGCGAGCGCCTCGAGCGCGAGTGGGTCCGGCCCGTGCTGGTCGACGCCGACGAGCTCGCCAAGGCGGAAGGCGCCGTGACCTGTTGCAGCCTCATCCTGAAGCGGTAGTTTGTAGAATGCGGCCATGACGGAGTTCGAGATGGTGGTCGGGCTGGAATGCCACGTCCAGCTCGCGACCGCCAGCAAGCTCTTCTGCTCCTGCTCGACCGGTTCCTTCGGGGCGGAGCCGAACGCCAACGTCTGCCCCGTCTGCACCGGGCAGCCGGGCACGCTCCCCGTCCTCAATCGCAAGGCCGTCGAGCTCGGCTTCAAGGCGGCGCTCGCGCTGGGGTGCACGCTGCGCGACGTGTCGATCTTCGCCCGCAAGAACTACTTCTATCCGGACCTGCCGAAGGGCTACCAGATCTCGCAGTACGAGCTGCCGTTCTCCGACCACGGCAGGCTCGACATCCCCGGACCGCCGGCTAAGACGATCGGGATCCACCGGATCCACCTCGAGGAGGACGCCGGGAAGCTCCTGCACCTGGCCGGCTCGCGCGCCCTCGATCACTCGCTCGCCGACTACAACCGCGCGGGGACGCCGCTCATCGAGATCGTCTCGGAGCCGGACCTCCGGACGAGCGAGGAGGCCTCCCAGTACCTCACGACGCTCAAGGCGATCCTGCAGTACGTCGGCGTCTCGAGCTGCGACATGGAGAAAGGCGAGCTGCGTTGCGACGCGAACGTCTCCGTGCGCCGGCACGGCGAGGACACGCTCGGCACGCGCGCCGAGATCAAGAACCTGAACTCCTTCAAGAACGTGCGCGATGCCCTCGAGCACGAGTTCGGCCGCCAGGTGGCTCTAATAAAGGAGGGCGGGCGGGTCGTGCAGGAGACCCGGCTGTGGGACGCCGGCCGCGGCGCGACGTTCGCGATGCGCTCGAAGGAGGAGGCGCACGACTACCGCTACTTCCCCGAGCCCGACCTCGTGCCGCTGCGAGCCGATCCCGACCTCATCGAGCGCCTCAAGGCCGAGACCCCCGAGCTCCCCTTGATGCGCCGCGCGCGGCTCGTCTCGCAGTACGGCCTGAGCGACGACGCCGCCGGCGTGCTGACCGCCGAGCGGGCGCTCGCCGACTATTACGAGTCGGCGGTGGCCGTCTGCGGGCCGAAGGCCGCGAAGGCCGCGGCCAACTGGCTCGGGACCGAGCTCCTCGGCCGCCTCCACGCCGACAAGAAGACGATCGTGGACTCGCCCGTGCCGCCCGGGCATCTCGGCGAGCTCGCCGCGCTGATCGAGGAGGGCACGCTCTCCTCGCGGCTCGCCAAGGAGGTCTTCGCGAAGATGTGGGAGACCCGCGTGTCGCCCAAGGAGCTCGTCGAGACGCAAGGGATGACCCAGGTCTCCGACGAGTCGCAGGTCGCGCAGTGGGTCGAGGCCGCGATGGCCGATAACCCGCAGTCCGTCGCGGACCTCCGGGCCGGCAAGGAGCAGGCGATCGGCCGGATCGTCGGCGGCGTCATGAAGCGCTCCGGCGGCAAGGCGAACCCTGCCGTCGTCCAGAAGCTGATCCGCGAGCGGCTGTAGCTCTTTCGGGCGCCGCGCCCGCTCGCCCAACGGCAGGACTCGCCGAGGAGCGTCTGCTGGCGGGAACTCCGGAGAGCTGCTACATACTCGGTCATGACCCTCGCCTCGTTCGCCTGCCTGCTCTACGCCGCGCCCGCGCTCGCGGCGGCGCGGAGCTGCGCCGATGTCGTCACTCCCGGCGATCTTCGAGCCGCTTTCGGAGCGTACGCGGATACGCTGAGCTTGAAGGAGAGCCGCGACCGGGATGGCCTGGGCTGCGCGTACTTCGAGCCCCGGAAGCGCCAATCTCGCGCGTCCATCGCGCGGATGCTCCCGAAGGAGCCCGCCGTGGGCATTTCCCTCCAGGAGATGGCGGCGCCCGGGGACGGCGAACGCGCGCTCGAGCAGAAGCGCAAGGAGGTCGCCTTCTTCGGCCGGCCGGCGGACGCCGGAGTCGGCGCGGAGTCGTTCGTCTTCACCATGGCCGCGCGGCCCGGCGTGGGCTCGGGTGGCGCGACGGTCACGGCCCTCGACTCCTCTCGGCATTTTCTCCTCACCGTCGCGGCTCGAGGGCGGCCCAAGCCGGAAGCCCTGGTGGCTCTCGCCAAGAAGATCGAGGCGCGGGTCTCCAGGTGGAGCAAGCCGTTTGAGGCCGTCGAGGCGCCCGGCGCCAAGACCGGAGGCTCGGCCCTCGACATGGACGGACTGAGGCTCGAGCTTCCGCCGGAGTGCTACGACCTGGGGTCGAGGGGCTTCGAAGGCCGGTTCCGTTGCGCGCTCGGCGACGCGGCCTTCGACGCCTGGCTCTGGCCGGCTCTCGAGGCGCAGGGCTGGAAGCGACTCCCGCCGCCGGAGCAGCCGAAAGACGGGCTCGGCGCGATGGCCGGCGCTCTCGGTGCCCGCGCGGCGGCCAAGGGCGACCGGACGATCTCGATCTTGTGGACCCGCGGCGGCGGGACGATCCTGATGTCGTCCCGCCGCCGCTGACGGCGCCGCTTCGCTCCGCGCCCGGAGCTTGTAGCACTTTGAAACCCTAATCCTCAATCAAGGGCCGTCCTTTGCGTCCTCTCCGTTACTTCCCTCTGCGTGCCTCCGCGTTACTCCGTGCTCTTCGTGCGTCGGGCTGCAACAGCGCATCGCAGAGGCACGCAGAGGAAAGTAACGAAA
>JACQPK010000174.1 GCA_016207565.1 Elusimicrobiota bacterium
AGTGACGGAAAGGAACGCGAAGGACGGATCGAGGGAATATTTCGCTTTGCGCGCCTTTCTGTGACTTCCTCTGCGTGCCTCCGCGTTGCTTAGTTCGTTACGCATCAGTTTGGAGTTGCACTAGCGAGGGAGCGGCGCCGGCGCGGAACGGAGCTCCGAGCCCGCGAGCTCGGACTCGGCGCGCAGGGCGGGGTGCGCGCGGATCTCGCCGGCCAGCGCGTCGAGGGCGGGGCCGGAGCGCTCCACGAACTCCCGGACGCCGAGGCGGGCCTCCCGGCGCGCCCAGAAGAGGTTGATCGGCGCCATGAGCGGAAACCACGCGGCGGCGATCGCCGCTTCCTGCACCGGATACTTGGAGTCGGCGAACGCCGCCGCCGGACCGGGGCGCTCTAGCACCGCGATCTCCTCTCCGGTGCCCGGGCGCCGGAACTCGATGGCGAGCCGCCGCGGGAATCCGGCTCCCACCCTCGCCTCGAGGTCGAAGGCGCCGGGCTCCGCGCAGACCAGCTCGGCGCGCTCGAACACGGACGCGAGCATCGCCCGGAGCGCCAGCAGATAGGCCTCGCGGGCCTCGATCCGGCCTTCGTGGAACGCGCGCAGGCCGACCGCGTAGCGCTCCGAGACCCGCGACGCCTCGATCATCACCGAGGCCTCGATTCTTGGACCGGCAGCGCGGGAAGGCGCGTAGTAACCCTCCGGGACGCGGCCGGCCGCCGCGCAGCCGGAGGCGACCAGCGCGCCCAGGGCGAGAGAGGACCTCGTCACCGGCGCCTCCGGCGGGATCGGGCCCTCCACCGCACGTAGAGTTCCAGCGCGGCCAGGCTCCCCGTCGCCACGGCGAGCATCGGAAGGAGCGGCGGCTGGGGCTTCGGTCCGGGAGCGCTTCGAAGCTCGGCTTCGGTGAGGGGAATCGGAGACGGGACCGGCGTAGGCGCGGGGGCGGGCGGACGCGCGCGCGCCCGCGGTTGGAGCGGCGCCTGGACCGGCCCGCGCGCAAATAGCGTCCCGCCGGGCGCCAGGTGCCGGTCGCCTTCGGGCGTCGTGAAGATCACCCAGCCCGCGAGGACTCGGACCTCGTAGAGGCCTCGGCCCACCGAAGACACCGAGAGCGCCTCGCCGTCGGCGAGCATCGCGTGGACGTCTCCCACGTCCACGTCGACGGCCGCCAGCTCGCCTCGGGCCGCGAGCTGGATCGAACGGTCGCAGTCCTGCTCCGGCCGGACGTCGTAGGTGAAGTCGTCGCCCTCGGTGGCTCTCACGACGATGCCGCACCCGCGGAAGGTGGCGCGGCCGGTCAGTACGTACACCTCGGAGCCGGAAGGAATGTCGGTCGGCAAGGCCGCGTCCTTGCCGCCGAGCCACGCGTCGTCCTGGTGGAGGATGATCACGTGGCCCGTGTTTTCCACGAGGCGCAGAAGCCGGGGCTCCGCGCCCCCGGCCGCGTCGAGCGCCCCCCACGCGAGGAGGAAGGTCAGGCCGTTCATGGCTCCCCCGAAGCGGAGCGCAAGAGCCGCAGCAAGTCCTCGGTGTCCATGACCCCCTCCCGGGCGGCGACGGCCCTTTGCCAAGCAACCCCGCAACGATCCCGCCCGGCTCCACGCCGACGGGGCGTTTCGTTGCGACCTCGGAAGATGCGGGTCCATCTCCCGCAGGAGGCGCGCATGTTCCGCTTTCCTCCACGCCGCATCCTCGTGCCGATGGACTCCTCGGGAGAGTCCGCGGCCGCGTGGCAGCAAGCGCGTCAGCTCCGGCGCCAGGTCGGCGCCCGGCTCGAAGTCTTCTACGTGCGCTGGTGGCCTCCCATGCCCGTGGAAGGCATGGGCATGCACACCGAGTGGGCGGTCCGGGACCACGAGAAGATCTCCCGGTGGATCCGCGAGCGCATCGGGCCGGACACGGCCTATACCGAGATCGACGGGGACCCCGGCCCGCAGATCGCGCGGATGGCGGAGCACGGCGATTTCGACTGGATCGTCATGGGGACGCACGGCCGCCACGGCGCGGCCCGCGTGCTCGAGGGGTCCGTGGCCGAGTACGTCGCGCGCCACGCGGCCATCCCGGTGCTGGTGGTCCACAAGCCGCATCAACGGTTCCGTTCGGTGCTCGCCCCGGTCGACTTCGACGCGCACGCGTTCGCGGGGCTGGAGGCCGCCGCCCGCGTGGCGGACGGCCTGGGAGGGACCCTGTGCGTCTTCTCGGTTCTCGAGTCGAAGCTCGCCCCGACCGCGCAAAAGATGACGGACGTGCGCGAGCTCCAGAGGGACCTGATCTCCAGGCTCGCCCCCCGGCCGGACGCGAGCCCGTTGATCGCGAAGATCGCCGTGGGCGACCGCATCCGCGAGATTCTCGTCGAGGCCGGGCGGCACGATCTGGTCGTGGTCGTGTCCCATATCCGCCGGCCGCTGAGGGACCGGCTCGTCGGGACGACCGCGGAGCGGGTGCTGCGCGACAGCCCCGTTCCGGTCCTGGTCGTTCCGCTGGAGCAGGCGGCGTTGCTGACCGCGGGGAACGGACGCTGAGCCGGGGCATCGGGGAGCGTCTGGGGACGCCGCGTTGCGACGGGCCGATGCCGGCGAGGAGGCCGCGTGAGGGTGGAGAGGCGCAGGCACTGCTTCGATTGCCGCTGGCTCGAGATCCGGCTGCGGTTGGGCGGAGCATCATACTATTGGTGCCACCACAAGAGGCTGGCGCTCCGCACCTCGATCCTCGGCCGCCGGGCCTGCAAGGACTTCTCGCCCCGGCGCCCGCTCCCGAGGCCCGATGACCACTGATGCGCCGGCGTCTCCGGCCGTGCTCGAGGCCTGGACCGCTCTCTTCGAGGAGCTGTCCGACGGCGTGTGCGTCTCCGACTCCGATTTCCGCATCCTCTACCTGAACCGCGCCGCGCGCGACATCATGCGCCTCGACGAGCGGCCCAGGCGGGGCGTCACGATCTGCGAGCTGGCGTCCGTCGCGCTGCCGACGGCGCAGATCGGCCGGTGCGCCGCGAAGTGCCCGCTCCGCGAGGAGCCCCGGCTGGACGCCTCGACGGTGCGCATCGACGGCGTCCGTATCCGTTGTCTCGCCACGCCCCGAGCCCTCGGCAACCTCCACCTCACGCTGTTCGAGGACACCCGCGCGGAGGACGAGCTCCGGCGCCATCAAGAGGACTGGCGGGACATGGTCGCGCACGACCTCCGGACGCCGCTGACGCCGATCCTCGCGACGCTGATCCTGTTGCTCGAGAACCCGGGCCTGGGCGCCTCGGACCGCCGGCTGGTCGAGATCAGCATCGGCTCCGCGCGCCGGATGCTGGATCTCCTCACGCTCTATCTCGACGTCGCGAAGCTGAGCGCCGGGCTCATGCCGGTCCGCCTCGAGCGCGTGCCCGTCGAGCGGCTCGCGCGGGAGGCCGCCGAAGAGCACGCGGCGCTCATCCGGCAGAAGCGGCAGTCCCTGCGCTTCGGAGTGCCCGAGTCTCTCCAAGCGAAGGCCGACCCGGACCTTCTCTCGCGCGTGCTCGAGAACCTGCTCAGCAACGCGGTGAAGTTCGCCCCGGAGGACGGCACCATCGAGATCGTCGGCGAACGCTCCGGGGACCTCGTGCGCGTCTCCGTCCGCGACTCGGGACCGGGGATCCGCCCGGAGGCCCAGGAGCGCCTCTTCGACCGGTTCTACCAGGCGGAGGCGCGGCGGCAGGGGAGGACTCAGGGCACGGGCCTCGGCCTCGCCTTCTGCCGCGAGGCGGTCGAGGCGATGGGCGGTCGCATCCACGTCCATTCCGAGCTCGGGAGCGGCAGCGAGTTCACGGTCGTCCTCCCTCGCCCCGACTAGCCTGGATTCTTCAGTTACTCGTCTAAACGACGTCTGAAGAATCCAGGACTATATCATTCATCAAAGGAACTTCCTTTGATAAGCAATGATGGAAGATTGTCCTGGATTCTCCAGTCGGCAACGAATACAACCAACTGGAGAATCCAGGCTAGTGCTTCGGCCGCTCTGGACCAACCGTTGCGACGTCGGAGGTCGCGCGCAGCCGCCGCGGGAGGGCCGCCATGATCGTGTTTCCGCCGAAGTCCATCCTGGTGCCGATGGACCTGTCGGACCTGTCTTTCCGGGCGCTGTCGCAGGCTCGACTCCTGGCCGAGGCGTTCGGCGCGGCGATCGAGATCCTCCACGTGCGGGAGCCCCAGATCCCCCCGGTCGCCGTCGCGTGGGATGCCCCTCTCCCCGACCCGGTCCGCATCGACGTCGCGCAGGAGATTCGCGAACGCGCGGAACTCGACGGCCCCGTCCTCTTGCTCGAGGGAGATCCCGTCGCGGGCATCCTGGAGAGAGCCCGGGAGAGCCGCGCGGGCCTCGTGGTAATGGGCTCGCACGGGCGATCGGCCGTCGGGGGGTTCCTCCTCGGCTCCGTCTCCCAAGCCGTGATCCGCCGTTGCCCGGCGCCCGTGCTCCTGGTGCGCGGACAGCCGGGACCGATCCGCTCGATCCTCGCTCCGGTCAACTTCACGGAGTATTCGAAGCGCGCTTTCGTCTACGCCGGGCGGCTCGCCGCGCGGTTGGACGCGCGCCTGTCGATCCTCCACATCGCCGGCGGCGACGTGACCGACGCGCGCCGGCGCCTTCGGGCCTGGACCCGGCTCCTGCCCCGGCGGGGACGCCACCTGGCCACGACACAGCTCCAGCCGCCCGCGGGCTCGGTGGCGGAGACGATCGCCGACCGCGCGTGGGAGCGCGACGCCGTCGTCCTCGCCGTGCACCGGCGGGGCGCGTTGCGCGATTTCTGGCTCGGCACGACGGCGGAGCAGGTGCTTCGCCGCTACCCGAGCCTGGTATTCACGGTCCCCCCGGCCGAGCTCGCCGCGGAAGACGAACGCGTGCCCCGGCGCCACGCGCGGAGCGTGCGGCGGTAGGGGCCTCCCATGCCCGACCCTCCCTACCTCGACCGCGCCGACGCCGGCCGCTCCCTCGCCTC
>JACQPK010000175.1 GCA_016207565.1 Elusimicrobiota bacterium
CACGTCAGCATGTCCATGGCGCTGCTGCGAGACCGCCATGGCCGGAGGATCGGGACCTTGGCCATCTCCAAAGACATCACGGAGCGCGTGGCGCTCGAGCGTCGGCTGCGCGAGCTCTCGATCACCGACAGCCTGACCGGGCTCTACAACCAGCGGCACCTCAAGGAACGCGCCGAGTCCGAGGTCCAGCGGGCGCGCCGCCAGAAAGAGCCGTTCTCGATCCTGCTGATGGACATCGACGACTTCAAGGCCACCAACGACCGCTTCGGGCATCTCGAAGGCGACCGCGTCCTCCGCCACGCCGCCGAGGCGATCCGCCGCTCGATCCGCAAGGACGTCGACGTGGCGTTCCGCTACGGCGGCGACGAGTTCGTCGTCCTCCTGCCCGGCTCCGGCCCCGCTAAGGCCGAGATCGTGGCCAGGCGCATCCAGCTCGCGGCGCTCCCCAGCCCGGCCGTGGGCCTGAGCATCGGCATCGCCTCGCTGCGCGGCAAAGACAACTTCGAGGCCCTCCTCAGACGGGCCGACGCCCGGATGTACCAGATCAAGCGCAAGAAAAAGGCGCAGAAGGACCCGATCCCCCACGCCGTCCGCGCCGAGTGGGAGCGCCGCCAGCGCCCCGCCGACGAGCACGGCGGCTCCCGCTACACCAACTGACCCGCCGAAGGAATGATAGAATCGGCGCATGGGAAAGCTAGTCTTGGTACGGCACGGTCAGAGCCAGTGGAACCTCGAGAACCGCTTCACCGGCTGGGTGGACGTCTCGATCACGGAGAAGGGCGCGGAGGAGGCGCATCGCGCCGGGCGAGCCCTGAAGGGACAGACGTTCGAGCTGGCGTTCACGTCGGAGCTCAAACGCGCGCACGAGACGCTGGCCATCATCCTTGCGGAGCTCGGCCAGAAGGGGCTGCCCACCGAGCGCTCGAAGGCGATCAACGAGCGCCACTACGGCGATCTGCAGGGGCTCAACAAGGCCGAGACGGCGCAGAAGTTCGGCGATAAGCAGGTCCATATCTGGCGCCGCTCCTACGACGTGGCGCCGCCCAACGGCGAGAGCTTGAAGGACACCGCGGAGCGCGCGCTCCCGTACTTCCGCGAGAAGATTCTCCCCGCCGTGAAGGCGGGGAAGAACGTCCTCGTCGTCGCGCACGGCAACAGCCTGCGGGCGATCGTGATGGAGCTGGACTCGCTCACCCAAGAGCAGGTGATGGAACTCAACATCGGCACCTGCGAGCCCATCGCCTACGAGATCGACGCCACGGGCAAAGTCCTCCAGAAGACGGCTTAAGTGGAAACCGCGGCGCTCGCCTTGGCGCTGAAGGCCTTCATCGACTCGGCGCACCAGGAGCTGCGGGCTCGCCGGCCGGAGCTGTTGCGCGCCAAGCTCGAGCGCGCCGCGACGTCGGATTTCGAGTTCTACCGGGGTTTCCCCAACCTCCAGTACGCGACCCTCAAGCGCGGCGCGCACGCTGAGGCGATCGGCCGGACCGCCTCCGAGCGGATCGCCGCCGACGTCCACCCCGACAACGTCGAGCTCGTGGAGTTGGACGGCCGCAGGGTGCCGCAGGTCAACGACTTCGACGACTCCGGCGTCGCGCCGGTCGGCCTGGACCTCGTTCGCGGGCTCGCGGGCACCTGGTTCTTGGACGAGGCCCCCGAGGTAAAACGGCGTGAGCGCCTCGCCGCCGCCGCCGACGGCTACCGCGCGGCCTTGAGGCTGGGCTTCGACGCGTGGGCCGAGTCGATCCAAGAGGAACCGGCGGTGCGCGCGGCGCGCCGCCGCGACCGCGAGTGGTACCACCGCGCGGGCGTCCCGCTGAAGGACGAAGGCCTCGCCGGACGGCTCGCCGCGTTCGCGGGCATCCCCCGCCCGGAGTGGGAGCCCTTCGACCGGGCCGGGGCCGGGCTTAGCTCGATCGGCGTCCGCCGCTACATGTTCGCGTCGAAGTCCCGGACCGACGCCTACGAGCTCAAGCAGCTCCGCGCCGCGGCCCTCGAGTCGTTCACGGGCAAGCCGCTCGGCGAGCCCGACCGCGAGCGCGTGCGCCGCGGCTTCGCGGAGCTGCGCCGGGTCGACGCCGAGGTGAAGACGTTCCGGTTCGAGGGCTCCGACTGGTCCACCCGCCGCCGCGAAGGGGCGCACGTGCAGCTCTCGCACGAGCGCGCGGAGTCCGCGGCACGAGTGATCGGCGGCCTGCTGGCGCAGATGCACCGTTCACGGGGCTTACCCGCCGGCCGGCTGGAGGAAGCGCTCGCCGTCTCCCTACCCGCGGCGGAAGAATCGGCCAAAGCCATGGCCGCCTACCGCCGCGAGCTCGCCCGCCTCCTAGCAGAAGGCACCTGGAAGTGAAGCAAGTTAAGTGGGGACAGTCCCCACTTAACTTGCTTCACAATCTTTCGGCGCCGGGCTTGAGGGCGAGGTAGTTGCAGGCCTCGAACTTCTCGTAGGCCGTCTTGTAGCGCTCCGGGTAGAACGCGCCGTTGCCCCGGAGCTTGCCGATCGTGTAGCCCTTGCCTTCCAGGTACGACCACGCCTCGTGCAGGAAGTGGCGCGCGTTGATCCAGCCGTGCGAGTACTCGAACTGGAGGACGTCGATCCGGCGCTCGGTCAGCATCCGCTCGAAGCCTCGCAGGATGTTCACCTCGTGGGCCTCGGCGTCGATCTTGACGAAGTGCACGCGGTCGAGCTTCCGCTCCGCGCAGAAGGTGTCCCCCTTCACGAGACGGACGGACTCGACCTTCTTCTCGGCGTTGACGTCGCGCCACTTCTCCGCATAGCCCTGCCGGTACACGGAGTTCGTGCCGCAGAGGTCCCCGTCGATGAAGACGGAGCCGGCGCCGTCCTGATCGCTCAGCGCGGCGTCGACGATGGTCACGATCTTGGCGACGCCGCCCTTCTCGACGCTCTCCTTCAGCCGCGCCCGGCTGGCCGAGGTAGGCTCGAAGCTGAAGACGCGAGCGCCGGGCGCCAGCCCGTGCGCGGCCCGCAGGGTCCACTCTCCGACGTGCGCGCCCACGTCGAAGATGACGAGGTCCGGACCGGCGTGCCGTTCCTTGATCTTGCCGAGGACCCAGTACTCGCCGTTGGTCCGCGGGTCGTAATTGTCGTCGCCGTTGAGCCGGTTGAGCACGTGCATCGCGAACCGGACCTGCCGGTCCTCGCTGAGGACGGCGTCGAAGGCGGCGTCGAAGACCTTCTTGAGGGCCGCCAACATCAACGCTCGACCGGGAGCTCCTCGTCGTCCCAGGCCTGCATGCCGCCGGTCATGGTGTAGGCGTCGCGGAACCCCTTCGCCATCAGCAGCTCGGCGGCGCGCGCCGAACGGCGCCCGCTCTTGCAGACGGCCACGATGGTCTTGTCCTTCGGGACTTCGCCGAAGCGGTCCTCGAGCTGCCCGAGCGGGATCAGCACGCTGCCCGGGATGTGGCCCAGATCGCCGGTGTACTCGTCGGGCTCGCGGACGTCGAGGATGAAGAGCCGGGCCTGGTCTTTCGCGGCCCGCTCGCGCAGCTGAACGGGCGTCAGCGCCGGCGCGCGGCTCGCCCCGTGGACGGGCGCCGCGGCCGCGCACGGCGCGCACGCCCCGCTCGCCGACTCGGCCGGGATCGAAGCCGCGGAGGGCTCCGTGGCGCACGCGTGGTTCGCCTCGAGCACCTGCTTCATCCACTCGGCGGGGCCGAGCTTCAGTTCCTCCCAGTACTTCAGGTACTCGTCGCGCGTACGGGGCTGGAGCAACGGGTTCGACCGGCGCTGCTCGCCGAGCCGGGCGTGCTCGCGCCCCCGGTAGTCGTGCGCGGGGAACATCAGCGTCCCGTCGGCGAGCGTGTCGAGCTTCCGCAGGCTCTGGTGGTGCGCGGCCGCGCTGCCCCCCGGCAGGTCGAGCCGGCCGGCCCCGTCCTCCCCGATGAAAAGGAAATCGCCGCTCAAGAACCGGTCGGGCAGGAGCACCAGCAGGCTGTCTTGCGTATGGCCGGGCACGTGCAGGAAGCTCATCGTGAGCTCGCCCAGCCCGAGCGCGTCGCGCTCGCGGAGCTTCTTCGAGACGCACTTCACGTTCGAGTTGAGGTGCATCAGGTAGTGGACCTGCGCCTTCTGCTGCAGGAGCGCCGCTCCCGAGATATGGTCGGCGTGGGTGTGCGTGTCGATCACCCAGCGGAGCTTCATGCCGTCGGACTGCAGCAGCCGGAGATAGCGGTCCACGCCGTCGAGGACGGGATCGATGAGTACGACTTCCTTCGTGCGCTCGGAGCCGACCAGGTAGCTGCGGCAGGCTCCGGGGTTGAGTTGCTTGAAGATCATGTTAGGGTTCCATTATACTAACCGGCGGAAATCGAGGGAACTTTTTCGGGCTTTTTCCGTATATATAGGTATGGGGATCTTGTTGTCGGTGCTGCTCCTGGCGCCCGCGCAGGCCGCGGTGCAGTCCAGCACGGCGACCGTGAAGATGCAGCAGCGGGACTTCGACGCGCGGCTGCGCGCCGAGCGCCAATCGTTTCAGAAACGGGAAAAGGCGGAGCGCGACGCTTTCAAGAAAGGGCTCGCGGGACGTCCCGTTGCGGAAAAGCGGGCGGAGCTGGCTTTATTCGACGAGGAGCAGAAGCGGCGTCGGAAGACCTTCCGGCAGGCGCAAGCGGCGAAACGGAAGGAGTTCCGGGAATCACTCAAGCGGGATTCCCCTGGAAAGCGTTGAGCTTTTTCGCAACGGCGTCACTTCCTATCGATTGACTTCGACGGGCGGTTACGCATATAATGGCCCCCGCAACTCGGCCGGGGCTCGCCTCGACCGGGTCGCGGAGGAATGATGATCACGACGGGACGATCCCATCTCTGGCTGCTGCCGGCGCTCCTCGCCGCCGCGGTCGCCTGCGCGCCCCGGAAGACGGTCAAGAAGACCGATCCGGCGGGCTCCACGACGACGACCGCCTCCACCCCCAACGGGACGGAAGCCCTCCCGCCCGGCGTCGAGTCCGGCGAGGCGAACATCCGCGACGGGGGCCAGTTCGCCGAGGTCCCCGAGCTGCAGACCATCCAGTTCCCCTACGATGCCTACACGCTGGTCGATGAGGCTCGGGCGACGCTCCGCAAGAACGCCGAGTACCTCAAGGCCCATTCCGATCTCGAGATCCTCGTGGCCGGCCACTGCGACGAGCGCGGCACGACCGAGTACAACCTCGCGCTCGGCCAGAAGCGGGCGAAGGAAGTCCGCGAGTACTACATGCGCCTGGGCATCTCCGGCAAGTCGATCGCCACGATCTCCTACGGCGAAGAGAAGGCGCTGTGCGACGAGGCCACCGAGGGCTGCTGGGCCAAGAACCGCCGCGCCGAGACTCGCATCCGGGCTCGGACCGCCTCGAGCACGCAGGGCCTGAACCCGAAAGCTCCGCAATGAGCTCGCGCCGGGCGGCGGCGTGGCTGGCGGCCGCGCTCGCGACCAGCGGCTGCGTCGCCACGCAGCGAGACGTGCTGGACCTGAGCCAGCAGACCGACGACATCAAGGCCTCCGTCGCGGAGCTGAAGCGCTCGATCGCGTCCATGCAGGCCAACCAGGCCGATCTCGCGGTCAAGATGGACCAGGTCCGCACCGACCTGTCGGTGTTCACGGAGAACCTGAAGGACTCCCAGGACCGCATGACGCGCCTCGGCTCCAAGCTCGACGACGTCGAGGTCGCGCTCGGCCAGAAGGTCTCCGCCCTGGGCGAATCCCTCAACAAGCAGCAGCAGCAGCAGCTCGCCGCGCAGAAGGCCTCGCAGCAGGCCGCCGAGCAGGCGGCGCGCGACGCGGCGACCGCGGCCGAGACGGCCGCCAAGAAGGCCGCGGAGGAGGCAGTGAAGGCCGCGACGCCGCCCGCCGGCACTCCCACGCCGAGCCAGGTGTTCCACGACGCCCAGAAGAATCTCAGCCGCAAGGCGTACGACCTCGCGGCGCAGGGCTTCGAGACCTATCTCAAGCTCTATCCCAAGGGAGAGATGGCCGACCTGGCGATGTTCTATCTCGGCGAGTCGCGCTACGGCTCGAAGTCATGGGAGGACGCCGCGCGGCAGTACGCGCAGCTGCTCGACCGCTTCCCGAAGAGCGACATCACCGCCGCGGCCCGGCTGAAGTACGCGATGACGTTGCTCAACCTCAAGACCGCGGCGTACTCGGCCGAGGCGAAGCGCTACCTCCAATCGATCCAAGACGATTTCCCGAAGAGCCCCGAGGCGACGGCCGCCGCGAAGCTGCTCGCGAAGCTCGACGGCAAGTCCAAGTCCGCCCCGTCCCAAGGCCAGAACGAATGAGCGCGGCCGCGCTCGCGCTCCTGCTCGCCGCCCGAGCCTTCGCCGCGGACGTCTACATCGGCATCGGCGGAAGTGTCGCCGGGCCGCAGTGGACGCTCGGGCTCGCGCCCTTCGGCGCCGAGCGCGGCGGAGGCGAGGCCCAAAACCTCGGCAACCAGGTGCGCGCGGTGCTGCGCGACGACCTGATGGCCTCACGGTACTTCAAGACCCTCGACCCGGCCCCCGGCGCAGACCCGGCCGACGCCGAGGCCTGGAAGAAGGCCGGCGCCGGGTTCTCGCTTTCGGGCGCGGTGGCGCTCGACGCGGGACGCGCGTCGGTCACGGTGAGGCTCCAGGACCTCGGCGCGGGCACCGCCGCCCTCGAGCGCTACTACCGCCAGGACGCCAAATACTGGCGCTCCTTGGCGCACAAGATCGCCGACGACGTCGTGAAGCAGCTGACCGGCAAGCCGGGCATCGCCCACACGCAGCTCGCGTTCGTCAACGACCAGACGGGCTCGAAGGAGCTGTACCTCGTCGATTACGACGGCGCCGGCCTTCACCGCGTGACGAGCGACGGCGCGATCGCGCTCTTGCCGCGCTGGTCACCCGACGGCAAGCGCGTCGCCTACACGAGCTACAAGCGCGGCAATCCCGACCTTTGGGAGGCCAACCTCGAGAAAGGCGCGACACGGGTGCTCTCGAGCCGCCAGGGGCTAAACCTCGCGGGCGGGTTTTCGCCGGACGGGCGCAGCCTCGTGATGACGATGTCCGACGGGAAGAACCCGAACATCTACCAGCTCGACCTCAAAGACCTATCCGCCAAGGCGCTCACCTCGCACTTCGGCGTCGAGAGCTCCCCCACGTTCTCGCCGGACGGCAACCAGGTCGCGTTCGCCTCGGACCGCAGCGGAAACCCGCAGATCCACATCCTCGACCTCACGACGGGCCGCGTGCGCCGGGTGACGCAGCTCAACTGGTGCGACTCGCCGTCGTGGTCGCCCACCGGTGAGTGGATCCTGTTCGCCGGCCGCGCCAACCCGAAGGACCGGATGGACATCTTCATCGTCGACGTCACCGGCACCCACATCCGCCAACTCACGCACGGCGAGGGCTCCAACGAGGACCCCTCCTGGTCCCCGGACGGCCGCTTCATCGCGTTCACGAGCACCCGCGGGAGCGGCAAGCGCCGGCGCCGCCTCTACGTGATGGACTACGACGGCAGCGCGCCCCGCGCCGTTGCCGACATCCCCGGCAACTCGTCCACGCCGAGCTGGTCGCCCTGATCCTGCCGCTCCTGCGCTCGGTGGCCTTAGCGGCCGAGATCGTCGCGCACACCGATCTCCGCTACTTCGCCGACGCCGCGCCGGGCGCCGCCGCCTCCGTCCAGCAGGTGCTGGAGGTGTCCGTCAGCCATCCGAAGAACCCCTCGCGCGGCTTCAAGCGACTCCCCTTCCAGCCGCAGGCCGACCCCGACGCGGAGCCGCTCGTCGACTGCCAACGGCTGGAGGGCGTGCCGCGCGCCCGGCCCAAGGCGCGCGCGGCGCTCGCGGGCTTCGAGGTCTGCGGCGTGCGGCTCCTGCGCTGGGTCCAAGGGGACGTCGACCGCTTGGAGCTCGCCGTCGTCGGCCAGGCCACGGTCGAAGGGAAGCGCTGGCTCCAGGTCCTGATCGATCCATCCATCAACCGCCGCGCGTGGGTGCGCTACGCCCCGGGCCGCTCCGGGGAGCCGCTCATGCGCCTGCGGAGGCTCGGCGACTGGATCACGTCCGCCCGCCGCGGGACGGTGCCGGGCCACGCCGCGCGGAAGATCGCGTTGCGCTCGGGTCCGTCCGACTCCTCCGAGCCCTCCGCGAGCCAGCTCTCACGCGAGGGCGCCGACGTGCCCGTCGACGTCCTGGGCGTGCAAGGCGATTGGGTGCGCATCGCCGCCGAGAGCGACGCCTGCGAGCGCGACGCCGAGGCCGACCAGTGTCCGTCGGGCTGGGCGCGCTGGCGCTCCGAGGACGGAGAGCCGCTCGTCCTTCCGTGAGCGCGTTCGAGCTGATCGCCGTCGGCCATGCCGCGGTCCTCGGGCTGTTCTATCTCGGATCGTACCTGGCCGCCGTCGCCGCGTTTCGCCGCCGCCCCGCCGAGGGGAAGCTCCGACCGATGACGTTGATCCGCCCGCTCAAGGGCCTCGACGTCGGCCTCGAGGAGAACCTCCGAGCGCCTCTCGACGGCGACCCGGAGGGCAGCCTGGAGTGCCTCTTCGCCGTGGAGTCGGAGGACGATCCCGCGTATGCCATCGCGACCCGCGTCGCAGCCCTCTCGCCTTCCCGCGCTCGAGTCGTCGTCACGGGCCCGAGCGGCGAACGGATGGGCAAGGCGCACAACATGGTCTCGGCGCTGCGGCACGCGACACGCGACATCGTCGTCTTCTCCGACTCCGACGCTCGCGCCGACCGCGAGACGCTCGTCGAGACCTCCCGCGCTTTCGACGCGGGAGCGCATGCCGTCAGCGGGCTCCCCGACGCGTCCTTCGCGCGCGGCGCCGGGGACGTGCTGGTCTGTCTCTCGTTCAACCACGGCTTCGACCTTCTGGCCGCGCTCGCCGCCGCCGCCGGGGTGGGCGTGTTCTTCTCAGGGGCCTGGATGGCGGTCCGGCGCGACACGCTCACGAACCTCGGCGTTCTGGACCGCTTGGGGCACCAGGCGGCGGACGATTTCACGCTCGCCGACGCGCTTCGCCGCGCGAAGGCGCGCGTCGTACTGCTTCCCCGGCTCGTGCCGCTATACGAGCGAGGAGGCACCGTGCTCGAAGCGGTCCGGCATCTCCTCAAATGGTCGCGCATCGTCCGCTGGACGGTCCCCCTCCCGTTCGTGCTGCTGCCGCTGGCCACGCCGCTACCCCTCGTGGCCCTCGCGTGCGCCTCCGCCCCGGCCGACCTCCGCCCCGCCGGGCTGTGGTGCCTTTTCGCGGCGCTCCGCGTCGCCGCGGCGCGCCTATTCGACGCGCGCTGCGCCTCCTCGCGCTATCCCTGGTGGGGCTACGCGGCGCTCCCCTTCCTCGATATCGCCAATGTCGGGCTATGGCTCCTCTCCTGGCCCGGAGGGACCATCGAATGGCGCGGCCGGCGCTATCGCCTTCGCTCCGGCGGGCGCCTCACCCCCCTGGCAACTTAGCCGCTCCGGCACTAGACTTACGGCATGCGCCGCTTGCGGGCAGTCTCGGCCGTGCTGGGCCTGGCGCTGCCCTGCAACGCCGCCGACTGGGCGCTCGAGCCCCGCACGAAGGCCTGCAGCCCCGCGAGCTTCCAGACGCTCGAGGTCACGCTCCCGAACATCCTCATGCACCAGCTCGCCGCGGTGCCTTCCGCCGAGGGCGCCGCGTCCGTCGCCTACCTCCGCGACCACCCGGCCCTCAAGCTCCAGCTGTCGTTCGTCGAGCGGGACCTCGCGGACTATTTCCGGAGGCCGCACGACGCGCAGGCCGACGTGCTCATGTCGTACTCGCGCATCGAACGCAATCTCAAGATCGCCCACCGCGTGCTCCACCTCGACGGCCGCGACGAGGAGTCCTTCATCCGCGACCGCTCGGCCCAGCGCGACCTGGCGTTCGCCGTGGCGGACTCGTTCGTCCACGAGATCAGCCACGCGCGCGAGCGCGAGCGCGGCGCGATTCCCCACCTCCTCGAGGACGAGCTCCTAGCCTTTTACCGGAGCATCGCGTTCGTGCTCGACGCCCTGCGCCGGGCGCCCGACTTCAACCGGCTCAAGGCGGCTCTCGAGATCCAACGGCAGGTGCACCTCCTGCGCGAAGGGCTGCGCGACGCGACCGGCGACCGTCGCGCGACGCTCCAGCGCCGCGGCAAGGAGCTGCTGCCGACGTACCAGGCCCTCGTCACGCCCCCGCGGCTCTTCACGCTCGGGCAGCTCACCGCGCTGGCGCGCTCGGCGGACGAGTTCGAGGCGCTCGTCGGGGACGCCTACCGCCGCGACGGCCTCCCCTCGCTTTGGTCGAGCCCGAAGGAACGCGCCAAGATCGAGCGCGAGCGCCTGAAGGAGTACCAAGGCGTCGTCGACAAGATCGCGCGCCTCGAGGACCAGCTCGGGCGGCCCAGGTCCGACCCCACCTCGGGCGAGGCGACGAAGCGTCTGTTGCGGGAGGACATCGGTTTCTGGAGCGACCCCGCGCGGGTCTCGGCCGCGCGCGCGCGCTACGCCCAACTGCTGTCGGGCCTGAAGGTGGAGCTCACGCGGCGCCGGGGCGGCGGCGAGCTCAAGCCGTTCGCGGTGGACCCGCGAGTCGTCGAAGTCCGCTACGGCCCCAAAACCTTCGACTAAAAAAAGTAAACATTGGGGACAGTCCCCAGGGTTTACTTTTTTTACTTTGCGAAGCAGCGGCGGCAGCGGGCCTCGTACTTGGAGGTCGCGCCGACTTCGATGCGCTTGCGGGTGTGCGTGAGGCGCTGGGACTTGTTCGCGGGGTTGCCGCACACGACGCAGACCGCGAGGTTTTTGGTGACGAACTCGGCGACCGCCATCAGGCGGGCGGTGATCAGGAAGGGCTCTCCCTTATAGTCCTGGTCCAGTCCGGCGACGATGACTCGGCGTCCTTGATTGGCGAGGGCCTCGCAGACGCCGACGATGCCCTCGTCGAAAAAGTGCACCTCGTCGATCCCCACGACTTGCGTGGCCGGGTCGACCTTCTCGAGCACCTCGTGGCTCGTCTTGGCCGCGTGCGACGGGATCTTCGAGAGATCGTGGGAGATGATGTGGTTGCGGCCGTAGCGGACGTCGAGGGCGGAATTGAAGACCTCGACCTTCTGCCGGGCGATGCCGCAGAGGCGCAGGCGCCGGATCAGCTCCTGCGTCTTGCCGGAGAACATGCTCCCGCAGATGACCTCGATCGTGCCGGCGACCGCCCCGGGGGTCCGGACGCCCGGGTTCGGCGCGTGGTTCGAGAGCGACTCCATCATGAGCGTCCCGCGTACTGCTTCTTGTAGTAGGTCTTGAAACCGAGCTTGCGCTTGAGCGGCCGCCACCAGGACTCGTGGGTGCGGTACCAGCCGATCGTGTCGGCGAGGGCCCGGCGGAAATCGGTCTCGGGGCGCCAGCCGAGGCGGCGCAGCTTCGAGCAGTCGAGCGCGTAGCGGCGGTCGTGCCCGGGCCGGTCGGGCACGCGCTTGATCAGCGACTCCGGCTTGCCCATCAGCGTCCGGATGCGGCGGACGAGCTCGCGGTTGTTGCACGAGAACGACCCGCCCACGTTGTAGATCTCGCCGACCTGGCCGTGCCGGAGGACCACGTCGATGGCGCGCGCGTGGTCCAGCACGTAGAGCCAGTCGCGGACGTTGAGCCCGTCGCCGTACAGCGGGAACGGGATGTCGTCGAGCAGGTTCGTGATCAGGAGCGGCATCGCCTTCTCGGGATACTGGTACGGCCCGAAGTTGTTCGACGCGCGCGTGACCACCGCGGGCAGCTTGTGCGTCACGATGTAGGAGCGCACGAGCAGGTCCGAGGCCGCCTTGGACGCCGCGTAGGGAGAGTTCGGCAGCAAGGGGTCCTTCTCGGTCGAGTGGCCCTTCGCCACGCTCCCGTACACCTCGTCGGTCGACACGTGCACGAAGCGCCCCACCTCGTGGCGCAGCGCCGCGTCGAGCAGCACCTGCGTCCCGATGACGTTCGTCTGCAAGAAGGGCGCCGCGTCGAGGATGCTGCGGTCGACGTGGCTCTCCGCGGCGAAGTGCACGACCGCGTCCGTCCCCCGCATGCACTTGTCGACCGCGTCCGCGTCGGCGATGTCGGCCTTGACCCAGCGGTAGCGCCGCTCCTCCGCCAGGTCGCGGAGGTTCGCCGGGTTGCCGGAGTAGGTCTGCTTGTCGAGGTTGACCACCGCCCCCCGCGGGTAGCGCCGCAGGAAGTAGCGGATGAAATTCGAGCCGATGAAGCCGAGTCCGCCCGTGACGAGGATCTTCACGGGATCAGACCGCGGCGGGCTGGCGGGCGTCCTGCTTCTTGAAGTAGTGCTCCACGAAGTAATTCCACGTGTCGCGCAGGCCGGGCTCGAACCCCATCACCGGCTTATAGCCGAGCAGCTTCCGGGCCTGCGTGATGTCGGCCCAGGTCTTCCGCACGTCGCCCTGGCGCTTCGGGTGGTGCCGGCGCTCGAGCTTGTGGCCGACGATCTGCTCGAGGACCCTGATGATGTCGAGGAGCGAGTAGCTCCTGCCGTTGGCGATGTTCACCATCTTGCCCACGGCCTTGGTGCTCTTGGCCGCGAGCAGGTTGGCCGCCACCACGTTCTTGACGTGCGTGAAGTCGCGGCTCTGCTTGCCGTCCCAGTGGACCTCGAGGGGGAGGCCCTGGTAGGCCTGCTCCATGAACTTCGGGATGACCGCGGAGTACAGGGACTCGGGGTCCTGGCGCGGGCCGAAGACGTTGAAGTAGCGCATCGACACCGTCTCGAGGCCCATCGTCTTGGAGTAAAGGATGCAATAGTGCTCGCCGCAGAGCTTCGAGGCCCCGTAAGGGCTCAACGGCGCCGGCTTATAGAGCTCCTTCTGCGGGAACTTCGTCTCGTCGCCGTAGGCGGAGCTCGTCGACGCGTACACGAAGCGCTTCACCCGTGCCTCCCGCGCCGCGATGAGCATGTGGAGGGTGCCGGTGGCGTTGGCCTCATGGGACTCGGTCGGCTTGTCGACGGACTTCGGGACCGAGCGGATGGCGGCCTGGTGGATGGCGTAGTCGACGTCCTTCATCGCCCGGCGGCAGACGCCGAGGTCCCGAATGTCGCCCTGGACGAACTCGATCTCGTCGAAGAAGCCCGCCATGTGCTGGCGCTTCCCGGTCGACATGTTGTCGAGCACGCGGACACGCTTGCCCTGCCGGACAAGCTCCTCGGCGATATTCGAGCCGATAAATCCCGCGCCGCCCGTCACCAACCAGATCCGTTCGCTCATTTCGCC
>JACQPK010000176.1 GCA_016207565.1 Elusimicrobiota bacterium
CGGCCGAACCTTCGGCTCCCGGATCCTGCGCGGCGGCGGCCGCCGCCGATTCCGTCGCGGACGAGCCCTCGGCCAGCGCCTCGCGGTTGGCGGCGCGGAAGGCGTCGAGGGAACCCGACACGGCGGGGTCGTCCGTCGCCGCTCCCGCGGCGCCCGCCGCTCCCTTCCCCCAAGCGGTCCGCGCGCCGGGCTTCGCCGGCCAGGCGAAGGACAACCCCGGCGTGAGCCCCGCGGCCAGACGCAGGCGCGCCCCGAACACGAGGCCGAGCGTGGTCGCCGCGACCGCGCCGTAGATGACGAGGGCCGCGACCCCCGCCGGCGTCGCGAAGGACGAGCCGACGGCGGCGCCCAACCGGATGGCCCAGGCGCCTCCCGGCCCGTTCGCCGCGGCGACCCAGGTCGGAATGACCGGCGCACGCGGGCCCTTCCTCTCTTCCTCCTCCCTCATGCCTCGAGTCTAGCCGGTGGGCGCCAGGGTTGGCCCAGCGAAGCGTAAGGATCGGGTCAGACGCGCGCGGTCGCGCCTTACCGCACGCCGATTCGAATCAAGCGACGGCAGTCCTTGTACGGCTCGCCCACGGAGAAATCGCCGTCGTAGGCGCCCGGGGCGGCCGGCTCTCCGCGTTCGTCTTTGCCGTCCCAGCTCACGTCGTTGCGGCCCTTGCTGCCTCCCTGCGCGTCCCGCTCGTAGCTCAGGCCGCGGACCCGCCGCCCGTCGGGCCCCTGTATCTCGATCGACACGGGCGCGGCCCGCTCCAGCTCGTACTGGATGCGCAGCGGCTCGCGGGCCGGCCTAAACGGGTTCGGAAAGGCCCAGGGCTGCACCTTGCACGGCACGGGGCAGCAGTCGTTGGCGCAGCTCCCGCAGTCTTCCTGGCTCTCGCAAAGGCCGTCGTTGTCGCAGATCTTCGGCGGCGCCTCGCTCGCGCAATCCATGGCGAGCTTCATCACATAGATGCCCGCGTCCTTGACCTCGGGAGGCAGCTTCGCCTCCCCGGTGATATAGACGTTCCCCTTCGAGTCGACCGCGATGCCGTCGCCGTGTTTTCCGTTGTCGTTGGAAAACGTGGACTCCAGCTCCCCGGCATCCGTCCAGTGGCCGAACCAGTTCGACCCGATGTCCCCCGTCGTGTAGATCGAGCCCTTGCAGCGGTCGGGTCCCAGGCCGGTGTCGTGCCAGTGGGCGTGCTTGACAGTGTCCTCCGAGTGCTTCTTGGTCCAGAGCGTCCGGAGATGCTTTTCCGGGTCGAGGCTCGTATCTCGCTTCTGGAACCAGACCGCGTACTCCACTCCGTTGATGATCTCGTCGGTCTGACCGGCCACGAGCAGCCCGTCCGCGGTCACGTTGACCCCCTGATGGCGGCAGCACTTCCGAGGGCCCCAGGGATTCGTCACGGCCCGAAGATCGCTCAGGTCGTTACGCAGCGAGACGATTTTGATGTAAGGCTTCGGCCCCGTCGCGGCGGATTGAGCTCGACCTGAAGATCCTGGGCACTCCATGCCGCAGTAGTTGTTGGCGCAAGTGCAAGAGTCTTTCACACAGTTCCCGAAGGCGTCGCAATGATAGCCTGCCGGGCAGTCGCAGGGTGCCGGTCCGGGGTCCGGCTTGGGATTGCACGAGCCCGTGTCCTCGTCGCAGCCGTACTCGCACTTCGTGCCGGCGCAACGGCTCTTGCATTGACCCGTCCGGCTGTCGCAGCCGCCGGGGCAGTCCATGCCTTCACAGGGGTCCTTGCACTGCGTTCCGCCGTCCCAGCAGCCGCTCGCGCACGTGCAAGTCGCGCATTGATCCGTGCCGTATTCGCAGCCGTATTGGCACGTGTTGGGGCACGGGGGCGGCTTGCACTCCTTCGTGCCCGGCACGCAGCCCCGCTTGCATTCGGTCGGGCAGGTCACGAGGCACCGGTTCGTGCCCTGCACGCAGCCTTCTTCGCAGTAGCTCGGGCAGCCTCCGGGCGGAGGCGGAGTCGGGCTCGGAGTCGGACTGGGGGTGGGACCGCAAGCGCCGCAGTCGACGGCGCAATTCTTGCACGTCTCGCCGGTCTCGCAGACGCGGTTTCCGCAGAAGGGCTGAGGCGGCGTCTTGGTGTTCATGACGGCATACACGCGGCCGGTCTTGGCGTCGACCGCGAGATCCTCGAAGTACAGGTCGACCTTGCCGGCGTTCACCGTGTCGTCGATATCGACGCTCGCGTCGACCGTCCCATCCGGCCGCAGGCGCGTGATCTGCACCTTCCTCGGGGTCCCGTTGATCGTGCGGCCGACGAAGACGTTCCCTTGAGCGTCGGCGGCGACGGAGGCCCTCAGGCCGGTCTGGTCGAAGTTGGATTGTCCGGCGATGGCGGGATCCTTCGTCTCGCCGGCCAGAAACGCCGTCCAGCGCTCCTTCCCGCTGTCCGGTCCGAGGCTCACGACGCGGTACTTGCCTTTCGTAAAGTCCAGGCCGACCGCCAGAACGCTCCCGTCGGGAGCCAAGCCGACGCCGAGCGCGTAGCCGTCGGGAGGCGGGCTCGGGACATACTCCCAGCCCGGGGGCTTGGTCCGGCCGTTGTCGGGGTCGACGCGCGCGACCCAGAACTTCCTGGGCGAGCCCTTGGCCCCGCCGACGAAGACGCCCTTGTCGTCGGGAGAGACCACCACGTCCATGCCCTTGCCCTTCTGGAGACTGAGCTCCGACAGCCACTTGAACTCGATCGCGGCCTCCGCGGCGCCGCAGCGCAGGAAGAGCACCGCCAGCGCCGAGAGGGCCGTTCGCGCGGGCGTGAGCGCGCGCCTCAACGCCGCACCCCCAGGCGAAGGACCGCCGAGCAAATGTCCGGCCGCGTCGAGAGCCGGCCGAGATACATCCCTTGGCCGACCTTTCGACGATCCGCGGCGGTGCCGTCCCATTCGACTTGGTTGACGCCGGCGCGAGCGCCCGCCTGGCCGGCCTCGAATTGCCACACGCGCACGCGCGAGCCCAGCGCGTCGAAGATCGTGAGGGTCACGGGAGCGTCGCTCGGCAGCTCATAGTGCAAGGTCGCCTTGCCCGTGGCGCCATCGAAGGGGTTGGGATAGCCGTACGCCAGGCAGGAGGGCTTGGGAGGCGAAGGGGGAGGCGCCGGGGGAGCCAGCATCGTGAAGGCCCCGATCCAGGCGGCTCCGGCGCGGCTGCCGGCGGCGTAGAAGCGGCCCGCGCCGTCGGTGACGAGCCGTCCGATGTAATAGCCCAAAGACGGCCCGCCCGCCAGTTCGAGTGCGTCCTCTTTCAACAGATTCCCATTGAGGTCGAACGCGAGCAGGCACCCGGTCGTGGCATTCGCCACCCATAGCACACCTGTCGAAGCCAGGGCAAGGGCGGCGTCGCGGACCGGCTCGCGCGCGCACACGAGGTCCCGGCGCCACGCGAGGACGCCGAGCTCGAAGCGCATGAGCCGCGTGCGGAACCCCGTCCCCGTCTCGCTCGTCTTCGCCAAGATGAACACCGCCCCCCTTGGGTCGACCGCCAAGGCGTCGGCGACGTCCGTTCCGTCGGCCGTGCCGTTGTAGGTCCACTCGGTGACGTTGCCCTGCGCGTCCCACTTCCCGAACGCGAAATCGAAGCCCCGAGCCTGGGAGTAGCGCGAGCCGAGCAGCGAGTAGACGCTGCCCTGCAGGTCCGACCCGAGGCGGGCCGGCGGGTCGTTGCAGCAGTCGCCGGCCCACGCCGGACCGGGCCCGTCCGGAGGAACGTGGCGCGAGCCGGGACTCTTGGCGCCGCTGGCGGCGTAGGCGGCCAAGAGATAGCGCGGCGCGCCTCCCTCGAACTGCAGGCTGAGCGCCCAGGCGAGCTGGAAATCGGAGGAGGAGGCCGCGGCCAACCCACGGGTCGCGAAGGCGAAGGAGCTCGGGGTGACCGGCCCATGCAGCGTGTCGCGTCCCAGGAACCCGCCGTCGCGCCGCAGTTGGGTGTTGTGCCCAACCCACCCGTGTTTGTCCGCGACGACGTCCGCGTAGCGCCCGGTCAAGAGCAGCCGGTCGCCGAAGGGCGCGACGCCCGCCCCCAGCTCATCCTCGAACCCCCAGCCCTCCCGGCCGGGCACGGTCATGTTCTCCCGGCGAGGCTCGCCGAAGGCGGGGGCGCCGGTGGCCGTGAGCAGCGCGTGCGACCAAAGCTCCTGCTCGGCCACGCGATTCGAGCTCTCTCCGACCGCGAACAGCACCTCCCCTTTCCGGTCGAGCGCGACGGAGTGCGCCCACGAGAACGAGTTCGCGCCCCCCCCATCGACGAGCTCCCATTGCAGCCGTACCGCGCGCGCGGAGCCCGGAGCCAGCAGGAGGACGCCGAGGGCGAGCGCGCATCGCATCCTCAGCCCTCCGGGCGCGCGAGGGTGATCTCGATGCGCCGATTCTGCGCTCGATGCTCGGGCCCGTCGTTGGGCACGCGCGGGCGGAACTCCCCGAAGCCCGCCGCCGCGAGCCGGCGCGGGTCGAGGCCCCAGCGCATCAAGAGCGCCACCACCGCGTTGGCGCGCGCCGACGACAGCTCCCAGTTGGACTCGAACTCGCCTCCGGCCACGGGCACGTCGTCGGTGTGCCCCTCGACACGCACCTCCCTCCCGTCGTCGGTCTTCAGAGTCGCCGCGAGCTCGAAGAGGAGCCTGGCCGATTCCTCCTTCACGTCCGCGCTGCCGGAGTCGAAGAGGACGGGGGCGGCCAATACCAGCCTCAGGCGCCGGCGCTCGGCCTCCACCCGCACCGCGTCCCGCAGGCCCTGGCGCTCGACGACCCGCTCCAGCTCCCGGCGCGTCGCGTCCTCGGCCGCCCTCAGGCGCTCGCTCCGCTGCGCCTCCTCGCTGGCGCGGCCGCCGAAGTGCGTCTGCAGTCCGGAGAGTCCTTGGTCCATCGGCGCCTCTCCGTCGGAGCGCTTCTGCAGCGAGAAGGCGAATAGGACGAGGAAGAAGACCATGAGGTAGCTCATGAAGTCGCCGTAGGCGAGTCCCCATTGCGCGCCCTTGTTCAGCTCCGCCTCGAGCTCCTCGAACTCCCGGTCCTCTCTCTCCATGTCAGCGCCCCGCCCCATCGCAGAAAGCCTGCAGGTGGCGCTCGACCTCCAGCGGGATCGCTCCCGAGAGGATGTCGACCATCCCGAGGAGGACGAGCTCCCGGAGCCGGCGCTCCTCCTGCGCCCGCGCGCGGATCTTGGATGCGATCGGCGTGCAGACGAGCGCGGAGACGAGGATGCCGTAAAACGCCGTGGTCACCGCCACGGCCATCGCCGGACCGATCGTCGCCGGATTGGAGATGTCCTTGAGCACTCCGACGATCCCGACGATCGTGCCGAGGAGCCCGAACATCGGCGCCAGCGCCGCGGCGGTTTGGAACACCCCCGCGGCGCGCTGGAGCTTTTTGTCCCGCTGCCGGACGGCCTCCTCGAGGACGCGCCGGATGTGCTGGGCGTCCGGACGCTCCTGCGCGGCCTCGATCGCGAAGGCGAGGAAGGCGTCGCCCGACAAGCGTCCCCCCGAGAACGCTCCGAGCCCCTCGCGATGGCGGCGCTCCGCCAAGCGGACGAGGTCCTCCGACAAGCTCTGCGGGTCCGCGAGGGCGTCCGGGAACAGCACGTGGCGGAGGGCTCCGAGCGCCGTCACCAGCAGGCGCGGCGGAGTGCTGATGAGCCCGGCGGCCGCCGTCCCGCCCAAGACGAGAAGGATCCCGTGCGCGTTCAGAAAGACCGGCAGCACCGCCCGATCCAGCCCGAACGCGAGCAAGGCGCCTCCCACGACGATCCCGATCAACGTGCTCCAGTCCATGCTAGCCTCCCGCCCAGGCGTCTAAGCCCGGCAGCTTCCCTTCGCGGCGCAGGGCTCGCGCGACGGCGAGCACCTTGGCCCTGGCCAGGGCGACCTGGGCGCCGCGCGCGCCGGAGAGCGACCGCCATTGCTCGAGCGCGGCCTGGGCGGCGCGCGGCAGCGCGTCGACGAGCTTCCGCGCACGGGCGTCGTCGATGCCCACCAGGGCGGCGGCCCACTGCTCGTAGGGCGCCGCCTGGCCGAGCAGACCCAGCTCGGCCGGCGGAAGCTCGAATAGGTCCTCGAAACGGACGAGCGCGCGGCGCACGCGGCGAGCCACCTCCGGCGCGCGAGCCTGCAGTTGCGAGAGGACATGCGACTGCAAGGGGGGCTCCAGCCCGCTCAGCAGCTCCGCGGCCCGCTGGCTGCCGCCATAGGCCGTCTCGAGCCGCTCTTTCCATTGCGCGCGCAGGGATTCGAGCGAAGTCCGGTCGGACGATCGGGCCCACGACAGATGATAGAGGAGCTCGACCCTTCGCTCCGCGCGCGTCGCCTCGAGGACGCGGGCCGCCAGCCCCGGCGCGAGAAGGCCGATGACGGCGATCGCCTCGGCGGCGTCGCGCCCCTCGAGGAGCTCGGCGAGCAGCGCCGCCTGCTCCGGCTTGACGAAGGCGAACCCCTCGTCGTCCGGCGCGACGGCGGGCGCGGAGCCGGCGTCCGCGGCGCCGTCTTCGGGCGGCTCCGCAACCTGCCTCGGCTCGGAGGGGTCGGCCGCCGCGGGCTTCGGCTCGCCGGCGCCGCCCTTGAGCTCGGGCGGCTCGGCCGCCTGGCGGGGCAAGAGCCCCAGCGTCCGCAGCACCTGCGTCGCGGCGCGCGCCGCGCGCCAGGCCAGAAGCGACAGGGCCAGGACCGCGAGCGCGATCCACACGACGCGCAGAAGCACCGAGGGCCTGAGCAAGGCCTGGCGCCAGAGCGGCGCGAGCGGCACGCGGCGCACCTGCAGCTCGTCGCCGCGCCCGGCGTCCATCCCCGAGACGTGCGCGGCGATCGCCTCGGCCTCCTTGGCCTGCGCCGCCGTGGCCGAGGCGTCGAGCAGCACCGCCACCTTCATCCCGCGCACCTCGACCGCGAGGTCCCCGGCGCCGGAAGAAGGCTCGGGCGCCTTGGGCGGCTCGCCCGCCTTCGCCTCCGGCGGGCGCTCCCTCCGATCCACGACCGACACCTCGGGGGCGACCGCGAAGCCGGGCAGCACCGCCACCCTCGGCTTGCGCGCGATGTCGCGCCAAAGCCAGCGGGTCTGGAGCTGCGGCGAGGACTCGGGCTCGCCCGGGCGGGGGCGGGGCGCGATGGGCGCCGGGGCGTCCGCCAGCGCGTTCGGACCGGGCAGGCGGACGACGGAGAGCCCGAGCGATACCGAGACGTGCGAGCGGCCCGGTCCGAGATACGCGTCGAGAGCCTCGGCGACCCTGCGCGTGGTCTCGCGCTCGAGCCGCAGCTTCTCCTCGACCGGAGAGGCCTCTTGCGAGAGCGCGCCGCCGGCGAGCCAGGCGGCCGCGAGGAGAAGCGCCTTCACCGCTCCCCCGGCCGCTCGAGGCGATTTTGCCGCATGAACCGGAGCGCGCCTTGGACCTCGCGGTTCGCCGGATCGAGGCTCTCGGCGTAAAGCCAGGACTGGACCGCCTTGGCCTTCATGCCGAGGGCGTAGAAGATCGAGCCGAGCCGCACGTACGCCGTCACCTCCCGGGGATTGATCGCGAGGATGTCCCGGCACTCCTTGAGCGCCAGATCCCACTGCTGTTTCTGGAAATACTCCTCGGTCTTGAACAGTTTGAGCTTGATCGGATCGATCTCCGTGAAGCTGGGAGCCTCCGCCGCGCCCTTGGGCCCCTCCCGCGGCAAGTCCTTCAACCCCGGCAGGGCCAGGAGCCGCTGGGTCATCAGGTTCTTCGGATCGCGCGCTTGAACCTGCAGGAACACGCTCTGCGCCAGTTCCGGCCGCTGCGCCAGGTAGTAGCCCACGCCCTTGCGGAGCTCGTTCTGCAGGGGGCTCTGCTCGGAGAGCCCACGGACTCGCGCCTGCGCCAGGTGCGAGAGGGCGTCGCGCAGCGCCCGCCGCTCTGCCACCAAGGCCTGGAGCCGCTCGGCGCGGCTCATCGCGGCGGAAGCCCCCTCGTAGTCGCCCACCGCGGCATAGCGCCTGGCCTGCTCGTACTCCCGCTCCGAACGAGCGGCGCGCTCCTCGCCTCGGCTGTGGCCGAAGGACGTGGACAGCGAGATCTGATGCGCCGAGCCCAGCTCGTGCACGCCGATCTGGTAGTCGAGCGCGTACGAGCGCACCTTCAGGCCGAAGCCCACGTTGGAGGCTCCTCCGCTGCGCCCCACGCGCAGTCCGAATATGGGCAGCAGCGCGTACTCGAGCCCGGCGTTCACCTCCGCCTGCGGGGACAACCGGACGCTGGCGCCCGCGTGCAGCGCGTCCTTCCAAAGCGCGTAGGCGCCGTGCACGCGCAGCCCCGGCGATAGCCGGTCGGTGGTCTTGCCGATCCTGGCGTAGGCGAATTCATCGGCGGCCGCCCCGACCACGAGGTTCGGGAAGCCGGTATAGGCCGCGCCCAGACCGGCCGCCGCGAAGGAATGAGACTTGGCGCCCAGGGCGGAGCGCGCGAGCGTGACGGTGCCGCCGAGGGTGAAGTCGTGGCGGAGCCGTCCGCCGTAGCCCGCCCGAAGGAGCTGCTCGGAGGCGCTGAAGCGGCTGCCGTCGGCCTTGCCGTCGGTCCCGCGCGTCTCGGCCTGGCCGGAGTCGAGCGTGTGCAGCGAAACGGCCCACGCCCCGTCCTCTCCCCTGGGCCTTATAAAGGAAAGGCCCGCCGAGCGCGCGCCTTCGAAGAGAGTCGCGTGGCTCATCCCCACGCCCGTGCGATCCGCCAGCCCGAGCAACCCGGGCTGTCCCAAGGCGGTGAAGCCGTTGAGCCCGCCGGCAGCCAGGCTCCCTGGAAGACCGGCGGGGCCGGAGAGGTTCGCGACCCGAAGCGCCGCCGGCCCTTCTTGGGCCAGCGCCGCGGCCCCGCGGCCGCCGACCGCGGCGCAGACGGCCCACACGACCCACGACAGTGGCCGGGTCACGGCTGCTCCAGCTCGCACGCGCGAAGCCCGACGCAGCAGGCGATCGCGTGCTCGGTTGATTCCGTCCGCGGAGGAAAGAACGCCGCGCCCGTGGGCGGCGGAGCCGGCGGCTCCGGGCGACCCGCCGCGAACACGGCGCCGGCGAGGCCCGCGGCCAAGACGGCCGCCACGAGCGCGGCGTCGCGGAGCAACCGGGGATCGGCGAACGCTTTCGGCTCCATGCCGACAGGGTGGCGCGCGAGCCTCTCCGGCCGGTCGCCGCTTCGTCAGGAATCGGTAAGGAGCGTCCTGACCGGATCCTGACGAAGCGGTGGCGCGGCCCTGGCCTCATGGGGCTAGACTGCAGGCATGAAGCGACACCGATTCGGCGCGCGAGGGGCCCTCGACCGGGACTCGACCCCCTCGCGCGCGCTCCTTTGGAAGTCGCGCGAAGTCCTGCGCGAGGAGGTCCCGAACGCCCCCCGCCGAAAGTCCGATACTAAGGAGGTGGCTATCGCGTAAAGACAAAAGGGCATACGGTCCCCGAGCCCCCCGGCACGGTCCTCCCGGGGGGCTCTTCATTTCCCGGCGGACCGCCCGGCCTGACGAATTCCTTACCTTCGGCTGGCGGACCGGCCACCCCCATCGATTACAGTCCCGGCAGAGGTGAAGCCATGATGCGCATGATCTCCCTGCTCTGCGAATTAGCTCTCATCCCGGCGGCGGCCGCCGCCGCGGACGAGGCTCCCCGGATCACCGAGCTCGCCTTTCAGTCGCCGGTCAACGCGGGGCAGCTCCTGACGGTCAAGGCGGTCGCCCAAGACGCCATCCGCGTCAAACAGATCAATCTCCTCGTAAACAACGTCGCGCAAAGCGGCGCTTCCTGCACCGGCCCGGACACGAACAAGGGCTGCACCTGGACCGTGTCCACCAAGGCGCTCGGCCTGGCCGCCGACCACGGCTACCCCGTCAAGGCCGTCGCGATCGACTCGGCCAACCAGGCGAGCTCGCCTGTGACCAAGATGGTCGCCGTCGTCGCGGACGAGGCGCCGCGCGTCGCCGAGCTCGGCTTCGCGTCTCCCGTCATCGAGGGCCAGCCCTTCTCCGTCCGGGCGGTCGCCACAGACGCCGTCGGAGTCGCGCGGATGGATCTCCACGTCAACAACGTCCTCCAGCCCGCCCCCGCCTGCGCCGGTCCGGACACGAACAAGAGCTGCTCGTGGAGCGTTTCCACCCGGACGCTCGGGCTCGCCCCCGGCCGCGACTATCCCGTCAAGGCGGTCGCCGTCGACTCCGCCAACAGGGCGAGCGGGCCTCTGATCAAGGCCGTGACGATCGTCGCCGACGAGGCTCCTCGCATCGCCGCTCTGTCCTTCGAATCCCCCGTCACCGAGGGCCAAAGCTTCACGGTCAAGGCTAGCGCCACCGACGCCGTCGGGATCGCGCGGATCACCCTCCACGTCAACAACGTGCTTCAGGGAACGCCCTCCTGCAGCGGCCCGGACACCGGCAAGACCTGCGCTTGGAACGTCTCGACGAAGCTGCTCGGGCTCGCCCCGGGCCGCGATTACCCCGTGAAGGCCGTCGCCGTCGACTCCGCCGGCAAGACCAGCGAGCCCGCGATCCGGAGTGTCGCGATCGCCGCCGACGCGCCCCCCCGCATCGCCGAGCTCGCCTTCCCGTCTCCGGTGACCGAGGGTCAATCGTTCACGGTCCAGGCCCTCGCGCAGGACGCGCTCGCCGTCGCGCGGATCAACCTCTACGTAAACAACGTCGTCCTAGGCGCTCCTTCATGCACGGGCCCCGACACCGGCAAGCTCTGCGCGTGGAGCGTCTCCACAAAGCTTCTAGGGCTCGCCGCCGGCCGCGACTACCCCGTGAAGGCAGTCGCGGTCGATTCCGCCGGCAGGGCGAGCGAGCCGGTCGCCAAGAGGGTCGTCATCGTCGCCGACGAGGCTCCACGCGTCGCGGAGCTCAGCTTCCCATCGTCCGTCACCGCGGGTCAGGACTTCGCGGCGAAGGCGAGCGCCCAGGACGCCATCGGAGTCGTGCGGATCCAGCTCTACGTCAACAACGTCTCCATCGGCGCTCCCTCCTGCAGCGGCCCCGATACCGAGAAGCTCTGCGCCTGGAACGTCTCCACCAAGCTCCTCGGACTCGCAGCCGGACGCGACTACCCCGTGAAGGCCGTCGCGGTCGATTCGGCCAATCAGGCGAGCGCGCCCGTGACGAAGACCGTCGTCATCGTCGCCGACGAAGCTCCGCGCGTCGCGGAGCTCAGCTTCCCCGATCCCGTCACCGTGGGTCAGACCTTCACCGTGAAGGCGGTCGCCCTGGACGCGATCGGGATCGCGCGAGTCAATCTCCAGGTCAACGACGTCGCCATGCCGGCGCCTTCGTGCGACGGTCCGGCCACGGAGAGGACCTGCTCCTGGCTGGTCTCTACCAAGGCGCTGAAGCTCGCAGCCGACTTCGGCTACCCCATCAAGGCCGTTGCCGTCGATAGCGCCAACAGGACCAGCGCGCCCATGACGAAGATGGTGACCCTCATCGCCGACGAGCCTCCCCGGATCGTTGAGCTCGCCTTCGAGTCCCCCGTCATCGAAGGGTTGGCGTTCCCGGTCCAGGCCCTCGCCCGAGACGCCGTCGGCGTCAAACGCCTCGAACTCCGCGTCAACGGCGCCGCCCAAGGGGCTCCCGCCTGCGTCGGTCCCGATACCGACAAACGCTGCACCTGGAGCGTCTCCACCGCCGGCCTAGGCCTCGTGGCGGGCGGCTCCTACGCCATCACCGCCCTGGCGGTCGACTCCGCGGACATGACGAGCGAGCCCGCGACCCGGACGGTCGCGATCGTCCCCGACGAAGCTCCCTCGATCGTCGAGCTCGCCTTCGAGTCGCCCGTCGTCGAGGGCCAACGCTTCACGGTCAAGGCGGTCGCCCGAGACGCCGTCGGCATCAAGGAGCTCGGCCTTCACGTCAACGAGACGCCGCAAGGCGCTCCTTCGTGCGGCGGACCGGACACCGAGAAGCTGTGCACCTGGAGCGTGTCCAGCGAAGGGCTGGGGCTTGCCGGCGGCGGCTCCTACCCCGTCACCGCCTTCGCCGTCGACACGGGCGGCAAGCAAAGCGATCCGGTGACCCGCCTCATCGCCGTTAGCGCGCCCGATCGGCAGAAGCCCGTCCTGACCCAATGGACGTCCCCGCAGGGTCCCGTCCGGCGCAACGAGCGCATCCCGGTGTCGTTCGTCGCCGACGACGGCCTCGGGGGCAGCGGCATCCGAGCGGTCGAGGCGACGGTCAACGCCGGCTCGACGCGCGAGCTGATCGACGGCTGCGGGCCGGCCGACCCGGCGCGGCAGGTCTATACATGCGAGGGGACGCTCGCGTTTCCCGCGGCCGCCCCTGGGCTCGACACGGTCGGCATCCAGCTCCACGTCATCGACGCGGCGGGCAACGTGCTGGACTCCGAGCCGAGGCTGCTGGAGCTCCACCTCCCGGGCCCGGCGACGGGGACGGTGTCCGTCAAGATCACCAAGCCCGACGCCGATTCGGTCCCCGCGGGCAGCGTGCGGCTCGAGGCGGTCGCCGTAGGAGCCACCCGCCTTCGCCTGAGCTTAATCGACACCGCCAAGGCGTCGATCGCCCTGCCGCCCTGTCCCGAGCCGTCGGAGGACACGATCGCCTGCGGAACCTCCGTCGAGCTCGCCGCGGGCTCCTACGCCCTCGACGCGCTCGCGGAACGCGGCGGCGAGGCGGCCACGACCCGGCGCGCGTTCACGGTGGGCGACCGCACGGCCCCCGAGCTCACGCTGGAGGAGCCGGCGCGGGATCCGCCTCCGATCGTCAAGGGCTCGCCGGCGCGGGTTCGCGTGACGGCGAACGCGGTCGACGCGGTCGGAGTGACGCGGATCACGTTGCTCATCGGAGACGGCTCGCTCAGACACGACTGCGAACTCACGTCCCGGTGCACGTGGGAGTTCGAAACCGGAGGACTCGCGCTCGGACGGCATGCGGTCTCGGCGCAAGCCCGCGACGCGGCCGGAAACGTCGGCATCGCCAAGGAGACGCGGACGATCTCCATCATCCCCGACCCCGACGCGCTCCCTCCCTCCGTCACGCTCGCGGAGCCGAGCGCGGACCTCGTCCTGACGCGGGGCTCGACGTTCATCTTCTCGGCCAGCGCCAACGACGGCACGCAAGGCGCCGTCAGCGGCGTGCGGCTCATCGAAGCGCGTCTGCGCTCCTTCGATACGGCGGCCGGGGAGCCCGAGCTCCCGGGCCAACTGGCGGCCCGGTGCCGTGAGAGCGAGCCGGTCTTGGGCGGGCGAGACGCGGTGTGCGCGAAGGAGGCTGAGACGAAGGGCCTCGCCCCGGGACGCTACTGGCTCGACGTCTCCGCCACCGACGACGCGGGGAATGTCGGGCGGGTGCAGGGCGGCAAGCCCGTGCGCGTCACGATCACCGAGGAAGCGGATTCCAAGCCGGGCCCCAAGGTCGCCCTCCTGGTGCCGAGCATCCCGCGCGGATTCTCCGCGGCGCCGGGACTGGACCTGGACGTCGCCAATCCCTTCCCGCTGCTCGTCCCCGAGGGGCGGCTGTGGCTCGTCGCCCGGGCGGAAGGGCCGTCCCCGATCAAGACCTTCGACGTATCCGTGGGAGGCGCTACGGGGCTCCACCGAGCGCCCGCCGACCCCGACGGCCGCTACCGGGCGCACGTCCTCCTGCCCTCCGACGCCGACGAGGTCCCGGTCACCGTCACCGCCACCGACGAGGAGGGGCGGACGGGGACCGCGGACTTCAGAGCGCGCGTCGCTCCCCCGCTGCGGATCCACACGACGGGAGACCGTGACCGCTTCCCGCTGGGCTCCTCCTTCGAGGTGGGCGTCGCGCTCCCCGTGACTCCCTCGTCTTTGGATTTCGTCGACCTCGCCGTCGTCGACTCGGCCGGCTCGCTCTTGGCCGGCACCCGCTGCCCGGTCGGCCCGGGCAAGGGGGCCGGGCCCGAGGGTGCCGGCGGGACTCCCCCAGGGCCCTGCACGGCTCGGCTCGACACCGCGGGGCTCGGGGCGGCGGGCGGCCTAACGGTCACGGCCGTCGGCTACGCGCAGGAGCCCGCCGGCCAGGCCTTCGCGCTGACGAGCTCCGAGCGGACGATCGCCCTGGAGGGGGTCGACCGCTCCTCTCCCACGATCGTCCTGCTGGAGCCGGCTCCCGCGGGCTCGACATTGATCCTGGTGGCCAAGCCCCGGGTCGCGCTGACTCTCGCCGTCGCCGACGACAGCGGCCTGATCGCCGGCGTGCGCGGAACCTTGGACGGCCGGGAGGCGTTCGTGGAGTTCCGGCCCGGGCAGGACGGCCGCTATCACGCCAAACTCAGCGTTCCCGCGGACGGCAAAGCGCATGCGCTGGAGGTGGAGGCCTCCGACCAGTCCGCGAACACCGGGACGCTCCGCGCCTTGCTCCAGGTGCGCGACGGCGGCGGCTCCGCGCCGAGCCTCGCCATCGTGGCGCCGGACGCCAAGAGGCCCGTGTCGGATTCGGTCACGCTCCGCGCCAAGGCGCGGGCCGCGACGCTCAAGGAGGTGAGCTATCTCTGGTCCCCCGCGGCGCCCGGCAAGGACCGCGAGGCGCCGCCCGACTGCCCCGTGGAGGACCCGCGCCCGTCCACGCTGATCGGCTCGACGACCCCCGTCTCTCACGGCGAGCTGGACTGGTTCGGGCTCGTCTGGGACCGCGCCGCGATGCCCGCGGGGCCGGCCGACCTCTGCCTGCGCGTCCGCGGCACCGACTACAACGGCGCGCCGGTCTCCGGGCAAAACGCGATCCGGCTCCGCATCGTCGGGTTCGACGAATCGGCGGCGCGCGCGCGGCTGCTGTCGCCCGTCGAAGGCGAGATCGTGCCCGCGAACAGCCTGGTGCTGCTGACCGCGGAGCCGCTTCCGGCGGCCGCCCCGGTCGACGAGATCCGCTTTCGCGTCGACGGAGCGGTCCTGCCGGACGGCCGCCTGCCCTGCGGGCGCCCGGACGCGGCCGGGCGATTTACCTGCCTGTGGAACACGGGAGGACTCAGGCGCGGCAGCGCTCACTTGATCGACGTCCGCGCCTGCCGCCACGTTCAGGATCCTAAAGACGCGAAGGCCCGCGCCTGCGGGCCCCCGAGCTCGACGGTGCAGGTCGTCATCGAGGGACGGCCCCAGCCCGAAGACCGCGACTGGTCCGCCATGGGAATGCTCAGCGAAGGGGAGGGCACGATCACCGCGCCGGACCTCGGCGTGCAGGTCACGCTGCCGGACTTCGCGCTCCAGGGCATGCCGGACCGGCAGGCGTTCGTGCGCATCGGCCAGGAGACGCCGGGCTCGGCCATGCCCGCCGCGACGTCCGGCTCGGTGGCGCCGATCGGGCCCGCCTACAGCATCGTCGCGTTCGACCGCGACGGCGGGCCCATGACGCGCTTCCCCGAGATCGGCGTGTGCCTGCCGATCGACGCCGCGCCGGCGGAGCCCGCGACACGGCTGGGGATCGCCTACCGGGACGACGCCGGCCGCTGGGTCGTCACCGGCTCCGTCGACGCCCCGGAGTGCGGCGGCGTGAGGACGGTGGGGCTGGACCACTTGACGACGTTCGCCGTCGTCTCCGTTCCCCAGGCGTCCGGCTCCGCCGGCCCTGCGGACTGCGGCTTGAGCACCTACCCGTATCCGAACCCGGCCGCCGCGCAGGTCACGCTGGTGGCGGCCGGCTCGGGGATCGAGTCGGCACGGGCGTCGGTCTTCGACCTCACCGGCCGCCTGCTCCACCGAGCGGCGATGGGGGGCGGCCCCGGGCCGGACAACCGGCCTGGGCTCAACGCGAGCGTGAACGTCGGGGGCTTGGCCGCCGGCGGCTATCTCTACGTCGTCGAAGCGTCGCGCGGCGGCTCACTCTGCCGCGCGGTCGGCAAGTTCGCGGTGCTGAAATGACGCCGCGGAAAATCGCACATACGCCGGATCGAGGTGAACCATGATGCGCATGATCAGGGAGTTCTTCGCGACGTTCCTATGGCCGGGCGGCCCCGCGGCCTTCGCGGCGGTCGGGCTAGCCCTTCTGGCGGGGGGCCCGCCCGCCGCGGCGCAGACGGCGCCAGCGACCGAACCCCGCGGTCCGGAGGCCAACCTCAACTTGCCGTCGGTCTCGCTCACCGGGCTCCCCGCCGACCGAGTGCTCGAGTACCACGCCCCCGTGGATTTTCAGGCGCGGGTCTCGGAGCCGCCACCTGGCGTCGAGCTCAAGGTCAGGTTCCGCCTCGATCCGGACTCGAACGGCTCGGGCGGCACGCTGCTCTGCGAGGATACGACGATCACCGATGGACTCGCCGCCTGCTCGACGAACACCAACGGCTTGGAGGCGGGAAGCGCCCACAGCGTCGTCGCCAAGCTCATCGACTCCGCCGGGACCGAGAGGGCCAAGTCCGCCGTCGCGAGCTTTACGATCGGGACGATCACCTTCGAGGAGCCGGCGGCCGGCGCTGCCATCCCCGTCGGCGCCCCCTTCGCGCTCAAGGCCGACGTCGCGAAGATCCGCGCCAACGGCAACCTGAAAGGGGTCGACTTTCTCTACCGGGACGCCTCCAGCGCCTCAGCCCCCGAGGTGACTCTCTGCGGCAGTGTCCAGCCCGTCGACAACGTGGTCTCGTGCAACTGGACGCCCCCGAGCTCGCTGGCCAACGCCAAGCTCAACCTGGTCGCCCGAGCCGTCATGAACGTCGGCCCCGGACCGCTCACCGCGAAGGCCAGCGGGGTCTCGATCACGCCGGCCGCGAACCCGCCGTCGATCATGCTGACCGCGCCGAAGGACCCTGAGTTCTACTACCACGCCCCCGTCGAGTTCAGGGCGCAGGTCTCCAACTCCCCGACCGGCGCCAAGGTCAGGTTCTTCCGGGACCCCGACTCGAGCGGCTCAGGGGGCACGAGGCTGTGCAACGAGGATTCCTGGGTCTTAGCCGACGGCTCCGCCGCCTGCTCGACGAGCACCGACGGCCTGGAGGCGGGCAGCGCCCACACCCTCGTCGCCAAGCTCATCGTCGACGGAGCCGAGAAGGTCAAGTCCCCCGTCGCGAGCTTCACGATCGGGACGATCAAACTTACCGCGCCGGCGGCCGGCGCGTCCATCCCCGCCGGCGTTCCCTTCCTCCTCAAGGCCGACGTCACGAAGATCCGCGCCAACGGCAACCTGAAACACGTCGAATTCCTCTACCGGGACGCCTCCGGCGCCTCGGCCCCCGAGGTGACCCTCTGCGCCAATGCCCAGCCCGGGGCTTTCGACAGCATGGTCTCGTGCAACTGGACGCCTCCGAGCTCGCTGGCCAACGCCAAGCTCAACCTGATCGCCCGAGCCGTCATGAACGTCGGCCCCGGGCCGCTCACCGCGAAGGCCGGCGGGGTCTCGATCACGCCGGCCGCGGACTCGCCGTCGATCACGCTGGCCCCGCTGTCTCCCGATGGCGTGCTCGAGTACTACGCCCCCGTGGAGTTTCAGGCGCAGGTCTCCGCCCCCCCGGCCGGCGTCGAGGTCAAGGTCAGATTCTTCCGGGACCCGGACGCGACCGGCTCGGGCGGCACGCTTCTCTGCGAGGATACCACGATCACCGGCGGACCCGCCGCCTGCTCGACGAACACCAACGGCCTGGAGGCGGGCAGCGCCCATACGATCGTCGCCAAGCTCCTCGACTCGGCAGGGACCGAGAGAGCCAAATCCACCGTCGCGAGCTTCACGATCGGGACGATCCATTTTTCCAAGCCGGCGGCCGGCGCGTCCATCCCCGCCGGCACCGCATTCAAGCTCGAGGCCGACGTCGCGAAGATCCGCACCGGCGGCATTCTCAGCCGCGTCGACTTCCTCTACCGGGACGCCGCCAGCACCTCGGCCCCCGAAGTGACCCTCTGCGGCAATGTCCAGCCCGACGCTTCGGGGAAGGTTTCCTGCGACTGGACGCCCGCCACCTCGCTGGCCAACGCCAAGCTCAGCCTGATCGCCCGAGCCTTCATGAAAGACGGCGTCCGCGGGCCGCTCACCGCGGAGGCCAGCGGGGTCTCGATCACGCCCGCCGCGAACTCGCCGTCGATCACGCTGGCCCCGCTGCCTCCCGCTGGCGTGCTCGAGTACTACGCCCCCGTGGAGTTTCAGGCGAAGGTCTCCAACCGCCCAGCCGGCGCCGCCAAGGTCCGGTTCCTCCGGGACCCGGACTCGAGCGGCTCGGGAGGCACGAGGCTGTGCACCGACGACGCCTGGATCTTCGCCGACGGCTCCGCCGCCTGCTCGACGAACACCAACGGCCTGGTGGCGGGCAGCGCTCATACCATCGTCGCCAAGCTCATGGTCGGCGAGACCGAGCGGGCCAAGACCCCCGTCACGAGCTTCACGATCGGGACGATCAGATTTTCCAATCCGGCGGCCGGCGCCTCCCTCCCCGCCGGCACCGCCTTCGCGCTCCAGGCCGACGTCGGAAGGGTACACGCCGGCGGCATCCTGCGCTACGTCGACTTCCTTTACCGGGACGCCTCCAGCGCCTCGGCCCCCGAGGTGACCCTCTGCGGCAATGTCCAGCCCGGAGCTCTCGACAGCATGGTCTCGTGCAACTGGACGCCCGCCGCCTCGCTGGCCAACGCCAAGCTCGACTTGATCGCCCGAGCCGTCATGATTAAAGCCGTCCCCGGGCCGCTCACCGCGGAGGTCAGCGGGGTCTCGATCACGCCGGCCGCGGACTCGCCGTCGATCACGCTCACCGGGCTGCCCGACGACCGCGTGCTCGCGTACTACGCCCCCGTGGAGTTTCAGGCGCGGGTCTCCGCCCCCCCGACCGGCGCCAAGGTCAAGTTCTTCCGCGATCCGGACTCGAACGGCTCCGGAGGCACGCTGGTGTGCGAGGACGCCGCGATCACCGGCGGACTCGCCGCCTGCTCGGCAAACACCGACGGCCTCGCGGCAGGCAGCGCCCATAGCGTCGTCGCCAAGCTCATCGACTCCGCCGGGACCGAGCGGGCTCAGTCCGCCGTCGCGAGCCTTACGATCGGGACGATCAAGTTTTCCAAGCCGGCGGCCGGCGATTCCATTCCTGCCGGCGCCGCCTTCACGCTCCAGGCCGACGTCGGGAAGATCAGCGCCCACTTGAGTTACGTCGACGTCCTCTACCAGGACGCCTCCGACCTCTCGGCCCTCGCGCAGCACATCTGCAACGACCGCAAGCCCGACGCTTCGGGGAGGGTCTCCTGCGACTGGACGCCCGCGAGTTCGCTGGCCGACGCCAAGGTCAAGCTGATCGCCCGAGCCTTCATGACGAATACCATCCCCGGGCCGCTCACCGCGGAGGTCAGCGGGGTCTCGATCACGCCGGCCGCCGGCGCGACAGCGCCCCCCGTCATCAAGGTGCACTCCCCCAACAAGACCGACTTCACGAAAGGCGAACGGTTCGACTTCTCGGTGACGGCGATGCCCCCGTTGGGCTCCGGTGCCGAGTCGATCGAGTCCATCGAACTTCAGGTTTTCGACGCCCGCTTCTACAAGGAATCCGACCCCGGAAGAGTCTTGCTCTCGAAATCGTGCAAACCCAGCGGGGCGCCCGCCGATGCCCCCGTCGGCACGCCGGCCAAGTCCTTGGCGTGCTCCCTGCCCATCGACACGAGCGCGGTCAAGGAGCCCGGACTCGTCCTCAAGGCGAAAGCGACGAGCGTGTCCGGCTTCCTCAAGGCGGACGCCTACTATGTCTCGCCGGAGATCCGCATCAAGCCCGACGTCCTCGCCCCGGTGGTCGCGTTCCTGTCGCCGAATCCCGCGATTGGGGAGCCGATCCCTCTCGTTCCGGCGGACGGCAAGGCCACGCTCCGCGTCAAGGCCGAGGATCTCGGGGGGGTGACGGCCGTCGAGTTCTTCTTGGACCCGAGCTGGATCTCGGACGGGCAGGCGCTCGGCTCCGCCGAGGCTAAGGAGGGCGGCACCTACGAGCTTCTTTGGAAGGTCGAAGACGTGAAGGGGCGGCACACCCTCCGGGCCGTCGCTCGCGACGCCGCGTCCAACCGGGGCGAGGCCAAGGTCGTGATCGACGTTCGGCCCCCATCCATGATCGGTCCGACCATCGTGGTCGAGTCCCCTCGGAAGGACCAGACGCAGTTCGCCCGAGGCCAGGTCATCGCCTTCTCGGCCAAGGCCTACGACGCCCAGGGCGACCCTGGCGGGATCGCGCGCACGCTCCTCAACGTATTCGACGGAAGAAAGACCGCGCCGCCGATCGCCTCGCTGGATTGCCCCAAGGCCGAGTGCGCGTTGGACATCCGCACCGCCGAGGCGCCTTTCAGCGGCACCGACAAGCTCATCCTGACGGCGGAGGCCTCCGGGGGAGGCGGCCGCAGCGTGACGCAGTTGCCCGTCATCTTCATCGCGCCCGACGGGGAGGCGCCCCGGGTAAAATTCCTCTCACCGGCGCCGATCGACCCTCTCCTCAACGTGGCCGTCCCCGTCGCCGGGACGCTGAAGGTCGCGTTCAGCGCGACCGACAATGTCGCGATCGCCTGGAAGTCCGTGCGGTTGGACAACCAGGAGCTCGACTCCCGGCTCGGCGGCGGCGCCCTCCAGGAGGTCGGGCTGAACCGCTACGAGCTTCTCTGGGACACCCGGATCGTCCCGGACGGCGTGTACACGCTCAAGGCGATCGCGCGCGACCAGGCCTCAAACGAGACCGATAAGTCCATCGACGTGAAGGTGAAGAACGGTTCGCAGTCCGGGGCCGAGCCGATCTTGGTCCTCGTCCAACCCGTCAAGGAAACGACGGTCCGTGACGAGGTGTCGATCCGGGCCCGGAGCCTGCCGGCCGGAGCGCTCTCCAGAGTCGACTTCTACCGGAGCCCCTGCGCCCCGGGCGATATCCAGCTCTCGTCGGCTCGCGGCTCCCTGAGCTGCGCGGGGACGCTGATCGGCGGCGACTCGACGCCGGATCGCGAACCGAACGGCGATCACTTCTCCACCCAATGGAAGACGCGCCAGAGCCCCAACGGCGAGATGACGTTGTACGCGGTCGGCACGCTCGCCAAGGACGGCTCCACGCTCAGGAGCGTCCCCCCGATCCGGGTCACGGTGGACAATCCGGACGCGACGCTGCCCGAAGTGTCGATCGTCCATCCCGTCGATGGGTCGGTCGTCTCCGGGGTCGTCGAGGTCAGCATCCTCGCGAAGGGGAGCTGCGGCGGCCTCTCCCGGGTGGAGTTCGCCGTGGTGGGCAGCCCCGGCCACCCCGGAGTCGGGGCGTGCCGGCCTCCCACGGGCGATCTCTACGCCTGCCTCTGGGACACGTCGTTCTCCTCGCCGGGCTCGAGCCCGCGCTTGGTCGCTACGGCCTGGGACTACTGCGGCCGCTCGGTCACGAGCGCCCCGATCAAGGTGACGATCTCGCGCGAGCGGGAGCGCGGGGGCGACAACGACGTGCTGTCGATGGCCGTGATCTCCTCCCAGGGAGGCCAGGTGGGCATCCCGGGCGTTACGCCCGCGGCGTTCAACGTTCCCGCCGGACTGTTCCCGCAGCCGTTGAACGTGACGATCGCGCCTCCTCCCCAGGATGCCCTGCTCATCGCCCGGCAGACGGCCTCGGCCGCCGAGAGTCAGCTTTCCGTCGCCGGACCCTCGGTACAGATCACGGCCGCCGACGGTCCCGTCCAGGTCACGCGGTTCCCGGGCTACGCCCAGGTGACGGTATCGTACGACCCCGCGCTCCTGTGCCCGGGCTGCAGCCCGGGGCTCTACTATTGGGCCGAGTCGCCGGGCTCGTGGCAGGCCGTCCCCGGAGCGCAAGGCGGAGACTGCCCCGAGTCGCCGCTCTTCCCCGACACCGGCCAATCGTGCGTCACCGGACCCGTGGATCACCTGACGCAGTTCGTGGCCATGGCGGCGCAAACGCCGACAGGCGCCGAGGACGGCGGTCCGGAGTGCGGGGAGGTCTTCAGCTATCCGAATCCCGCCGGCGGCGGCGGCGCCACGGTCCACGCGGAGATCGACCCCTCCGAGTCGGCTCAGGCCCAGATCTTCGACCTGGCCGGCAGGCTCCTGAGGCAGGCGGAGATGGGTCCCCTGGTCAACGGGCTCAACGGCAGGCCGGCCCGCGAGCTCAAGGTCGACACCACGGGGCTCGCCTCGGGGAGCTACATCGTCTCGGTCACGGCGGTGAAGAGCGGGAACGCGTGCCGGACGGTCCGAAAGTTCGCGGTCCTCAAATAGGCTCACACGCGTCGAGCCCCCCGGGGATGGATCGCGCCCCCCGGGGGGCTCTTCGTTGACTTGACGAAGTCCTTACCTTCGGCTGGCGCTTCGCCCAACTCCGCCTTCTACCGTTGGGGTATGGACGAGAACACGAGGCGCCTGATCCGCCGGCGCATGCCGCTCCGCAGCTTCGCGGCGCTAGGAAGGCTCCGCGGGAGGTCACGATGAGAAACGCCTGGCTCTTCTGCCTCATCCTGGGAACCGCACGGCACGCGAGCGCGCAGAGCTCGAGCCTGGCGCTCTTGAGGATGGACTCGACGCCCGCCACGCTCGCGCTGGGGCCGGCGGGCGCCTACCTGACGGGAACCCACGCGATCGGCGTCAATCCCGCGAGCCTCCCGACCGAACGCTACGAAGTGTTCGCCCAACACCAGTCGGGGCTGGCGCAGACGACGCTGCAGAGCGTCCGGGGCGTGTTCCCGCTGCCGCGCCTGCGTGCCGCGCTCGGCGTGAGCTTCCTCCGGTTGGACTCGAGGGGCTTGGAGGGACGCACCGAGCTCGGTCAGCCGACCGGGTCCTTCCGGCAGTCGGACGCGGTCCTCGGCCTTCATGGGAGCCTCGCGCTCCCGTTCGATCGCGCGGACGCCTTCCATCTCGGCGCCGGCGTCAAGCGCCTCACGAGCGAGCTCGCGGGCCGCTCGGCGGCGACCCTGGCGTTCGACGGCGGTTTGACGTATCGGCGCGAGGCCCTCTCGCTGGGACTCTCGCTCTTGAACGTAGGAAAGGGGCTCACCTACCTCGCCGAGGCTTCGCCGCTCCCGCGCACCCTCGTGATCTCGGGGGCCTACCGGCTCGCGGCCCCCTTCACGGTCATGGCCAGCGTGAGCCGTCTGCACGTCGAGCGGGCGACGGAGCTCACGCTGGGGACCCAGTACTGGTTCATGGACGCGATCGCCCTGCGCTTCCGCTACACGGGCTCCAGCGCGCTCGGCGGCAACGGGCTCGGCGGCGCGGCCGGAGGCCTGGGCC
>JACQPK010000178.1 GCA_016207565.1 Elusimicrobiota bacterium
GCTGGTGAACAACGCCGCCGCCAACTTCATCCGCCCGACGGAGATGCTGACCCCGGTGCGCTGGAAGAAGGTCATCGATATCGTCCTCAACGGCTCGTTCTACTGCGCGCTCGAGGCCGGGCGCGTGATGCTCAAGCAGGGCTCCGGCTCGATCGTCAGCCTCGTCGCGACCTACGCCTGGACCGGCGCGCCCGGGCTCGCGCCGTCCTGCTCCGCCAAGGCGGGGGTCGTCGCGCTGACCAAGACGCTCGGCGCGGAGTGGGCCGGCCGCGGCGTGCGAGTGAACGCGATCGCCCCCGGCTTCATTGACACCCCGCAGAGCCGCGAGCGCCTCTGGCCGACTCCGGAGATGGTCCAGCGGATCGCCTCCAAGATCCCCGCGGGCCGCTTCGGCTCGGAGCTCGACGCGGCGAACCTCGTCTTGTACCTCGCCTCGCCCGCGGGCCGCTACGTCAGCGGCGAGGTCATCACCGCCGACGGCGGACACTGCCTGGGCAAGGGCGCGCTCGAGATCCTCGAGACGCTCGAGGCCCCGGTCCGCAAGGGAAGGGGCTGAGCCGGGCATGGCCCGCATCCTGAGCATCGAGGATTCGGCCGATCTCCAGCAGCTCATGGGCCTCACGCTCCAGGCCCGGGGCTACGAGGTCCACTACGCCTTCAACGGTCGCGAGGGCTTCGAGAAGGTGCTGCAGCTCGACCCCGATCTCGTCCTCCTCGATCTCATGATCCCGGTGTTCAACGGCGTGCAGGTCATCAACAAGATGAAGGCCCACCGCGAGACCCGCGACATCCCGGTCATCATCATCACCGCCTACGGGGACGAGGCGGACATGCTCAACCACTCCCTGGTCGCGCTCGGCGCCGTCGAGTGCATCCGCAAGCCCTTCGAGATGGGCACCCTCGTCCGGCGGATCGAGGAGGTCTTGGCCGCGTCCCCGCGCAAGGACTCGGGCCCCGCGACCGAGGTGCTCAAAGGGCCGGCCAAGCTCAACGTCAAGTTCAGGACCCTGTGGGTCAACGATCAGATGGTGGCGACCCTGCCTCCCAAGCTCGCGACGTTGCTTCGCGTGCTTCTGGAAGCGCCGTCAGGTGTGGACCGGGAGAAACTCATGGCGGCCGTGTGGCCCGAGGGTGCCAGCCCGAATGCCCTCGAAAAGACGATAGAAAGACTGCGAAAAGCCCTCGGATCCCACGCCTTCCGCCTCCAGACGATCGATCGGGGCTACGAGTTCGTCTCCTGATGCGATCTGACGGCCGCTGACATTCCTGACCTTGCATCCCGGCCGCCCATGAGTCATGCTTCCGTCACGGTACGCTCATGGGTGACACGGACGAGACGACTCCCCGCCTGATCCCCCTCCTGGGACTCTACCGGGACCTCCTCCTCAAGAACTTCGAGGGGGTCTTCGTCTTCTCCATCCTGGTCACGATGGGGTTCATCCTGTACGTGTGCGACCATCGGCTCACGTTTCTGAACCTCTACTTCATCCCGATCATGTTCGCGGGCTACTTCCTGAACGCCCGTTCCGCCGTCTTGGGCGGGGTGCTCACGATGCTCGTTGTCGGCTTCATCGTGGTCCAGAGCCCGGGGAGCTTCAGCCAGGAGATGAGCCACCAGGCGCTCTACCTATACGTCGTGGTATGGGGCTGCGTGCTGGTCCTCACCGGGGCGCTCGTCGGCGCGATGACCGAGCAGCTCCGCGTCCGGTTCGGCAAGGCGCGCCGGGCGCTCGAGCAGCTGACCGAGCTCCAGGAGGAGCTCAAGGCCACGAACCAGCGCCTCGAGGAGAAGAACCTCGTCCTCGAGGGCACCAAGACGAAGGTGGAGGCGGTGCTCCACTACACGATGGACCCGCTCGTCGCGCGGCTCGTCATCAACCGGCAGCTCCGCAACGAGAAGCGCGAGATCAGCGTCCTCTTCGCCGACCTCGAGAACTTCACGCAGCACATGGAGACCGTCGCGCCGGAGGCGAGCGTCCGCGATCTCAACCGGCTCTTCACCTCGATGGAGCCGATCCTCTCGCTGTATAAGGGCCACCTCGACAAGTACATCGGCGACGGGCTCATGGCGGAGTTCGGCGTGCCCTACTTCGCCGAGCAGCAGTCCGCCCTCGCCGCGCTCGCCGGGCTCAAGATGCAGGCCCGGATGGCCCAGCGCGACTTCCCGTGGAAGATGCGCGTCGGCATCGCCACCGGCCCGGCCCTCGTCGGGCTCATGGGCTCCGAGAACCGCAAGAACTACACCGCCATCGGCGACACGGTGAACCTCGCCTCCCGCCTGCAGGCCAAGTGCCCGATCGGCGGCGTCTGCGTCGATGAAAAGACGCACGAGCAGATCTCCCGCTGGTTCCACACGCGCCGCATCCGCAACGGCATGTCGCCCACGGAGGCGCAGCGGCTGGAGGACAACCTCGCCGCGCTCGACGAGCTCCTCCGTCTCGCTCCCCGGGTCGAGCACTGCCTCCGCGCCGCCGAGATCTGCGCGCTCCTCGGCGAGCGCGACCGGGCCCTGGGCTACGAACGCCGCGCCCTCGAGCTCGAGCCGAAGAAGGCCGACGAGATCCACCAGTCCATGGGCCGCGTCATGATTTCCGGCGACGACCACGCGCACCTGCCGATCAAAGGCAAGCGCAACGGCGTCGCCGCCTTCGAGGTCCTCGGGATGCGCGACCCGCTCGACGACGTCGCCCGCATCCCGCGCCCCGTCGCCCGGCTCTACGAGGAGCTGGCGGCGCTCGTCCGCCTTCCCGTCGACTCGATCCTCCCGCTCGAGGCCGCCGAGGGCTCCATCGGCCACGGCCAGGTGACCGCCGCGCTCGCCGCCGCCCTCGCCGACGCCATGGGTTTCGGAGAGCGCGAGCGCCGAGACGCCTTCCTCGCCGGCTACATCCACGACATCGGAAAGAAGAACGTCCCGGACACGCTCCTCTCCAAGCGCAACCGCGCCGGAGACCTCGCCCCGACCGAGCGGGAGGCGCTGCGCTCCCACGCCGAGGAGGCCGAGCCCGTCCTCCGCGAGCTCGGGCTTCCCATCAACGACACCATCCTCGCCGCCGTGACCCAGCATCACGAGCGCTTCGACGGCGCCGGCTATCCCAAGGGCGTCAAAGGCGCCGACATCGCCGTCTTGGCCCGCGTCATCCACATCTGCGACGAGTACGAGGCCCTCACGGCCTGGCGCTCGTATCACGAGCCCTGGGAAACGAAGGCGGCCCTCGCCGAGATCGAGCGCGACTTGCACGACGGGAAGTTCGACCCCAAGATCGGCGAGGTCTTTCTCCGCATGATGCGGGCCGGGTTGCCCTGAGGTTACGGCGTCACAGCGGGGGCGGCGGCCGGAGCGGGGGGTGGCTCGGCGGGTACGCGGCCGCGTCGGCGCGGCCGCTCTGTCCTCGGCTCGCGACCGCGCGAGCCTGCGGAGGCC
>JACQPK010000032.1 GCA_016207565.1 Elusimicrobiota bacterium
CCGCCGAAGGCCGCCGTGGTCGCGACCGAGGCGAGGCCCGGGTCGTACGCGAGCCCGCCCGGCGTCGTCGCCCGGGCCGACGCGTAGCGCGTCCCGGCCGGGTTCCCGTTCGCGGTCCAGGCGACGGAGACGGAGTTGGGCGAGACCGAGGACGGCAGGAGATCGGCCGGGGTCGCCGCGAACGTCGCCGCGGAGGCCGGGCCGGACTCCGTCACGCCGCCCGCGTTGAACGACTGCACGCGGTACGGGCCGACCCACGTGTTCGTCGCGAGCCCGAGTTGGAGCCAGGCGGTCGTGTCGGGCGGCAGGTTGCCCGAGACGTTGGCGGCGCCGAGCATCACGCGATAGCCCGCCTCGCTGCCCGAGTTGTCGGTCCAGGTCCAGAGGATGCGAGTGCTCGACAGCGGCGTGCCGGCGAAGCCGCTCGGCGGCGCGGCGGCGGGCAGCGCGCCGGTCACGACGGCCGTCGAGGGGCCGGCGGTGAAGGCGCCCTCGACGTTGACCGCCTGGAGCTGGTACGCGTAGAGCGTCGAAGGCGTCAACCCATAGTCGGCGTAGCTCGTCACGACGCCGCTGAAAGCGACCGACGCGCCGCCGCCCGTGGAGCGCAGGAGTTGGTAGGTGGTCCCCGCGGGGTTGCCGGCCGCGCCCCAGGTCAGCGAGACGCTCGTCGAAGAGACGGCGGTCACCGCGAGGCCCGACGGCGGGGCGGCGAGGGTGGCGCGCGACGCTTGTCCCGAGTCGGCGGTCCCGCCGAGGTTGAACGCGCGCGCGACGTAGGGGCCCTTGAACGCGTTCGGGCCTAGGCCTGCCTGCAGCCAGGTCGTGGTACCCGGCGGCAGGTCGCCCGACACGCTGATCGTGCCGCTCATCACGCGGAAGCCCCTCTCGTTGGTCGAGCCCGGCGTCCAGCTCCACCGGATCGCCGCCGCGCCGAGGGCGACCCCCGAGAAGCTCGTCGGCGCGAGCGGCATCTCCTCGGCGAGCGTGCTCGCGACGGCGGGGCCGGCGTAGGACGTCGCTACCTGGTCGCCGTTTTCCGCGCGGACCCGGTACTGGTAGGTCGCCGAGGGCGTCAGCCCCGCGTCTCTAAAGGAAAGGCCGGTGGTCGACGCGATCTGGTCGAAGCTCGCTCCGTTGAAGCGCTCGAGCCGGTACACGGTCCCTGCCGGGTTGTCGTTCGCCGACCAGCCCAGGGTGATCGTCATCGAGGTCGCGGCGATCGCGGCGAGGCCCGCCGGAGTCCGCGCGAGCGTGCGGCGCGACGCGTTGATCGAGGCCCAGTTGGCGCTCGGACCTTCGACCATGACGTCGTAGGAGCCGTAGAGCGTGTTCGGCGCGAGCCCCGTCTGGAGCCAGGTCGTGGCGCCCGGCCCGAGGTTGCCGGAGATGTTGGTCGTCCCGGATCGCACCTGATAGTTCGTTTCGTTGCACGCGTTGTCGTACCAGACCCACAGGATCGAGTCCGGACCGGCGGCGGTTCCGCGGAAGCCGCTCGGCGAGGCGGGCGCCGGGACGTATTGGAGGTTGCCCGGCGAGCCGGTCGCGGCGATGCCGTCGCCGTTGAGGACGCGCACCTGGTAGGCCACGGCGGTCACGAAACAGGTCGTGACTTCCGGGCTCGCGTCCCGGTAGGAGGTCGACGTCGACGTGGCGAGGGCCGCGTACGGCCCGCCCAGCCCGTTCGTCGAGCGCTGCAGCTCATACATGGTGCCGGGCGGATTCCCCGCCGTGCTCCAGCTCACGCCGATCTCCGTGCGGGTGCTCGCCGGCGCGAGGAAGTGGAACGGGGTCGGAGGCTGCGCGACCGCCGCCGCCCCGGCGAGCGTGTAGCGGCTCGCGGAGTTGGAGTCGGCGGTCCCGCCCGTGTTGAAGGCCCGCACGAGATAAGGCCCGTAGCCCGTGTTCACCTCGAGGCCCGTTTGCAGCCAAGCCGTCGTGTTGGGAGGGAGATATCCCGAGACGTCCGTCGTTCCGGCCATGACGCGGAATCCGGCTTCGTTCGTCGAGCCGTCGGTCCAGGTCCAGCGGATCTTACCCGTATCGATCGCCGAGCCCTCGAAGCCGCTCGGCGCGAGCGGCGTCGTCTCCAGGGTCTGCACCCACAAGGTGGAGCGCGTGGTGGCGATCCCGTTCACGTTGATCGCGTACACCTCGAAGTAGTAGCTCGTGCCCGGCGTCAGCCCCGTCGACGTGAAGACCGTGGGGCCGGGGCTGACCAAGATGTGCGGGAAGCCGACGATGGGGGCGAACGTCGACTTATCGAGGATCCAGGTCGTCCAGGTCGGGTTGGAGCCCGGCTGCCACGACAGCGTCACGCTCGTGACGTGGACCGCGTCGGCCGCCAGCCCGAAGGGCGGCACCGCGCGGGCGTAGCCCGTCCGGAGGTTCGAGTCCGCGGCCCCGCCCGCGTTGAAGGCCCGGACCTTGAGCGCGCCCACCGTCGAGTTGGTCGACAGCCCGAGTTGCGTCCACCGCGTCGTGCCGGGGGGCAGGTCGCCCGATAGGCTCACCGTGCCCAACAGGACCCGGAAGCCGTCCTCGTTGCCGGAATTGTCGCTCCAATACCACAGGACCGAGTTGACGGTCGCGTCCCAGATGTCGAATCCCGTCGGCGCCGCGGGCGGCGCGGTCAACGTGACGACCGTGAGGACGCCCCCGAAGCCCGTCCAGATCCCATCGCCGTTCTGAGCCCGCATCCGCCACGTGTAGGTCGAGTTGGAGCTGAGGCCGGATTGAGTGAAGGTCGAGGCCGAGTAACCCACAAAGGCCGCGGCGAACGGCCCGCCGGTGGAGCGCTGCAGCTCCCACACGGTGGCCTCCGCGGGAGGCGCGGCCGGCCACGCGGGATTGCCGTTGGCGCCCCATGTCACCGAGATGCTGCTTACGCCGACGGTCAACAACGTCGGGCCGGCCGGCACCTGCGCGAGGGAATGACGGGACGCCGTGCTGGAGTCGACCGTCCCGCCCGCGTTGAAGGCGCGCACGAAGAGCGGCCCTGCCAGGCGGTTGGGCAGGAGGCCGGCCTGGAGCCAGGAGGTCGTGTCGGGAGGCAGGTCGCCCGAGAGGCTGGTCGTCCCGGCCATGACCCGATAGCCGGCCTCGTCGGACGCGTTGTCCGTCCAGGTCCACAGGATCTTGTCCGTATCGAGCGCGATCCCGCCGAAGCCCGCCGGAGCGACCGGGGCTGTCCCGGACGACGTCGTGACCGTCAGGGGCGGCGAGTCCTCCCAGCCCGGCGAGCCGAACGCCCGGAGGCGGATCGGCCCGTAGGAAACGCCCGGCAGCAGTCCCGTCTGGATCCAGAACGTCGTGTTGGGGGCCAGGTCGCCCGAGAGGCTGGCCGTTCCTTGCATCACCCGGTAGCCGGCCTCGCCGGTGAACTCGTCGTTCCACGACCACCGGATCGAGTTGGGGCCGAGCGCGGTCCCTTGGAACGAGGCGAACGTGTTCAACCAGAAGAGGGAGGCCGAGTACACGGGTCCGGGGTCGTAGCCGGAATGGACCCCGTCGCCGTTGATCGCGCCGGCCCGGAACGACACCTGCGCGGAGCGCGTCGCGACGTACACGAGGGAGGGAGCCGCGGAACTCAGTTGGATGGTGGTCCAGGTGGCGCTGCTGGTCGGGAAATCCTCGTCGAAGAGGTTGTACTCGACGGCGATCTGGAGATCATAGATCGTGCCGGGTGGGTTCCCCGCGGTGGGCCATGTCACCGTCATGCTCGAGTCGAGTATCGCGCCGCTGAGATTCAGTGGGATGGCGGCGAGGGTGTAGCGGCTCGCCGCCGTGGAGTCGGCCGCTCCGCCTCCGTTGAAGGCGCGGACGGCGTAAGGTCCGTACTGCGTGTTCGTGGAGAGACCTGTTTGCAGCCACGACGTGGCGCCCGCCGGTAGATCCCCGGAGACGGCGATCGTGCCGCTCATCACGCGGTAACCCATCTCATCGGAGGCGTTGTCGGTCCACGTCCACCGGATCCTGCCGGTGTCGAGCGCGCTTCCGGTCAACGCCGACGGGGCGACCGGAGCGGAAGAGCCAGGGAACGTGTAGTCGGCATAGTCGCTGCCGCCGAAAGCGGTTCCGTCACCGTTGAAGGCATTGAAGAAGAGACGGTAAGCGCCCGCCGGCGCGGCCTCATAGACGCGGTAGTTCGCGCTGGAAACGGTGAGCGGCCATTGCGGTGGGTCGAAGCCTGGCGGATAGATCGCGAATCCGGCTTCATAGGTGGTCCGGGCCGGGTCATTGCCGGCGTAGTCCCAATCCACTCTGAAGGAGCTGGACGAGAGCGCTGTGAATCGGATGTTCTCGGGATGAGCGGCCCCCGTGTGGCAGCCCTCCGGGGCGGGCTTGTTGCAGTCCGGGTCCGCGACGCGAGCCGTCCCGGTGGCGTTGAAGGCCTCGACGGTCGTGCCGAGTCCGACCGGCAGGTTCGGGCCCGGCGCGGTTTCCACCCACTCGATCACCCACGCGGGGGTCGTGCTCGCGGGCAAGTCTCCGGAGAGGTTGATCGTCCCGCGCAGGACGCGGTAGCCGAGCTCGTCGGAAGCGTTGTCGCGCCAGCGCCAGCGGATCGTGCCCGTGCTGTCCGGGCTGGCCTCGAATCCGGAGGGCGCGATCGGAAAGCCGGCCGGGAGCGTCATGGCGCTCACGGGTCCTGTGTAGGCGGTGAAGATCCCGTCTCCGTTCTTCAGTCGCGTCCGGAGTTGGTAGGCGGTCGAGGGGGCCAGTCCGCTCACCGTCGCGCCCGCCCACAGGAACGTGCCGGACCCGATGAAGACGAACGGCCCTCCGGTCGACAGTTCCGTCTCCCAAGACGTCGATCCGGGATTCCCGGGCCCAGGGTACTCATGGGGATCCGAGAACTCGAGCTTGATGGTCGTGGGACCGACCGCCGCGATCGGCATTGTCGACAGCGGCGCCGCGAACGTATGGCGGGAGGCCGCGGGTGAGTCGGCGGCTCCGGCGGCGCTGAAGGCTCGGACGAAATAGGGTCCCCGGAGAGTGTTGGTGGACAGGCCGCCCTGGGTCCACGAGGTGGAGTTGGGCGGTAGGTCGCCGGACAGGTTCGTCGCGCCGCTCATCACGCGGTAGCCGGCCTCGTTATTGGAGTTGTCGCTCCAAGACCAGCGAATCGAGTGCGTATTGAGGGCGCTGCCCGCGAACGCCGTCGCGGCGACCGGCGCGCTGTCGACGGCCCCGGCGACGATCGACAGCGAGACGGTCGCGGCGGCATAGGTGCCGTCGCCGTTGCGGGCCTGCACGCGGTACCAATATGTGGTCGGGCCCGGCAGGCCTGTGTCGGCCCAGGCCGTCGCCGTCGGGCTCGCGACGAGCACGCCCGGGGGGTAGATCGTGGAGCGGTAGACATCGTAGCGCGTGCCGGGCGGGTTGCCGTTGTCCGTCCACGACAGCGTCGCGCTCGACACGTGCCCGGCGGCGGCGAAGGAGCCGGGGATCGCCGTGGCGGTCCAACGCGTCGCCGGCAGGGAGTTCGCCGTGCCCGAGCTGTTGAACGCCTGGACGAAGGTCGGTCCGTAAGGGGCGTTGATCGCGAGCCCGGTCTGATTCCACGCGGTCGCGTTCGCGGCGAGGTCGCCGGAGAGGCTGATCGTGCCGCTCATGACGCGAAAGCCCGTCTCGTCGTTCGAGTTGTCGGTCCACGCCCACTCGATGGAGCTGGTCGTGAGGCCGAGACGGGTCAGGCCCGAGGGCGCGGCCGGCAATCCCGGCGTGGTCGAGACCGTGACGGAGTAGAGCTCCGCCGAGGTCAAACCCTCTCCGCCGGCGGCCAGCACCGCGCCGGACGCGAGCAGCGTGGCCGAGAACCGTCCGCGCGCCGTCAGCATCGGGCTGAGCGAGCTCCACGCCCCGGCCGTCGAATCGAAGATCTCGACGGAGGCCGTCGTGGCCAGTGGCTCTCCGCCCATCATGAGCACGTGGCCGCTGGGCAGGAGCACCGCCTGGTGGTTCATGCGCCCGAGCCCCAGGCTCGCCGTCGCGGTCCAGGCCAGGGTGGCCGGGTTGAACAGGGCGGCGCCGGAGATCCCGCTGCCTCCATTGGCGCCGCCGGCGCACAGCACCCGGCCGTCGGGAAGCAGCGCCACGGCCTGCAGGTACGCGGGACTGGGGAAACTCCCGGCCGTCGTCCACGTACCCGACGAAGGCGAGTAGACGTCCGTCGCTCCCGTGGGAGAGCCGACGCCGCTTCCCGTCTCTCCGCCGACGACGAGCACGCGTCCATCGAGGAGGCGTAAGGCGCGGCCGTAGCGGTGGCCGGCGGACATGCTCCCGGCCGAGGTCCAGAGCCCGGTTCCTGGGTCGTAGATCTCGGCCGTCTGCCAGATCGTGGTCGAGGGGCCGTTGTCGCCGCCGGCGGCGAGCACGCGGCCGTCGTCGAGCAGAACCGCGGTGAGGCCGCGGCGCGCCGACGCCATCGAGTTCACGGTCGTCCACGTGCCGGAGGACGGGTGGTAGATCTCCGCGGACGCCAAGGACGAGTTGCCGGCCGGGTCCCCGCCGACGACCAGCACCCGGCCGTCCTGGAGGAGCACCTGGGCGTGGTGAAAGCGCGGCGTGCTCATGGTGCCCGCGGAGGACCAGAGGCCCGAGCCGGGATCGTAGATCTCCGCGGTCGCCCGGACGCCGGGGCCGCCCATGCCGCCCGTGAGCAGGACGCGTCCGTCGGGCAGCCGCGTGGTGGCCGCGAAATGCCGGTCCTGCGCCATCGAGCCCGTGAAGGTGGAGTTGGAGGTGATCTCGCCGGCGGCGGGAAGGGCGCACACGGCCGCCGCCAGGGTCAATAAGGAAGCGACCCCCCGGCGGGCGACGGACGGCAAAGCCCGTGCTCGTGACGCTTGCATTCGGCGCGATGCAACGTCTGCTTCGGCAGCCACGGCCCGCTCGTCGAGAGCGCCGCGGCATTGCGCCCCCGGGTCGCCCCGGGTTTGCCCTTATCGGTCTCGCGCCGGCCAGTCGGTAGGAACGGCTACATCACCGGCGTGCCAGCCAAGGATGTCGTGGGAGTTAGGATGGCCCCGGTTCACTAATTTGTCAAGACACCGCAATGTTACATTCACGGCGCTTGGTCGAAGCCGAGATCGTCGAGCCAGGCGGCTTCGGCCTGCTCGGCGGTGACGCCGAACGCCTCGCGAAAGGCGGCCTTCCAGGGGGTCGTCTTCGACCGGCGGAAGAAATCGGCCACCACGCGCGGCCCGTGCTTGTCGACGAGCGGCTTCATGAAGGAGCCGGCGATCGGGTAGGCGGCGTTCTCGTCGAGCCGCTCGAAGCGGGCCGAAAGGCGGTCGAGGGAGCGTAGCTGCGGGTTGGCTTTCAGCCAGCCGCGCGCGACGTCTTTCACCTTCCGTCCGCCCCAGCGCCCGCCCTCGTCGAAAGCCACGGCCAGGCCTTCCGTGAAGAACTTGCCCGGGTCGCCGATCTTCATTGAGACGAGGTGGACGAGCTCGTGCTCGTGCACCTTATCGGTCGAGTGGACGACGCCGGTCTCGGGGTAGGCGACCCCCGAGGCGTAGCGGCCCGTGACCGCCGAGATCTCGGCGGCGTGCTCGTGGTGGAAGTAGTGCACCTTCACCGTCACGGTCTCGCCGAGCAGGCGCTCGAAGCGCTCGAGGTTCTTTTGCACCTTCTTCGCGTCGACGCGCTCCTTCGGGTCGCGGCTGTAGCAGGCGACGCGCTCCGTTTCGCTCACGAGGTGGAACCCGCGCGGGATGACCGGCGGCGGCGGGACCGCGGGCCTCGGGCGCGAGGACCAGGCATCGACCCGAGTCAGCGCCTCGCCGAAATGCCTCGCGAGCTCGCCGTCGTCCGCGCGGGCGGAAAGGGCGAAGAGCAGCATAGCGGCCGCCGCGGCCGGGAGAGGCATCGACATAAGCGTAAAGGCCCGCGTCGTTCGGGGCGCGGGCCTTACGGACTACCTGCGTCCTAGGCCTATTCGACGACCGGGGCCTTGCGGCCTTTACGGACCGCGTCCGCGCGCTCGTCGATCCGACGCTTGATCTCGGGGTAGGCGACGCCGGTCAGGATCTCGATGCCTTGGCGGACGTCCGTGACGCCCCAGACGTTGAACTTGCCGGCCTTGATCGCGTCGACGATGTCCTGGCGGAGCATGAGCTCGGGGATGTTCGTCGCCGGGATGATCACGCCGTGCGAGCCGTCGAGCTCCTTGCCCGCCGCCTTGAGCTTGGCGGTTAGGACGTCGAAGTAGCCCTCGATCTTCTGGTTCACGCCGCCGATCGCCTGGACGTTGCCGAACTGGTCGGAGGAGCCCGTGATGGCGATCGCCTGCTTGATCGGCGTCTTGGAGAGCGCCGACAGCGTCGCGTAGATGTTGGTCGACGTGGAGGAGTCCCCGTCGATGCCGCCGTAGAGCTGCTCCTTCGAGACGCGGACCTCGAACGGCAGCGGCTTCTCCTGGCCGAACTCGTGGGCGAGGAAGCTCTTCAGCGTCTCGAGGCCCTTTATATAGGAAGGGCCGGACCAGCCCGCGTTGCGGTCGAGGCCGGTGACGCCGTTCTTGCCCGCCTCGACGACCACGGTCGCGCGCGTCGGCACGCCGAACTCGCCGCCGTAAACGGTCAGCGCGTTGATCTGGCCGACCGCCGCGCCCTCGGTCTGGATGTGGAAGACGTCCTTCCAGTAGCCCTCCTGCATCCGCCGGCGCATCCGGCCCTCGAAGTCCCAGCGCTTGCGGATCGCGGTGGCGACGTCGGCTCCGGTCACCTGCGCCCGCCCGGCCTCCTTCGCCCAGTAGGTCGCCTCGGCGACGAGGTCGAGGATCGGCTTGAACCTCGCGGACAGCTTCTCGTTGGACCCCGACTTGCGGGCGCTGTACTGGAGCACCTCGACGATCGCGTCGCGCGTCAGCTCGAGGACGCCGCTGGTCGCGTCGGCGGCCAGGCGGCGGAGGAACTGGATCGTCCCCGCGACGCTCTCGAGCGTGATGTCCATGGCGGACTCGAACTGCGCCTCCGCCTTGAAGTGGCTCTTGAAGTCCGGATCGTGCTCGGCGAGCATCATCTTGAGCGCGGGCGAGCCGATGAGGACCACCTTCACCTTGGCCTGCACCGCGTAGCGCTTCTCGCTGCGGCCGAGGAGCACGCCGGAGACGCCGCCCTCGGCGATCTCCGCCTGGCCCGTGCGGACCGCTCGCATGAGCGCCTGCCAGGCGCCCGGCTCGCGGAGCACGTCCATGAGGTCGAGCACGAGGAAGCCGCCGTTGGCGCGGATGAAGGAGCCCGCCTTGAGCATCGGGCCGCCCTCGGAGTCCGCCTTCACCATGCCCGCGCCGGGAACCATCATCACGCGCTGCGAGTCCTGCACCGAGCCCATCAGGTTCTCGAACGTGGGCGTGCGCTCGAAGATCACCGGCGCGCCGCCGCCCGGCGCGTTCGTCGCCAGGGTCTTCACGCGGAACGCCTCCGTGGGATCGGTCCGCCGCGCCGCCATCATCTTCGCCAGCGGGTGGCCGCCTTCCTCGCGCTGAGGGAGGAAGCCCTCGCGCGCCGCGGCGACTCGGCTCAAGAGCTCGCGGACCCACTCGTCGGCCCGCCGCTCCGCCGCCGTGGGCGCGGGGTCGTTCGCGTGCAGCGCTTGGTGCTCGACCGCGAGCTGTTGGGCGAGCCGCGCCAGCCCCTTGCGGTACTCGCCGGCGAAGGCCTTGATCTCCTGCTGGAGCCGGCCCCAGGACTCGGGCGTGAGCTCGCCCGACGCGAGCATCCCCTCGAGGAGCTCCTGCGTGACGGGCTGCCCGTCCTTGTTGAGCTGCGGCATGGGCAGCGTGCCCATCGGGGTCTGCGCCATGCGGATGACCGCCAAGAACGGTCCGATCTGCCGCGAGCCGTTGGTGCGGCGGTACTCCTCCATGAGCTGCTTGGCGCGCTTGTCGAGCTCGGCGTGGCGAGCGTCGTCGTGCGGGGCGGGCGTGCTCACGAGGCTCCGCAGGCCGGAGCCGAGGGCGCTGACGACCTCGAGCGCGGCGGCGTCGTCGATCTTGGACATCTGCTGGTGCGCCGCCGCGTGCTCGTGGGCGGTCTGCTCCGCGAGGCGGACGTAGTGGGTCATCACTTGCTGGGCGACCTGCTGTAGCTCGGCCTGCGCCTGGTCCCACTCCTGCTGGGTGAAATGGCTCTGCTGGATGTGCTCCTTCTCGGCGCCCTTCGGCACGGGCTGCCCCTGGAACGTCGGGGCGATCGCGAGCGAGGCGCGGCCTTCCCCGTCCTGCTGGGGCTGCACGTAGAGGCCGAAGCGCCCGCCGGCGAGGCGGGTCTGTCCGATCGCCTCCTTGAACTCGGTCTCGCGCGCGGCGGCCTGCTGCTCGTAGGCGTCGTGGATCGCCTTCTTCTGCGCCGCCGCGGGGCCGGTGTTGAGCGCGAGCGGCAGCGTCTGGCGCAGCCCGTTGAAGAGCTCGGACAGCCCCTTCTCGAGCGCGGGTCCGTTGCCGGCCGGCACCTCCAGGACGAGCGGCTGCTCCTGGTTCTCGAAGTTCGTGACCGAGACGAGGTCGTTGGGCGTCGCGAGCTTCGGCGCGACCTCGGCGAGGATGTGGCGGACCGCCGTCTCGCGGCCGGCCCCGTCGGGCCCGGTCAGGATGACGTTGTGTCCCTTGCCTTCCATCCGCAGGCCCCAGCGCAGCGCCTCGAGGCCGAGGTCCTGACCGACGATCTCCTTCTCGATCTTGGGGAGGTTTTGGGCCTGCTCGAGGAGGCCCGCGTCGGGCACCCAGCGCAGGCGGTCGGCGCGCACCTTGTACGCGTCGGGAGAGGCGGGCTCGGGCTTGGGCGCCTTCGCGCTCGCGCGCTCCTCGGCGAGGCGCCGCACGGGAGCGGGCAGGAGGGGGAAGCGGGCGAGGCGGTCCCAGAAGCCGAGCGAGGGCATCGGCGCGGCCGTCGGGACCGCCGGGCGGACGCCGTTCTCGAAGAGCTGGTCGAGGGCGAACTGGCGGGCCAGCCCGGGCGGGGTCGCGGCGGCGTCCGCGAGCTTGAGGATGCTGTCGCGGGCTCCGCCCGGAGGCAACGCCTCGGCGGCCTGCCGCAGCCGGGCCGCGTCGGCCGGCCCGTCGAGGGCTTCGGGCAGCGCGACGCCGGCACGCTGGAGCGTGTTGAGCACCTCGAGCACCGGGTGGCGCTCGACGCTGCCCGCGGACGCGAGGCCGGCGGCCGCGGTTCGCGGGAGCGCCAGGTCGACGGCGATCGGGGACGCGGCGACCGGAGCCATGACCCGGGCGACGGGCGCCGAGAGCGGGAAGGGGTTGCGCAGCGTCGCGTTGCCGATGTCGAGCGGCGCGACCGGGGTCGCCGGGAGCGCCAGCACGCGGACGCCGGCCACCGCCGACGGGATCGCGATGCGTTGCGCCCAGGCCGAAGGCGCCGGCCCCAACAGGAGCGCCGCTGCCAAGAACACGCGAAGCACAGTAGTCATGTTAGCCTCTTCCCTTATATAGAGACGGGGGCGCGCCCTGGCGCCGGGTCTCCAGAGGCTCGGATTCTAGGGAAACGACCGCGACATGTGGTGGGTCCTAGGGTCCCGTGGGCCAGGATAGTGGGCCTAGCGACGCGTGGGGCGATCGTACTAGAATGCGGCCCGGTTCCCGCGTGGCGAAATACGAGTACATCCTCGGCGACTCCTCCTACGAGGTGAGGCGGCTGGCCTTCCAGGCCGGCGTCTGGCGCGACATGACGGAGGGCCTCTTCGACCGCCTCGGCGTCGGCCCGGGCTGGAAGTGCCTCGAGGTCGGGCCCGGCACGGGCACCGTGCTCCTGCCGCTGGCCGCCCGGGTGCGCGGGCGAGGCGGGAGGCTCGACGCGGTCGAGCGCTCGCCGCGCTACCTCGCCTACCTCCGCCGCAAGCTGCGCGGCCGCGGCTTCGATCACGTGAGGCTCTTGGCGGGGGACCTTCTCGACGCGCCGCTGGAGAAGAACGCCTACGATCTGATCTTCGCGCGCTGGGTCTTCCTCTTCCTGCCGAGGGTGGAGGAGCACCTCGCGCGCCTCGCGCGCGCGCTCAAGCCCGGCGGGTTTTTGGCGATCGAGGACTACCACCGCGACAGCGTGGCGATCTATCCGCGTCTGCCTTCGTGGCGCTACCTCGTCACCGCGGACCGCGCCTGGTTCGCGTCCCAAGGCGGCGACCTGAACGTCGCCGGGCGCCTCCCGAAGCTGTTTCGCCGCGCCGGGCTGCGCGTTCACGAGATCGTCCCGCACGTGAAAGTCGGCCGACCGGGGTCGGACGTGTGGAAGTGGCTCGAGGACTATTTCGTCGGGTATCTGGACCGTATCGCGAAGTTCCCGCCGTTCACGCCCGCCCGCGCGGCCTGCTTCCGGCGCGAGTGGCTCGCCGCCAAGCGGGACCGCGACTCGCTCATCATCTCGCCGATGATGCTCGACGTCGTCGGCCGGAAATGAACTAGACCCCGTTGTTACAGGACACCTATACGGAGGGCCCGCGGGCCGATCTATCCTTAACGCGAAGGAGGGCAAGCCCATGGGCCCGGAGAGACCGAAGATCCGCAACGAGGGAGATCGCCAGGAGCTGATGGCCGAGGAGCTCGCCGGAGGAGAGCTGGAGCACGAGGAACTGGAGCTGGGGCGCGAGCTCCGGCGGCCGGCGCGGCAACGCCCTCCCGAGGAGATCCCCGAGCGCGCGGCGCCCGCGGTGGAGACGAGCGAGGGCTCCACCTTCGGCGTCGAGACGGGCGAGGTGGGCTCGGTGGTCCGGCGCGCCCGACGTCAGCGTCGCCGGACGCGGCGCGCGGCCAAAGGCGGCCGCCGCTCCTCGCGACGCCCCAAGGATGCGCTGACGCGCCCGATCTGACTTTGAGCTTGGGAAACCAGGCCGAGGCAAGAAAGTGAAGTGGGGACCGTCCCCACTTTACTTTCTCTACCTCCTGCGGGCGACGCCGACCTTGGCGCAGTACTTTGCGACGCCGCAGCGGCTGCACCACGGCGAGACCTGCTGGCATAGGTTCTGCCCGTAGGGAACCAGCAGATCGTTAAATTCCATCCAATAGCGCTTCGGCAGCTTCGCCCGAAGCGCGTCTTCCGTTTCATCGGCGTTCCGCGTCCTCACGTAGCCCAATCGGTTCGAGATCCGGTGCACGTGCGTGTCGACGCAGATCCCCGGCTTCCCGAAGCCGAGCGTGATCACGAGATTCGCCGTCTTGCGCCCGACGCCCGGCAGCTCGAGGAGCGCCTCGAGCGTGTCCGGGACCCGCCCGCCGTGGCGCTCGAGCAGCAGCCGGCAGACCGTCTTGAGCGTCCGCGCCTTCACGCGGTAGAAGCATGCGGGGTAGATCAGGCGCTCGAGCCGCGCCGTCCTGATCGCGGCGATCGCGCGCGGCGTCTTGGCGACCGCGAACAGCTTCTTCGACGCGGCGTCCGTGACCGCGTCCTTCGTGCGCAGGCTGAGCAGGGTCGAGATGAGCACGAGGAACGGGTCCTCGGTTTCGGCGATGACGCCGACCGCGGGCGGGCGCCAGGCGCGGATCGTCCGCCGGAGGCTCCGTACGACGGCATGGATGTGCTCGTCCTTCATGGTCCGTGTTTTGATATAATACCAACGCTGTAGCGCCTTTGCGGGCGTGGTTCAATGGTAGAACGGGTCCTTGCCAAGGATCAGACGGCGGTTCGATTCCGCTCGCCCGCTCCACTTTAATGCTAAGCGTCACTCGCAGCATCCTCGTCAGCGCCCCGCGCGAGCGGGTCTCGGAGTATCTCCGGGATCTCTCCCGCCTATCGGACTACGAGCAGAAGGTCGATCAGTGCTCGGTGACGTACCCCGACAAGCAGACCGGAGTCGCCGAGGTGACGGGCCGTTACTTCGGGCTTCCGTGGAAGGGCGTCTTCCGGATGGAGTACACGCAGGACGGCGGCTACCGCAGCGAGATGCTGCGCGGCCCGTTCAAGCGCGTGACCGGCGGCTTCCAGCTCCGGTCGGTCTCCGGCGGGACGCTGCTCATCCACGACGAGCACTACCTGCTTTCCCTGCCGTTCAAGTTCCTCAAGCCGGTCCTGCGCCGCTGGCTCGCGCGCACGATGGACACCGAGCTCGGCGTGATCAAGGAAGGCGCCGAGAGCCTGCACCGGCGCCGCTGCCTCGACGACATCGACCGCGACGTCCGGATCCCGGCCTAGCGAGCCGCCGGGAGCTTCTCGAGCAGCCGCTTCGCCGCCTCGTCCGTCTCCGCCTTCAGCTCCCCCGCGCGAACCGCCTTTCTGGCGAGATGCTCCACGAGCGCGCCCGCGGCCTCCGTGCCCGCGCTCGACTCTTGAACGGCGCCCGATGACCGGAAGAAAATCCTGCCTTCAGGGTCGGTCAAACGGAGGGTCAGCGCGACCGCGCGCCGGGTCAGCGCGACGGCGCTCTGCACGACGTATTCCGAGACCGTGCCGAAGCCGTAGAGATCCGCCCCCAGCTCGGCGGCGAGCGTGGGCAGCGGCAGCGCCCCGAGCTGTCCGCCGTCGGTGAAGCCGAGGTCCTTGAGGGCGGCGTCGACGCGATCCGCGTCCAGGACGCGATAGCCCTTCTCCCGCAGCCGCGCCGCCGTCGCCTCGCGCGCGAGCCGCGGGGCGTCGAGGTCGAGCGACTCGTTCGCGAACGGGAAGAGGGCCACTCGCGGGCCCGTCGCCGGAGGCAACCGGGCGCTCGCGCACCCGGCCGCCAGCAAGACCGCCAGCGCGGCGGGCCTCAGACGCAGCTCACCGGCCGCCGAAGGTCTTGGCCAGCTTCAGGGTATAGGCGCCGGCGCCGCGCGTCATGTACGGGATCGGCGGCACGATGAGCATGCCCAGGTCCCACGGACGGTAGGTCAGCTCGAGACCAAGGGCCGGGATCACCTCGCGCGTCTGCTGCGAGTGCGTGGGCAGTAGGGCCCCCGTGGTCGTGTTCCGGAGCTCGCCGCGGTCCGTCGTCCTCTTGAGCGGGACGCTGATCATGGCGAACGGGCTGAAGCGAAGCCACTTGCCCGCGTCGAATTGGGGCGAGATGCCCGCCACCGCCCCGAGCGAGCGGAGGTTCACGTCGGCGTTGAGGCGCATGTGCGCGGCGGCTCCGGTCGGCGAGTAGGCGGCCGGCAGGTCGGCGTCGGTCACCGAGAACTGGTCGAGGCTCATGTAGGAAAGGCCCACGAGCATCGGCATGCGGAAGCCCTCCTTGCTCTTGAACGGGTCCCAGTTGAGCGTGAAGGCCCCGAGGCCGCCGCGGAGCGTCTCGCCGCCGTAGAAGCTCAAGGGGGACAGGCCCGCCGGCGCGGAGCCGAGGGTCAGCCGCTTGCCGTTGGCCTTGAAGTAGACTCCGAGCGCGCCCATCCCGAAATAGCCCCAGTCGTTCTCGAAGAGCGTGTAGCTCACGGACACCGCGGCGCCCACGCCCGACGCCTTCTGGTCGCGCGCCCGCAGGTCCTGCTGGAGGGGCAGATTCTCCTTATTGGCGAATGTCACGAACGCCGGCACGGCCTTCACCGTGAGCTCGCCGACGGCCATGCGCCGGGTCGGGAAGGCATGGGGAAGCAAGGTCGAGGCGACGCGGAACGCGGCGAAGTCCTGCGTGGTCTCGCCGAATTGGGCGGACGCGCGGGACGCGGAGAGGAGCATGAGGCACAGGAGCGGCGTGACCAGCGATCGGGTTCGCATGCGGCGATTCTACCCTATCCGGAGGCGAATCGTCACAGGGGCGTCACGCGGGCGTCACGGGTCAGACCGGCACGACGACGGTCTTTCCGTCCCGCTCCACGAGCTTTCCCGCGCGTTGTCTCGGGTCGTGCTGGAACAGGAGCGTCCAGTCCTCTTTCAGCGCCCGCGCGAGCAGCCCGCGCTTGGCCTCGAGCGTGTGCACGGGGAACAGGTCGTAGGCCATGATCCACGGCAGCGGCACGTGCGACATGGTGGGGATGAGATCGCCGAAATAGATCGCGCGCTGCCCTTCCGAGTCGATCATCACGCATTGGTGCCCCCGCGTGTGGCCGCCGGACTTGAGCACCTTGAGCCCGGGCTCGAGCTCGTACTCGCCGGTCACCAGCTCGAGCGCCTTGGCGTCGTCGAGCGGCGCGTAGTTCTCGGGCAGGTACGACGCCCGGTTGCGCTCGTGCGGCGACTGCGCGTCCTCCCACTCCTCCTTCTGGATGACGTAGCGAGCCTGCGGGAACTGTGGCGCCGGCCTGCCATCCGCTCCGAGCTCGGTGTTGCCGCCCGCGTGGTCGAAGTGGAGGTGAGTGTTGATCACGTAGTGGATGTCGCTCGGCTCGAGCCCGAGTCCCTTCAAGGCGTCCCGCAACGTGGACTTCCGGTCGACCGCATAGAGACGCGTGAACTTCGGGTTGGCGTCGTACTTCGACGATAGCCCCGTGTCGACGAGGACGTTCTTGCCTCGCGGCGTCCGGATCAGCAGACAGCCCAGCTCGAGGGCGACGCGGTTCTCCGCGTCGGGCGGGTCGGTGCGTTGCCAGAGCGTGCGCGGGACGACGCCGAACATCGCCCCGCCGTCGAGCTTGAACCGCCCGTCGGAGAGCAGGTGCGCGGTGAACTGGCCGATGCGGAGCGGCTCCATGCGCCTATGATACGAAACGCGGCGGACGCGCGCCCAGGCCCTCGGCCTGGCGGATGTCGCCGCTCGAAACGAGCCATAGCGTCGTCGCGGCGTCCGCGCCCCCGCCGCCCCGGTGGTATGTGGCTCGCAGCTCGCCGCGTTCGGCGGCGAGCTCGTTGATCCGGCGAGGCGTCAGGACCCCGCCGTCGGCCGCCATCCATAGCGGCGTGTCCGGGAGTTGCTCGGCGTTCCAACGCATGAACCAGGCCCACTGCGCGGCGCGCGCTAACAGCGGGTCCTCGCCCAAAGGGATGTGATACGTGGGGGAGAGATCGGCGGGATGCCGACGGTGCCTGTAGCTGTTGTGCCGCCGCCAAGTCGCCTCTTGGCCCTCGAACACGAGCCGCGCGGCGCTCGGGAAGAACAGGGCCCATTCGGCCGCGGTCTCAGCGACCAGCTCGAGCCCGGGCTCGCGGACGCTCGCGAGCGCCGCATCGAACTTCTCGTCGCGCACGACGCCGGTTTGCGAAACCGGAAGCGTCAGGTCATCGCAATCGAGCCAGCCGGCGAGAGCGCGCGGATCCGTGTAGGCCTTCGACTCGGCGCACCGGACGCCCAGGTAGTGCAGCGCCAGCCGGCTGCCGAACGTCCCCGTAGGCCCGCCGTAAATCCTGCCGCGGACGCCTCCCTTGTCGAACGCCTTGTCGGGCGGCGCTTCCGCTGGAGGCTCGGCGGGAGGCCGTTCGGCGCCGTTGATGATCACCCGGAGGCGGCCGGTGCCGCAGGCGTCCCGGAGCTCCCGCAGCGCCTTCCGCCGAAGCGCCCAGGCGCGGAAGAAATCAAGCTGGCCGACCGTCCACTGCACCGTGACGCGGTTGGAGCGGTCCGAGCCGCCGAGGCGGAAGTCGGTGGCGCTGCGGATCCTCGCGAGCTTTCCCCCGGACTCCAGGTCGACCCAGGAGGGCCGCCCGCGGAGCACGGCGAGGACGGCGGTGGCCGTCTCGATCGCCGCGCGATCGTCGCGGCGGTCGAACAGGGCCCCGAACGGATCGGCCACGCGCTCGGCCGGCAACGGCTTGCCGTCGTGCTCGACCGTGATGCGCGCGAGGCCGGCGCCGACTCGCAGGACTCGCGCGCCGGCGGCGGCCGCGGCCCGGGCCAAAGGCAGCAAGAACAGAGACGGGTCGGCGAGCTGGAAGGCCTGCAGCTTCTCGAGCGCTTTCTCGCGCGCGATGCGGAACTCCCCGGACCGCACGTAGGAGCCGCCGGTCGGGGACGCGGGCGCCGCGGGAGCGGGTTCCTCGGACAGGAGCATGAGCCGCTCCGTGTCCGGGGTCGGCCCGAGTCCCGACCCCGCCACGCGCAGGGCCTCCGACAGCACGCTCCAGTCTGCGCCCATGCCGTGGTGGAGCTTCAGAAAGCCGCTGGACGGCTTGTCCGAATTTAAGTTGAGGAAGAAGAACACCGCGTCGTCGCCTCGGCGGACGAGGACGGTCCCCGCGTTCGCCGCCGGGGTCACGCCGTAGTGCCCGCCGCGGCGGCCCGGGCGGAGGCCCCACCGGACGCCTTCCTCCGTCGTCTCGGCGGGCGCGGCGTCGTATTCGGGAATGTTGCGGAACGAGAGCCCGAGGAACGTCGGGGGGAATCCCGCCCAGACCAGGCGTCCTCCCGAGCGCATGAAGGCCAGGAGCCGGTCGTCGCGTCCGATCGCGGGCCCGTGGAGGTTGAAGAGCACCGTGGCGTCGGCGTCGCCGCGGGTCCGCACGGCGAGCCACTCGTCGAGCGCGCGCTCATCGAGGACGCGGTAGCCGCCGCGGACCGTGAGCGTCTCCGCGATCGCTTCGGGCTCGTCGATCCAGCCGGGATCGACCTTCGGGTCGTAGAATACGACGCGCGTCGCCTCGCCGGGCCGGTCCTGAAACGGCGCGGCGGGGAGCATCCGTCTAGTTCAGGCGGAGGCGCCGTGGCACTTCTTGAATTTCTTCCCGCTTCCGCAATGGCAGGGGGCGTTGCGGCCGATGTCGGGGCCGGTCTTCACGAACGTCTCCTGCTTGGCCTCGCCTTGGCCGAGCGTCCCGGACTCGAGGTCCTTTTGGTGCTCGGCGAGCCAGGCCTGCACCGCCTTCGGGTCTTTCACGTCGACGCCCGCCGCCTGCATGCGCGCGGCGACGGCCTTGATCTGCTGCAGGAAGGCCGGGTTTTTCCAGTGCCGGAAGAACTGCCCGAGCATGCCTTTCTTCTCGAGCTCCTTGAAGTCGGGCATGGCGCCTTCGGCGCCTTCCTTCTCGGCCTGCTTCGTCGCGGCCGCGACCGCGGCCTTGGCCGCGATCTCCGCGGTCTTGCCGGTGATCTTCTCCTTCAGCTTCTCAAAGACGTTCCATCCCATCGTGGACCTCCCGCCCGAGTTCGTCGGGGTGCAGGATCGCCGCCAGGATCTCGAGGGACTCCGCGAGCCTCGGCCCCGGGCGGTTGAAGAACTGGTTCCCGTCGACGGCGTAGACGCGGCGCTCCCGGACCGCGCGCAGCTTCTCCCAGCCGGGCCGGCCGAGGAGCGCCTGCGTCTCGAGCCGGGTACGGGCCAGATCGAAGCCGCAGGGCAGCGCGACGATCACGTCCGGGTCGGCGGCCGCGAGCGCCTCGAACGTCATCTGGGGCGAGTGCTTGCCCGCCTCGCCGAAGAGGTTCTCGCCGCCGGCCAGGGCCACGAGCTCCGGCATCCAGTTGCCCGCGGCCATCAGGGGGTCGAGCCACTCGACGCACGCGACGCGCGTCCTGGGCAGGTCGCGCGCGCGATCGGCGACGGCCTTCATGCGCGCCCGGAGGCGGTGGATGAGGCCCTCGCCCGCCGCCTCGGCTCCCAGGGCGTCCGCCACCTTCCGGATGTCGCTGAAGACGTCCTCGAGCGCGTTCGGCTCGAGCGCGACCACCTTCGCCGAGACGCCGAGCTCGCGCCCGATCGCCGCCTCGACATCCTTCAGGCTCACCGCGCACACCTCGCACTGCGTCTGCGTCACGATGACGTCGGGCGTGAGCGCCTTCAGCCGCTCGCCGTCGACGCGGTAGATCGAAACCGCGTCTTTGAGGAGCGTCTTGACCTGCTCGTCGATCGAGCGGCTCGAGGCGGCCGCGTTGATCTTGGCCTCGGTCAAGACGGGCAGGCCCCTGACGGAGGCCGGGTAATCGCATTCGTGCGAGCGGCCGACGAGGTGGTCGCCGAATCCCAGCGCGCAGACGATCTCGGTGCTGGAGGCGATGAGGGAGACGACCCTCATGGCGCCTCAGGCCGCGACTTTCTCGCGCGCGCCTTTTTTGGCCTTGGCCGCGGTCGCGGCCGGCGCGTCCTCGAGCCAGCGGAACTGCCACGAGATGTTGAGGCCGCGCTTCTTCATCTCCTCGAAGAACGGCTCCGCCGGGATGCCGAGCTCGACCGGGTAGGCCCCGGGCTTGTCGATGACCTTGGTGGCGAGCATCTGCGCGGCGATCGAGGCCGGCCAGCCCGTGGTGCGCATCATCGCGGTCATCTTGCTCTTATCGTCGAAGTAGTCGAGCATGTCGTAGACGATCTCGGCGCGCCGGCCGTCCTTCTCGCCGCGGACCGTGGAGTGGATGATGACCAGGTCCTTGTCGTTCGGGCGCTCGAAGTGCTGCCGGAAGAGCTTCGCGCTGAGCTCGCGCGGGGCCAGGGTGGCGCCGTTGACCTGCAGCTTCTCCTCGCTGAAGAATCCCATGGTGTTGAGCGCGTTGATGACCGCGATGTGGCCCGGGTAACGGATGAGCTTGCAGTCCATGCTCCGGACCTTGCCTTCGTAGGTGTAGGCGAGCGTGGACAGACCGCCGGCCGCGTGGGCGGCCTCGCAGCGGCCGAGCGGCTTGGGCAGCTCGATCTCCTCGGTCTCGGAGAGGCCGGGCACCGTCACGCGCTTGCCGTCGCGGATCGCGGTGGCGTCGGCGACGTACTCGTTGATGAGGCCGTGCTCCGAGAAGGTGAGGAGGTAGTTCATCGGCGGCTTCGGCTTCTGCGGAAGGCCGCCGTCGCGCAGCAGCACCTCATCCACCTCGTCGAGCTGCGCGATGCCGTGCGCGGCGATCGTGCTCGTCGTGCCCGGGCCGAGGCCCACGTCGGGGAGGATCGTGACGCCCGCCTTCGCCGCGAGCGGCCCCAGCTTGAGCTCCTGGAGGACGACGTCCGTGTTGCCGCCGAGGTCGACGAAGTGGACCTTCGCCTCGATCGCCGCTTTGGCGAGCTCGAGGTTCAGGAAGTAAGGGACGCAGCTGATGAGCACATTGCGGCCGCGCGCGAGCTCGACCACGCGCTTGGTGTCGGACGCCGAGAGCTGGACCGTCTCGACCTTCTTCGACTTGAGCCAGGTCGCGGCCTTGGCGAGGTTTTCGGCGGAGGAGTCGGCCAAGAGGACCGACTCGACGGCCGGATTGCGGGTGAGGTCGTACGCGCAGGCGCGGCCCTGCATGCCGCTGCCCAAAATCATGAATTTCATGGGGGTTTCCTCGGGAAGACGACCCCCGAATTGTACCTAATTACGAGTGGTAGAGGAGCAGGACGGCGCCGCCCCTGAGCTCGCCGACCAATTCGTCCAGGTCGGCGGGGTCGACCGCCGGGCAGCCCCAGGAGCGGCCGGCCATGCCGCGGTCGCGGATGTAGTCGCGCGAGACGTAGTCCGCGGCGTGGATGACGACGGCGCGCGACTCGGCCATGTTGTTTGAGCCCTCGAGCCCGCGGAGCTTGAGCGAGCGGCCGTGCTTGCCTTCGTACTCCTCGCCGGTCAGGTAGAGCCCGAGCGAGCTCTGGTGGCTGCGGGGCTCGTCCGAGAATTCGGTCGCGTAGAGCCCGCCCGAGCCCTCGCCGTGGGCGACGTAGTGGTGCTCGACCTCGCCGTCCTTGAGGCTGATGACCGCCAGGCGCTTGGCGTTCGAGGGGAGATCGAAGTTCACGATCGCGACGTAGCGCGCGTTCTCGACGTAGTGGGTCTTGAGATACCCGAAGGCCTTTTGCACGGCCCGCGTCGGAATCTCGGGATTCTCGCGCGCCAGCCGCTCGGCGAGCGCGTCGAGATCCACGTGCGGCGCTCCGGACGCCCGGGGCGCCGCGATCGTGAGGGGGACCAGAAGGACCAGCCAGGCCGGGTGCCGCATGGCCTAAGCATTGGGGCCACGAGGCCTAGATGAAGAGGGTCCCAGGGCCCAGGTTCGATTGGGCCTTTAGACCCAGTAGAGGAAGATCCAGAAGAACGCTGCCGAGATCGCCGCCGACGCGGGAATCGTCATGACCCACGCCCACACGATGCGGCCGCCCACGTCCCATTTCACGGCCGACATCCGGCGCAGGGAACCGACGCCCATGATCGCTCCGGTGATGGTGTGCGTCGTGCTCACGGGGACGCCGAGGGCCGAGGCCAAATAGAGCGTCGCCGCGCCGCCGGTCTCGGCGGAGAACCCGTCGAAGGGCCGGAGCTTCGCGACGCGCTGCCCCATCGTCTTCACGATGCGCCAGCCGCCGAAGAGCGTCCCGAAGCCCATCGCCGCGTGGCACGACAGGACGACCCAGGTGGGGACGTAGAAGGTGTCGCCGAGCTTGCCGGCCGAGAACAGCGCCACGGCGATGATGCCCATCGTCTTCTGGGCGTCGTTTCCCCCGTGTCCGAGGCTGTAGAGCGCCGCCGACACGAGCTGGCCCTTGCGGAAGATGTGGTCCACCTTTCCGGGGCTGGAATGCCGGAAGAGCCAGTACATCGCCACGCCGATGATCGAGCCCATGAGCATTCCCAAAAACGGGGCGAGGATCATGAACAGCACGGTCTTCTTGATGCCGGCCCAGACCAGGCCGTGCGTGCCCACCTTCACCAGCGCGGCGCCGATGAACCCGCCGATGAGGGCATGCGACGAGCTCGTCGGCAGTCCCCAATACCAGGTGAGCAGGTCCCAGGCGCACGCCCCGATCAGTGTCGCCGCGATCACGCTGTTGTCGACGATCTTAGGGTCGACGATCCCCTTGCCGATCGTGTTCGCCACGTGCAGCTCGAAGAACACGAAGGCGATGAAGTTGAAGAACGCCGCCCAGATCACCGCCGTTCGCGGGGTCAGCACGCGCGTCGAGACGACGGTCGCGATGGAGTTCGCCGAGTCGTGGAACCCGTTGATGAAGTCGAAGGCTAGGGCAAGGAGGATCAGGCCGACGAGCTGCGGCTCCATCTCAGCTCTGCTTGACCAGGATCGACTCGATGGTGTTCGCGACGTCCTCGCACTTGTCGATGGCCGCCTCGATCGCCTCGTAGATCTCCTTCCACTTGATCACGTGCAGCGGATCGGGCTTTCCCTCGAAGAGCCGCCCGACCGCGTGCGCGAGGGCCTGGTCGCCGGCGTTCTCCAGGCGGTTGATCTCGATGCAGTAGTCGAGGAGGCGCCGCGGGTTCGAGAGGTGCTTGAGCTCTTTGATGGCCTTTTGCACGTTTTCCGCGGACTGGTGGAGGATGTCGGCGAGGTCGACCATGTCCTTGGGCACCTCGGAGATCTTGAACAGCTTCATCCGGATGGATACGGACTGGGCGAGGTCGACGATGTCGTCGAGTTCGCTGGCGAGCGCATGGATGTCCTCGCGGTCGAAGGGCGTGATGAAGGTTCGATTCAGCTTGTCGATGATCTCGTGCGTGGTGATGTCGGCTTCGTGCTCGATGTCGCGCAGCTTATCGATCAGCGGCGAATCGGAGCTCCATTTTTGACACAACTCCTTGAAGAGCCGTGTCGCCTCGACATTGTGTGCCGCCTGCGCCTCGAAAAAATCGAAGAACTTTTCTTCTTTGGGGATGAGACTGATCGCCATGGTATCCGCCTCCGCGCGAGCCGTGTGATGATAGCATGACGGCCGCGGCGGCCGCATCGGACGAAGGACCCGTCCGACCGAGAGGAATCGGCCCCAGGGCGGTTAGAATCGGGTCTGGAGGTCGAGCTGGAGGCGGCGCGTGGAGACGGGGAGCGCCGGGGTCTGCAGGCTCGAGTCGAGCATGCGGGTCGTGAAGAACTTCGCGCGCGCTTGGAGCCAATCGCGGAGGTTATAGGTCAGCCAGAAGATCCCTCCGACGCGATTGGTGCCCCCTTCGCCGAAGTCGGAGTCGGCGACGTCCGCCACGGTCACATCGGACTCCGAGTACTTCTTGAACAGGCCGATCTCCCAGCCCCCCTGACCCTTCGCCTTTCCGAGGATCAGCCCGAACTGGTAGCCGTCGCGCGCCTGCGGTCCGCCGAGGTCTTGCGCCCGAGCGTTCCGCGCGAGCGTGAACTGGGCGCTGAAGGGCAGAATGATCTTGCCGGCCAGCTCCGAGGTCCATTCCAGCACTCCGAATCGATTGCGCAGGACGCCCGCGGCGGTCCGGCGGTTGCCCAGGTTGACGCCGACCTGAGAGAAGCCGGAGCGGTTCTCGTCGGACCACTTGTGGTACCCGACGGCCGACTTCAGCGAAGCCGAGCCCGGCATGGGCGCCTCGAGTCCCGCCTGCTGGCTAAATAGCCATTGGTTGCGGGCGGTGTCCGGGTCCTCGTCGGCGACCATCTGGAGGCCGTTCACGAAGACGCCCCACCCTCCCGCACGATAGCCGACGCCCTCGAAGAAGCCCTCGGGATTGAAATCGTCATCGAAGATGAGGTCGGAGGAGTACGTTCTCCACAGGAGGTTGGGGATCTTGCCGGACACCAGACGGATCGAGAGCGGCTCGTAGACCCGGGGTGACCAGCTCAGGTAAGCCAGGTCCACGAAGATGTTCTTTTGACTCCCGAGGTTGTCGAAGGTCTGGTTGTTCGAGAACTGCTCGCCGGTGCCCGCGCCGAACCGGAACGCCGCCATCAGCTCGTCCGGCAGCCTCAGCTCGGTCCCGAGGCGGAGCCGGTAGCGGAACCGCGTGCGGTCGGTGATTCCCGGGTCGCGCCGATAGATCGCCTCGTAGCGGCCGCGGAAGTCGCCCGAGAAGGCGGCGGATTTCACGAAGTCGGCGATCTTCAGCTTCGAGACGTCCTCCGCCCGCGCGGCGGACGAGGGCCAGAGGGTCGACAGGAGGATCGCGGCGAGGCGCAGGCACATGGATGACTCCTTATCCGGCGATGAGGCGCATGACTTTGACGACAAACCAGCTGATGGCCGCGCAGATCGGGAACGTCAGCACCCAGGCGGTGATGAGCTCCGCGGTGACGCCCCAGCGCACGGCCGACGCCCTCCGGACCGAGCCGACCCCCATGATCGCGGTCGAGATCGTGTGCGTGGTGCTCAGCGGGATGCCCATGCGCGAGGCGAGCTCGATCGTCGAGGCGGCCGCCATCTCGGCGGCGAAGCCCTGGTGGGTCTCCAGCCGGGTCACTTTCATGCCCATCGTTTTCATGATCTCCCATCCGCCGACGATCGTCCCGAGCGCCATGGTGCCGGCGCAGAGGAACATCACCCACTTGGGAATCTCGAAGGACGGTAGCACTCCGCCGATGACCAGCGCCATCGTGAAGGTCCCCATGAACTTCTGCCCGTCGTTGGAGCCGTGGCTGAAGGCCATGAACCCGGAGGACAAGACTTGAGCCCAGCGGAACCAGCCTTTGACCGATCCCGGCGAGGACTTCCGGAAGAGCCAGTAGATCGCGGCCATGATGGCGACCCCGCCGAGGAAGCCGAGGAAGGTCGAGAAGAGGAGGCCGATGCCGACTTTCTTCCAGCCCGCCAGCACGACGACGCTGGGGCCCGCGGTGGCCAGGCCGGCTCCGGTGAGGCCTGCGACGAGCGCGTGGGATTCGCTCGTGGGGATGCCCCACTGGGCCGCCGCGGTCGACCAGATGATGATGCCGACCATGGCCCCACCGACCGTGATCAGGTCGACCGCCTTCGGATCGACGATCCCCTTGCCGATGGTGGAGGCCACGGCCGTTCCCGACAGGACGCCGACGAGGTTGAGCACAGCGGCCATGAGCACCGCCTGCCACGGAGCGAGGGAGCGCGTGCCGACCACGGTCGCGATCGCGTTGGGCGCGTCCGTCCAGCCGTTCACGAACTCCGCCCCGAGGATGAGCAAGAGCACGACGGCGAGTCCGAGGCTGATCTCGGGCATCGCGCTAGCCCTGCTTCACGAGGATGCCTTCGATCGTGTTGGCGATGTCCTCGCATTTGACCGAGGCGGTCTCGATCGACTCGTAGATCTCCTTCCACTTGATGACCTCGAGGGGATCGGGCTTGCCGGAGAAGAGCTTGCTCAGCGCGATGCCCAGCTGCTGGTCGCCCGCGTTCTCGAGCCGGTTGATTTCGATGCAGTAGTCGAGGAGGCGCCGGTTGCTCTTTTGGTTCTTGAGCTCGATGGTCGCCTTGAGCACGTTCTCGGTCGACTGCCAGAGAATGTCCGCGAGCGCGACGAGATCCTCCGTCGAGTGGTCGACGTGGTAGAGCTTCATGCGTGACGAGACGGATTGGATCAAGTCCACCACGTCGTCCATCTCGCTCGCGAGCTCGTGGATGTCCTCGCGATCGAAGGGCGTGATGAAGCTGCGGTTCAGCTTGTCGATGATCTCGTGGGTCGTGATGTCCGCCTCGTGCTCGATGTCGCGGAGCTTGTCGAAGTCGGGCGATTCCACCGACCAGTTCCGGGCAAGGTCCTTGAACGCTTGGGCGGCGGCGACGTTGTGCCGGGCTTGTGCCTCGAACAACTCGAAGAACTTCTCTTCTTTGGGGATCAGGCTGATCGCCATGGGGGTCTCCTGCTGTCGGATGGTTGACGGCGGCATGATACCGCCGAGCCGGCGCGCGCCTCCATGGACCGCAGGCAAAACCCGGATTACGGCCGGATGACAACTCAGGCGATGGGCAGCGTGAAGCGGAACGTGGAGCCGCGGCCGACCTCGCTGGCGACGGTGACGGCGCCCCCGTGCAGCTCGACGAGGTGCTTCACGATGGAGAGGCCGAGCCCGGTGCCTCCGAGCTCGCGCGACCTGGCCTTGTCGACGCGGTAGAATCGCTCGAACACGCGAGGCAGCGCCTCGGGAGGGATCCCCGCGCCGTTGTCTTCGACGGAGACCGCGACGAAGCCCTCGGTCCGTTCCGCGCTCAGCCGCACGGTACCGTTTTCGCCCGTGTACTTGATCGCGTTGTCGAGGAGGTTCGTCAGCATTTGGCGGAGCTGTCCGCGGTCGGCGCGCACGTCGGGAAAGCCGTGGAGCGGCTCGAGGCGCAAGACGATGCGCTTCTTTGCGGCGAGCGGCTTCATCGTCGCCGCGACGGAGCCCGCGAGCTCGGTGAGCGCGACGCGCTCGAACTTCGGCGGTTGCTTCCCGCTCTCGAGCGCCGCGAGGGAGAGCAGGTCGTCGACGAGTCGCGCCATCCGGTCGGCGTTCTCCGAAATCTCGCGGACGAACTCAACACGCTCCGCGTCGGTGCCCTCCGGGCGCTCCAGCGTCTCGGCGAAGACCTTGATCGAGGCGAGCGGCGTCCGCAGCTCGTGGGAGACGTTCGAGACGAACTCGTGGCGCACTTCCTCGAGCCGCTTCAGCTCCGAAAGGTCGTGCTGGAACCGCTCGGCCAGAAGGTTGAGCGTCATGCCGAGCCGGCCGAGCGGCGTCGAGGGCGGGAGGCGTACGCGGGCGTCGTGCTCGCCGCGCGCGAGGCGGTCCGCCACCGCGGACACCTCGCGGAGGGCGGAGGCGTGGCGGAGGCGGAACCAGAGCGCGCACCCCGCGGCGGCGGCCGCGGCCCCGAGGCAGAAGGCAAGCCATGGCGCCATCAATCGGCCTTGAGCCGGTAGCCGACGTTCTTGACGGTGACGAGCCGGGGCGCCTCCGGGCCCAGGCGCTCACGGAGCCGGAGGACGTGCTGATCCACCGTGCGAGTGTCGAGCTCGAGGCCCTTGTCGTAGCCCCACACCCGCTCGAGGATCTGCTCGCGCGTGAGCGCCTTGCCGTCCGCTTCCATGAAGCACCGGAGGAGGTCGAACTCCTTCGAGCTCAGGTGGACCGCGCGGCCGGAGCACTTGGCCTCGTAGCGCTCGAGATCGAGCTCAAGGGGCCCGGCGCGCAGCGCCGCCGGCCTCGCCGCGGGCCCGACGCGCTTGAGGATCGCCTTCACGCGCGCCAGGAGCTCGCGCAGGCTGAACGGCTTGGTCACGTAGTCGTCGGCGCCGAGCTCGAGCCCGAGGACGCGGTCGATCTCCTCGCCGCGGGCGGTCAGCATCAGGATGGGCGTCTGCGACTTCTGGCGGATGGCCCGGCACACCCCGTAGCCGTCGACCTTGGGGAGCATGACGTCGAGGATCACGAGGTCGGGCTTCTCGCGGCCGAAGGCCTCCAGCCCCGCCTGGCCGTCCGTCGCGGTCGCGACCTTGTAGCCCTCGCGCTCCAGGTTGAACCGGAGGCCTTTCAGGAGGGACCTCTCATCCTCGACGATCAGTATCTTCGCCAACCCGGGTATTCTATCAAACGCCCGTCACCGAGGGTTTCCGTCCCCGTCGCGCGCCGGCCGCTATAATGACCCCGGCATGCCTATCGACTGGAAGGTCCTCACCGCCAAGCAGGTCATGCGGCGGCGGGTCGCGACGCTGGGACCCGACGACTCGCTCCGCGACGCCGCCGAGCTGTTCCTCGAGGAGGGCGTCTCCGGCGCGCCGGTCGTCGACGACGACGGGCGGGTCCTCGGCGTGATCTCGCAGACGGATCTCATGCGGCGCACGTGCGAGTCCGCGCTGGGGCAGCTTCCCCCGTTCTACTACGAGGGATCGGAGATCCGCGTCGCGAGGGTCGCGCCCGCGCACGACCTCTCTCCGGTCCGGGAGGCGATGAGCCGCGAGGTCGTCTCCGTCGAGGAGGACGTCCCGGTCCCCGACATCGCGGGGCTGATGGCGGAGCGCGGCATCCATCGCGTCCTCGTCACCCGCGGCGGGGAGCTCAGGGGCATCGTCAGCACGTTAGACATCGTGCGGCTCGTGGCTGACCAGGCGGAGCGGGAGCTGCCGAAGGCGCCGCCGGCGACGCGCCGGGAGAGGACGGCCAAGCCCGCGCGAAGGACCGCGCGGGCGACGCGGCGCCGCCCGCCGGCCCGGGCCCGCCGCGACTGAGGGCTCCGCAATCTCGTAAAATGGCGGCGTGAAGGTCCTATTCATCTGTATCCACAACTCGGCGCGCAGCCAGATGGCCGAGGCCTTCCTCAATAAGTTGGGCGGGGGCCGGGTCGCCGCCGAGAGCGCCGGCATCGAGCCCGGCACGCTCAACCCGATCGTCGTCGAGGCGATGCGCGAGAGCGGCATCGACATCTCGGGCCACAAGACCAAGGCGGTCTCCGGGATGCTCGGCCGGCCGTGGGACCTCGTTGTGACCGTCTGCGACGAGGCGAGCGCCGAGCGCTGCCCGGTGTTCCCGGGCAAGGTCCGCCGCGAGCACTGGGGCTTTCCGGACCCATCAGCGTTCGCGGGCACCCATTCGGTGCGCCTGGCGAAGACCCGCGAGGTCCGCGACGCGATCCGAGCCCGGATCGAGAGCTTCCTGAAGACGCTCTAGCCCCTCCCTCGCCGGAGGAGGTATACTGAGGCGTGGCCAAGCGCGCAAAGCCCGCTCGTGGGCGCTCTCGTCGGGCGCCTCGCTGGGATCCAGCCGACAAGCTTTGGGTTCACGGCGCGGCACAAGCGCTGATCGCTCACGTCGCTCACCTAAAGCGGCCTTGAGGCTCGACTACCCACACCTCAGGGTCTTAGCCCGGCTCAATCGCTCTAGGGTCGATTATGTGCTGATCGGCATGCTGGCGATCAATCACTATGCCGACGACCCCGCCGCTGCTTTTTTCACGGAAGACTGCGACGTGCTCCTTCGCCCGAGCGCCGAGAACCTACAGCGCGCCATCCGGGGGATGCTCGCCGAGGGTTATGAGCTCTTCGCGGGCGACGAGCCGTTGCCCGATGCCGACGCGCTCGTGGTCCGCCGAATGCTCGAACACCGTGCGACGATTCGAGGAAGAAGGCAGGATGCTCTCGGGATCGATCTGGTTCTTGATGCGGGCAAGATGACCTACTCTGAGTGGGGCAAGGGTCGCCGAGTGTTTCAAGTGGGCCCCATTCGCGTTCCCTGCGCGGCGCTCGAGAAGCTGCTGCTGGCGAAGAAACGAGCGAATCGTCCCAAGGACCGCGCCTTCCTCGCACTCTATCGGGCGGGGCTCAAGACCGCGGGCCGTCCGCGTCGGGCGGCGAAGCCTCGCCGGTCGCGCTGACAGGGTACGGCGCGCCGCTCAGGTCTTTCCCGCCGGCTTGGGGGAGGCTCCCGCGGCGTCGGGGGCGGGCGCGGGCGCCTGGGCCGCGACCGGCTTGCTCGCGGGGGTGGCTCGGGTCTGCGCCCAATCGCGGATCTGCTTGATCTGCTCCGCCATCGTCGTGGAGAGCGGCACCATGAGGCTGGCCTGCTTGCGGATGTCGTCGGCGGTCATGCGGCGCTTCTCGGACAGCGTCTCGATCCGCGCCGCGATGATCGCCTGCTCGATCTCGGCGCCGCTCCAGCCCTCGAACCGATAGAGCAGATAGTCCATCTGGATCTCGCCCGGCTGCATGCCGTTCTTGGCGAGGTGCAGATTGATGATCGCCTTGCGCTCGTCCTCGTTGGGCAGGTCGCAGAAGAAGACTTGGTCGAATCTTCCCTTGCGGATGATCTCCGCGGGCAGGTTCTCGATGCGGTTGGCCGTGGCGGCGACGAAGATCAAGGGAGGCTTTTCCTGCATCCAGGTCAGGAAGTTCGAGAACACCATCGATTGGGGCGAGGCGATATCCTTGGGCGTGCTGAGGCTGGCCTCCATCTCGTCGATCCACAGGACGGCCGGGGCGAGGTCCTCGACGGTTTTGAGCGCGCGCGCGAAAGTCGCCTCCGGGCTCCCATAGACGCCCGAGAATACCATGCTCATATCGAGCCGGAAGAGGGGGACCTGCCAGAGCCCCGCGATGGACTTGGCCAGGAGGCTCTTTCCGCAGCCGGCGATGCCCATGATCAGCACGCCCTTCGGGACCGGCACGCCCGCCTTGACCGCTTCCTGGGTGAAGGTCTGCTTGCGCTTGAGGGCCCAGTCCTTCACGTTCTCGTGCCCGCCGACGTGCGTGAGGTCGTGCCGGAGGGGGACGAACTCGAGGAAGCCGGAGCGCTTCGCCAGGGCGGCCTTTTCCTGGAATATCTCGTCGAGGAGACGGGAGCCGGCCTGCCCGACGGAGAACGCGCGATGCAGGACGTGCTCGGCCTCGTGCAGCGCGAGGCCCCGCAGCGCCAAGACGAGCTGCGACTGCAGCTCGGCCGTGAGCTGGGCGCCCGGATACAGGGACTGGACCTTCGCGACCTGGGCCTGCACCTCCTCGGCGGACGGCGCCCCCGCTTCGATCGAGCACACCTCCCGCTCGAGCGACGGTGGAATCTCGCTTCGTTGCCCGAGCAGCACCACCGCGGCGGGATAATCCCGGCGCAGGAACATATAGATCTCGCGGAGCGCGCGCGCGGGGCGGGCGTCGGCGAGGAAGGGGGCGAGGTCCTTCATGACGTAGAGGCCGCGGCGCGGCTGGAGGATGACGTAGCTGAGCGCGGCGAGCGGGTCGCGGGTGTCGACGCTCGGGATCGGAGGGTCCATGCCCCGCACGCAGCTCCAGGTCGTGACCGTCCCGCCGGAGAAGTATTGGGCCGCGAGCTGCCGGAGCTGGCCGAGGACGCGCTCCTCCTCGTTCGTCTCGATGGAGATGATCGGGTGCCGGCCCCGGATCGCGCGCCCAAACGCCTCTGCTAGTCCCGCCACGGGCTTACTATACCAGCTAGAGTCGCGGTTGCCCAGGTCGCGAAACTACGAGCGCGGCTCGGGGGAAGGCGGCGCCGGGGCCGGCGTCACCGAGTTGCCGTCGGCGTCCACCACGCGGACCGGGGCGATCTGGCCCAGCTCGGCGCGGATCTTCGCGGCGTCTCCCACGATCACGACCTGGAGGTCGCCCGCGCGCAGATGCGCGCGCGCCGCGGCCTGGACGTCGTCGGCGGTCACCGCCGCGATCCGCTCGCGGTAGCGAGCGACGGTGTCTCCCGGGAGTCCGTAAAGCTGCATGCCCGCGATCTGGCCGCCGATCGATTGGATCGTCTGCTGCCGCAGCACGAAGGTGCCGGCCATGAAGCGCTTCACCGCGGCGAGCTCCTCCTCCGGCACCTTCTCGTCGCGCATGCGGCTGAACTCCCGGAGCATCTCGAGGAGCGCTTTTGCGGTCGCGTCCGTCTGGACGTCCGCCTCGGCGGAGAACACGCCGCCTTTCTTGAGCGCCTGGACCGCGGAGCCAGCGCCGTAGGCCCAGTTGTTGGTCTCGCGGAGGTTCTTCTCGAGGCGGCCGGTGATCGGCATCTGGCCCAAGACGTAGTTCATGACGGCGACCGCGTAGTAGTCGGGCGCGTCGCGCGCGATGGAGCGGTGGCCGACGCGGATCGCCGACTGGATCGAGCCGGGCATGTCGATGACGTCGATCGTCATGCCGCGCGCCGGCGCCGCGGGAGCCTGCTCGGCGACGGCCGGGACCTCGTCGGGGAGGGGGACGGCGGACGGCTTCCAGCCGCCGAAGTGCTTCTCGGCGAGCTTCCTCAGCTCCGGCATGGAGACGGCGCCGCTGACGGCGAGCACCGCGCCGTCCGGGCGCACGGTCGCCGCTTGGAACGCCTTCACGTCGTCGAGCGTGATGGAGGCGACCGAGGCGGCGTCCGCCTGCCGGCCGTACGGGTGGCCCTCGAAGATCCTCTCGCCGAGACGGCGGTCGGCGACCTTGCCGGGGTCGCCCAACTCGGCCTGGAGGCCGACCTGGGCTTCGGCCTTGATGCGGTCGAACTCGCCCTGCGGCAGCGCGGGCTCGCGGAGCATCGCGGACATGAGCCCCAAGGACTTATCGAGGTTCTCCTTCGTGGTGAACAGCGTGGCGACCATGCCGTCCGCCTGCGCGTCGACCGACAGCGTCGCGCCGAGGTCGTCGAGCTTCTCGGCGAAGCGCGCGCGCGGCAGGTTGCGCGTGCCTTCCATCATGAGCGAGGCCACGAAGCCGGCGAGCCCCGCCTTGCCGTCGGGCTCGAAGGCGGAGCCGCCGTACGGCAGGACGACGCGCACCGACACGATCGGCAGCCGCGAGACCTGCGCCAAGGCGATCTTCATGCCGCGCTTGAGTTGCGCCTCCTCGGGTGCGGAGACCGAGAAAGGTCGCGCCGGGCCGGGCTCGACGGGAGTGGCGCGGTCGAGTTCGGTCGTGGGGACGGACTTCGGTAGCTCCTGCGCGAAGGCTTGCGGCGCCAGCGCGAGGAGGGCGGCGACGAGAAGGCGGTTCATTGGGCGGCTCCCTGCTTCGGCGTGATCGTCAGGACGGAGTTGTTGTCGGGCGTCAGCCAGCGGCCGGCCGCTTCCGCCGCCTGCTTGGGCTTGAGGTGGAGCACCTCCTCCATCTGCTTCTGGAGGGCCCCGGCGTCGCCGAAGGAGCCCTGTCCCTCGGCCAGCGCCTCGGCGATGCCTTCTGCGTTCTGGAGCGCGTTGAGCCTGGAGGTCCGGAGCCCGGCCTTCACGCGGTTGAGCTCGCGGTTCTCGATGCCCTGGCGGGCGACTTTGGCCACCTCGGCCTCGATCTCCGCGACCAACGCCTCGGGCGTCACCCCGGGCAGCGGGATCGCCTCGATGAGGAAGAGGTCGTTCTCCCGCAAGCCGGCGACGCCCGAGCTCACCTGCGCGGCGAGCCGCCGGTCGTACTGCAGGGACTTCGCGAGTCGCGAGGAGCGCCCGCCGCCGAGCACGGCGGCGACGGCCGACAGCTCCGTCCAGCCGGGCTGCCCCTTGCCGGGGATGGGATAGGCCATGAGGATCAGCGGCACTTGAGCCTTCGCGTCCTCGAGCGTCCGCTCCTTGCGCCCGTTGGGGCGCGCGACGCGGGGCATGTTGAGGGCCGGCGGAGCCGGGCCCGAGGGGATCGGGCCGAACCACTTGCGGACCTTGGCCAAGGCGTCCTGGGTGTCGAAATCGCCCGACAGCACCAGCACGGCGTTGTTCGGCAGGTAGTACGTCGCGTGGAAGTCCTTCACGTCCTGGACCGACGCGGCCTCGAGGTCCGCCATCGAGCCGATGACGCCCCACTTATAAGGATGGCCCTGCGGCCAGACCATGCCGTTGACCGCGTCCCAGGCGCCTCCGTAGGCCGCGTTCTCGCCCTTGCGCTTCTCGTTTTGGACGATGTCGCGCTGCTTCTCGAGGTTCTTGGCGTTGATGCTCGAGCGCAAAAATCCCATCCGGTCCGACTCCAGCCGGAGCACCTCCTCGAGGTTCTCGGAGGGCACCACCGCGAAGTAGTCCGTGCGGTCGTTCGTCGTGTTGGCGTTGGTCACGCCGCCCATGCCGAAGATGCGTTGGAAGTACTCGCCCGCGGGGGAGTGCTTCGAGCCCTCGAACATGTAGTGCTCGAAGAGGTGGGCGAACCCGGTCCGGCCGGGCTGCTCGTGCTTGGACCCTACCTTATACCAGAGGTTCACCGCGACGACCGGCATCGAGTGGTCCTCGTGGGTGACGACCGTCAGGCCGTTGGCGAGCGCGTGGCTCTGGAAGACGATCCGAGGGGCGGCCGCGAGAGCCGGCGCGGCGGCGAGCAACAAGGCGAGCGACAGGGGTCGGTGCATGCCGGTGAGGGTAGCACCGGCCGGGGTTCAACACCCAGAGACCTCCGGCACCCTCGGAGGCGCCTTAGGGGCCCAGGGGACGGCGCCCAATCGGCACCGGGAACTATTTCAGGACTCTCCAGCCGCGCGCCCGCAGGGCCTTCGCGCGTCGCTCGATGACCCCGCGCGCCTCGCGGGCCTTCACCGAGTAATCCAGACAGCGGTAGTCCACGTTGTGCCGGGCCGACCAGTGGGCGATCGCCGGCGGGGGGGTCTTCTGGTGCTCGCGCACGAGCCGCTGGAGGAGCCTGGCGGTGACGCCGAGCAGCACCTCCTTCAGCGTCTCGTTGCTCGCCTCGAAGACGCTGACCAGATGGTGGGGAGGGGTTTCTTCTTCTCGGGACACGGAATAGCCTTGCCGGCCTCGTCACGTGCCTGCTTACGGCGCCGACGGGAAAGTGTAGATGACTTCGCGATGTCGCGGCTGCAAATCATTGATGACGGAGGACGTTACACGATCGTCAAAATAGGGAAACCCCCTAGTCACCCGAGGGCGGGAGGCCGAGCGAAGACGACGCCCATGGGGCGAGAGAAAACTGGCGGAGAGGGTGGGATTCGAACCCACGAGGCGGGGTTACCGCCTAACGCTTTTCGAGAGCGTCCGTTTCAACCGCTCACGCACCTCTCCAAAAGCGGTGGAAACGCATTATAGCTCGGGGGGAGGCGGAGGTTCAATGAGCCGTGCGGTCGAGCCCCGTTCGCTCGGGTCCACTCTTCGGAGAAAGGCGGAGCGCCGACCGTAGCCAGCAGCGTGCCTCCCGGTATCGCCTTTCCCATGCCGGCGTCAGGGATCGGACTCTGGGGGGGCGCTCCATGGTCGAAGGCCGGCCCTACTTGAGCAGGATCGCCTCGTACTCGTCGATCTTGGCCTGCGTCGCGCTCAAGCTGCGCTCGAGCTCGGCCAACCTCGCCTTCGATCCCCCCCTGTCGCCGTAGGTGTGGAGGTATGCCCGAAGCTCCGCGATCGGGATTTGTAGAGTCGCGCGCGCCACGTAAAGCCCCGAGAGCGCCTGCCCGATGTTCGCGCTCAAGACCGTGGAGCGTTGCCTCGCCTCGGCGCTGACGACTCTCCCTACGGCGGGGGCCGGGCTTGCCTGCGCCAGGAGCAACCGGGAGTCGCCGAGCCGCGAGAAGTCCGCGGCGGCGGACGACGCGATTCCCTCCGGGGTCCGGGCCTGCGCCGAGCATGTCGCGGAGACCAGCAGGGCGAGGACACGCAATGCGTTCTTTTTCATCGTTCCCTCCAGCATGCCTCGAGCGTAGCGGCGAGGCGGCACGGGAAGGAGGGTCGTCTTCCCCACGGGGCGGGTGCCTAAAGGCCGTGAAGCGCGGCGTCGCCCGTTCGGTGATCGGGGACTCGACGCTTCCGCGGGCCCGGGCCACGAGCTCGGCCGCCGGCGGGATCAAAGCGCGCGTGGCGAGGATCGCGGCCAGCGCGACGACCGCGGTCGAGCCCGCCGCGCGAGGGCCGGGTCTCGCGCGGCGGCCGCTCCGGCCTTCAGGGTCCGTCGAAGCCCGGCGCCGGCAGGCTCTCGAAGGAGCTCGAGCCGTCGAGCCCCAGGGGCTCCCGGGACGTCGAGTTTCCCTGCGGGTCGAACGTCTCGTAGCTCCCGTCGGCGGTGAGGACGAGGATCTCCTCGAGCGTCGCGCTCGTCGTCCCGTCCGCCTCCGTCGCCGTCGAGAACCGGAACCGCACCTCGTCGACGTGCTTCGCGAGCCATTGAGGCTCGAAGGCCGCGGGCTCGGCGGTGTCGTAGAGGAACGCCTCCCGGTCGGTCCCGAAGAGCTGGACCATCCGCGAGCCGTCCTTGCTGTAGTACGTCGTCGGGGCTTGGTCCGCGGCCGGAGCCGCCGGCTCCGGCGGCGGCGCCGTCGTCGGGGCGGTCGTATCCGGGATCACAACGACGCCGCCGTTGGCGGAGTCGTAGCGCGAGTACGAGCCCCCCTCATAGATATAGACGTACGTCGGCCGGACGGGATCCTGCCACCACCAGCGCCCGTCGTGGAGGTAGCACCAGCGCGAGTAATACGGATCCCACCACCAGTAGCGGTCGTTGTGGTAGCGGGTCCAGAAGTACACGTCGCCGAGGTAGAACCCCCACCAATGGAACCCGTACGTGTCGTACTGGTGGCAGACCCGATGCCCCCCCCAGTCGTACCAGCGGTATCGATGATCGCGCACGTCCCAGCGGCTGTGGATCGCGCCGATGTTGCCGATGATCGTGCGGTCGATCATGACGTCGATGTGCACCCGGCCGGGTGGAAGGTGCCTTCCCCCTCGGCTCGCCCAAGGCCGGTGCGTGAGCGGGCGGTTGTCCCAGCCGCGGCTCGGCGGGCGGAGGACGTCGCCGCCGTGATGCCGGTGGTCGATCCAGCCCCCGGGCGGCAGTTGCCTTGGCCGCTCGGGCATATGCCGGTCGGGACGCCTGCCGATGGGAGCGCCCGGCCGCGGCGTCACGATGACCGGCGGCCGAGATACCGGGGGCCGGTACCCGGGCCTTCGGGGCTGCGTCGGACGATCGTTCCGGGGCCGGTCGTGTCGCGGCTCCCGCGGCGGGGTCCACGGATCCTGGCGGGGCGGCTCGTGCCTCGGCTGCTCGCGTCGAGACGGCTCGCGTCTAGGCTGCTCGGGCCGCGGCCACTCTCGCCCGGGCTCCTCTCGTCTGGGATCCTCGCGGCGAGGCGGCTCACGGCGCGGGTGCTCGCGGCGCGGCTCCTCCCGCCTGGGCTGCTCGCGGCGCGGCTCCTCCCGCCTGGGCTGCTCGCGGCGCGGCTCCTCCCGCCTGGGCTGCTC
>JACQPK010000179.1 GCA_016207565.1 Elusimicrobiota bacterium
GTGTGAGATCGCATCCTCCGGCCGCTCCATACCAATAGATACGGATAGGCTCCGAAAAAGCTCCGTCCTCTGCGCGCCTTTTCGTTAATTTCCTCTGCGCACCTCTGCGTTATTCTGTTTTCCCTGCTACCGGGGAAACTTGGAGGCCCCCCACTGGACAATTTCCTCGGCAAAGGGCACACTTGGGCTCATGGCGACCGCCGTGCTTCTCGTCGGCCTGCTCGTGTTCTTGGCCCACCTGTTCGCGGCCCTCTTCGAGAAGACGCGCGTGCCGGACGTCTTGCCCCTCGTCGTCCTCGGCGTGCTCATCGGTCCGGTCCTCGGCTTCCTCAGCCCTGCCGCGTTCGGGAAGGCCGGGAGCGTCTTCACGATCATCGCGCTCGGCGTCATCCTGTTCGAGAGCGGCCTGAACCTGGACTTCTCGCTTTTGGCCCAGGCGCTGAGGCAGGGCTTGCGCCTGACCGTCCTCAACTTCGTCGGCACGACCGTCGTCGTGGGCCTCGCCATGTGGGCGAGCCGTCAGAGCTCGCTGCTCGAGGGCCTCATGCTCGGCGCCATTCTCGGAGGCACGTCGTCGGCGGTCGTCATCCCGATGATCCGGGTGTTTCCGCTACGCGACGAGACCCGGACCGTCCTGCTCCTGGAGGCGAGCCTGAGCGACGTCTTGTGCATCGTGGTCGCCTTGGCGTTGATCCAGGCCGCCCGCTACGACGAGCTTCGGCCGACTCTCATGGTCGGCCAGATCCTCGCCTCCTTCACCCTCGCCACCATCCTCGGTTGCCTCGGAGGGCTCTTCTGGGCCCACATGCTTGAGCGCGTGCGGCGCCTGGACCACAGCATCTTCACGACCCCGGCGTTCGTGTGCATCATCTACGGGCTCGCGGAGCTGCTCGGCTACAGCGGCGCCATCGCGGCCCTCGCTTTCGGCGTCACGCTGGGCAACGTGGGCGTCCTGCAAAACCAGATTCCGGCCCTCAAGAGCCTCGCGGCCTTCCGACCCACGCGCCTGAGCGAGTCGGATCAGGTGCTGTTCGCCGAGGTCGTGTTCCTGCTCAAGACCTTTTTCTTCGTGTATATCGGCGTCTCGATTCAGCTCAACAACTGGCTGCTGGTCCTGACCGGTCTCGGAGCCGCCCTCCTGATCTACGCCCTGCGCGTGCCGGTCGTGCGGTTGAGCTTGGACCGCGCCGCGCCGCGCTTCGACGCCGCGATCGCCACCGCGATGGCCCCGAAGGGGCTCGCGGCAGGCGTCCTGGCGTCGCTGCCCTTGCAAGCCGGGCTCCCCTCCGGCCACTTCATCCAGGAGGTCACCTACGCGGTGATCCTCTTCAGCATCGTCGCCACGTGCGCTCTGACCTTTCTGATCGAGAGGCGGAAGCTTCAGCCGGTCTTCGACCGCGTCTTCGATTCTTACGCCGACGACGGCGCCGAGGCGACGCTGAGGCTGAAGACCCGGTCTGGGCGCCGGGCCAGCACGGTCCCGGGCTAGTGCTCCGACCCGGTGAGCCCGATCCGCTGCGCCCGGCCGCCGGACGTCAGCGCGACGCGCGCTGACGGAACAGCAACGGCCCGTAGTGGTCGTCGTCGAGCTCGAAGCGTCCGACCAGCTCGCAGCCTCGATTGGCGAGGTAGGCCTCGATCGCGGCGGTGCCGTCGTTGGGCTCGTCGACGTCCAGCGCGATCACCGCGCCGTCGGCGCAGTCCACGGAGTACTTCGCCTTGCCGCGATGGACCCAGCGCTGCGCGAGGCAATGCTGCTCGCGCGTCGCCTTCGAGAGCCCGGCTCGCTGGAAGACCCGCTGCCCCGCCCAGGTCTCGGTGCGCCCCCGCTGGAGGTACGCGCCGACGAGCTCGTAGCCCTTCCCGCGCAACACCGCCATCGCGTCCTCGGTGAAGCCGGCCGAGCAGCGCCCGGTCCAGCACCAGCGCCGCATCGAGGCGATCTTCACGCCGTTGGTGCAGGTGAAGACGCGGAAATCCGGCATCCCCTCGGCGCCCGTGTCGTTGGAGAGGACGCAGTAGTCGGCCGCGGTCGCGGGCTGGGGAGCGGGCGCGGCGACAGCGGCGGAGCGAGCGGCGAAGCCGGCGGCCGTCGCCCGGGCGGCGGCCCGGAGGCTCCGGTCGGCGTCGGCGAGCGGGTCTCCCGCGTGCGCGGCGACGGCGACGAGAAAGGGGGCCAGGAAGGCGGCAAGACGCTTCATCGGGAACCTCCGTGAGACGCGGCGGCTCATTCTAGCACGGGCGTCGGGCGAACGACCCGGGTCGATGGGCCCAGGGCGGATCATTTCGCCTCCCCGGTTTAATAGAATCCGGCGATGGAACAGGCGACCGAGCGGCTGGAGCCCCGTCTGCGCGCGTCCGCGCTGCTGGTGCTGCGCGACCATCACGTGAGCGCGGACGAGCTCTCTCTCGAGCTCGCCAAGCCCGGCAGGGCGGCCTCAAGTGTGATCAGCGGACACCGGATTCGCATCCACCTCGACGACGCGTCCGCCACCCTCGTCGTACGAGCAGGACGGTGGAGCGGCCGGCGAGCGGATTTCCCCTCGGCCGGCGCCTTCGTCGCGGCGTTCGAGGCGGCTCTCAGCGGCGCGCTTTCGGATCGGTGACCGGGCGCCGGTGCGCCCCGCCGCCGAGCGCCTGGCCGAACAGCTCGAAGCCGCTCATGAGCGATTCGATCATGCCGCGAAGCGCCGGGTTGGCGCGCGGGTGGGACGCGCAGGCGAACCAAACCGGCTCGTGGATCCCCACCGGGGAGGGATGAAGGACCTTCAGCCGGCCGGCCCTGATATCCGGAGCCACGGACGGTGCGCTGAGCGCGGCCGCGCCGCGCCCCTCGATAGCCAACCGGCGCAACAGGTCCACGTCATCGCTGTCGGCATCGACCCGGACGACGACCCGGCGGCTGGATAGGTACCGATCCACCTCTCTGCGCACCGGATTTTCGGCGGAACGAACTAGCAGCGCGGTCTCGGACAGGTCCGCGGGAAAGCGCCGAACCAAGCGCTTGACGGACCCGTTGGCGACGAAATAGACCGGGAGGCGGCCGACGAGCCGGCCGCGGTAGTCCCCGCCGAGCGCGGCAGCGAGATCCTCGTTGGCGATCACGAAGTCCACCGCCTGCCGCTTGAGCTTGGCTCCGAGCGCCTCCGGCTCTCCGCTGAGAAGCGCGACCCGGCACGATGGGTCGGCCTGCCTGGCGAAGGCCAGCAGGCCGAGCACCACCTCCCGGGTCACGGTGGGCTGCACGCCCATGCGCAGGATGGAATGGGCCTTGAACCCGTTCTGGATCACGGCGGCCAGCTCGTCTCCCTCCGAGAATATCCGTTCGCAGCGCTCGAAGACGATCCGGCCCTCGTAGGTCAGGGCGACCCCCTTGCGGCTCCGCTCCAAGAGCCGTGCCTTGCAGGAGCGTTCGAGCGCCTTGATCTGGCCGCTGAGCGCCGGCTGCGACAGGCACACTCGCTGCCTGGCGGCCGCGATGCTCCCGGCACGGGCGATCGTCCAGAAGTAGTACAGGTGATGGTAGTTGAGAGGTATCATCCACCTTTCTGATGTTTACAGTCAGCATTATCGTCTTTTCAGATGCTATGCGCAAGGGCTATACTCAGGGAACCATGAACGTCACGCGGTCCGCGCTCAAGCGCATCGAACCGTCGGATCATGGGGGCGGCGATGCGAATTCGTGACCAATTGACGGCGCTCGTGCTCGTGATGGGCGGCTTGGGGATCGGAGCCTTGCTCATCGATCGAATGATCGCGGCCGGCGAGGTCTTGGAGCACCGGACGGAGATCCGGGCCTCGGCCATCAGCGAGACGGTCGAAGCCCTGGTCCAAGACGACGTAGTCGCGGGCAGGTGGAATGACGCGCGCAAGAAGGTGCAGTCGATGGCGCGCCTTCCGGGAGTCATTGATCTCCGGGTATTCGACAAGACCGGCAAGCCGGTCATCAACGAAGCGAGTCCATACCGGCCTGGCGCGGGAGGCACCGACGGGCCGGGCATCGAGGTCCATTCGGCGATGGTCGACCAGGACTCGCACGCCGTCGTCGGCGGCGTCCAGGTCGCGCTGAGGAGGCCGGCCACGTGGAAGAACCTGCGTCCCCTGCTCCTGAGGGGCATCGGCGTCGCGATTCTGGCGATGCTGGCGCTGGCCGTGGCGGCACGGCTACTGGGCAGGCTCTTGGCCCGGCGCCTGGAGGCGCTTGCGGACGCCGTGAGTCGCGCGGACAACCTCGACCTCATGATGCTTCCCGACGGCGGAGCGAATTCGGAGCTGGACCGCTTGTCCCGCTCCTTCAACTCGCTTCACGCACGCCTGCACGACGAGGCGCGACATCGCGCACGGCTTGAGGCGGCCAAGACGGACCTGACGAATATGCTGGTCCACGACATGAAGCACCCGCTCACGGTCATCCGGGCGGTCCTCTCCTGCATCGACGAGTGGGAACCGTCGCAACTGCCCGCGGAAAGAAGGATCAACCTCATCCGAATGGCCGACAAGGCGATCAGCAGGGAGGACGGCATGATCGACGACCTCCTTCAGGTCGCCAGGCTTCAGAACGAGGAAATGCCCGCGCGCCTCAGGCCGATCCCGCTGAGCGAGTTCCTGGCGGAGTGCGCGCAGACCAACTGCGCCATCGTCGAGAACGCAGGGCGAACGTGGAGGCTGGAGCTCGCCGAGGAGGCCCGCTCCCGCACGGTCCTGGGCGACCGGATCGTGCTTAGGCGGCTGATCGGCAATCTGGTGCTTAACGCGGTCGAGCACTCGCCGGCCGGCACGACCGTGACGCTGAGCGTCCGAGTGCGCGATGAGAAGGGCCGCTGGATCGAACTGGCGGTCCGCGACGAGGGGCCGGGCGTGCCCGCGGATCGTCGCGACGCGATCTTCAGGAAGTACGCGACGTTCGCCGAGAGCGCCAAGAACGTCGGTCTGGGTCTGGCCTTCTGCAAGTTGGCGGCGACGCGGCACTGCGGCCGCCTGATTCTGAGCACCGAGCCGGGCAAAGGCACGACGTTCTCCCTCCTGCTGCCCCTGCACGGGAGGGACGCCTGGGTCACAACGGCGAAGGGAGCGCGAGTCGGGAAGTGAACCGCGTGGAGTCCATGAATCCCTTGCGATCAAGAGGGAAGGAGGCGACATGAACGCCAAGGAAAAGGAAGCCTTGCGCAGAGAGGTCCTGGAGGCTCTTGAACAGAGGCCTCGGGCGCGGCGCGACATATTGGTCATTGATGACGATCCGGATGTTTGCGAGGCTCTGCGGATGCTTCTTGAGAAGGCCTACGCCGTGGTCGCCCTGTCCCGCGGCGACAAGCTCCTCGAAATGCTGGACAGCTACGAGCCGGTCCTGCTCATCCTGGACGTGAACCTGCCCGGGAAGAACGGCTTCGAGCTCTGCCGTCAGGTCCGCTCCTCCCCGCGTCATCGGCATCTGCCGGTCTTGTTCCTCACCGTGCGCCGCGATGACGAGAGCTTCGCGAACTCGCTTCAGGCCAACGCCGACGCCTTTCTGAACAAGCCCTTTGGGAAAAAGGAGCTGCGAGACACGATCCACCGACTGGTCGGCGCGAGGCAGCAGCCCTGAGGTCGGCAGCGGGAGCGATGTATTACGCCTCTAGCCGCGCATGAAGCCTCCGGCGACGCAGACGGCGACGCAGCCGGAGAGCACGATGAGCAAGGATGCCGGGGAGCGCTCGAGAAAAGCGCGCCGCGGATCGGCGGGGTCGTAGTATACCGCGACCACGGAACCCTCCGGGTATCGGCGCCTGACCTCCTCGGCGCGAGCCGGGGAGCTGGTCCAGAGGCTCCCGCCCGCGTCGATGACGTCGCCGCGGTAGGTCCGGCCGGCCACCTCGTACTCGTATTCGACCTGGGCGGCTCGGACCCTCTGCGGCCGCTGGTAGGAGCCGGAGGACTCGGCCCGCACTCTGGATAGGACGACCCTGCCTACCGCCTGGGGATGGTTCCGGGTCATCGCGAAGCCGACGAGCTTGTAAACATAGAAGGCGGCGCCGGCGCCGCCTCCGACCTGCCAGAGCGCCCCCATGACGGCGATCGGTTCGGACATGGGAGTAAGGATAGCGGGGGTTCCGCGCGAGCGCCAGACGCCCGTGGCGGCCTCCGGCATCCGGGTCCCGCGCAAACGACTTGAACGCCCCGCGACCGGCCGGTATCATGGGAGCATGCAGCGCACGATCGACCGCATCTTCCGAGGCGCCCCCGAGCATTGGGTCGGCGACGGCTTTCACGTCAGCAACTACTTCCCGGCGGCCACCGACACCGAGAAGCGCATGAGCCCCTTCTTCCTGCTCGACTATCACAAGCCCGAGGCCTATGCCCCCACCACGAAACGCCGGGGCGTGGGCACCCACCCGCACCGCGGCTTCGA
>JACQPK010000189.1 GCA_016207565.1 Elusimicrobiota bacterium
ATCTTCGAGCCCTGGCCCACGCGCGAGATGATCGTCTTGATCTCGTGCGGGGTGAGGTTCTGCGCGTCGTCGATGATGATGTACTGGTTGGGCAGCGTGCGGCCGCGCAGGTAGGTCACCGCCTCGATCTCGAGCTTGTTCTGGTCGACCAGCATCTGCACGTCGAGCTCGGAGTCCTCGGCGTGCGGGCGGTCCATGAGGAACTCGAGGTTGTCGTAGATCGCGCCCATCCAGGTGTGCAGCTTCTCCTGCTTGGTGCCCGGCAAAAACCCGATGTCGTGTCCCACCGGGATGACGGGCCGCGCGATCAGCATGCGGCGGTAGAGCTTGTCGTCCAGCGTCTGCTGGAGCCCCGCCGCCAGAGCGAGCAGGGTCTTGCCCGAGCCGGCCATGCCGATCAACGTGACGAGCTGGATGTCCTTGCGGAGCAGGAGCTCGAGCGCGAAGCGCTGCTCCGTGTTGAGGGGCTTGATGCCCCAGGGCGCGAGCTCCGCCTTGGTGAGCGGCACGAGGCCGCCGGCCTTCGGGTCGTGGCGCGCCAGCGCGGACTGCGAGCCGCCGTTGTTGTCTTTCAGGATCACGAACTCGTTGGGCTGCAGTCCTCCCGGGTTGACCGGGAGCTTGCGCGCCTTGTAGAAGGCGTCGATCTCCTCCGTCGGGGCGCCGACCTCCTGCCAGCCTTTGTACAGCTCGGCGACGTCGACCTTCTCCTTCTCGTAGTCCTGCGTCTCGAGGCCGATCGCCTCGGCCTTGATCCGGAGGTTGATGTCCTTCGAGATGAAGACGACGAACTCGCCCTTTTTCTTCAGGCTCTGGGCGACGCCGAGGATCTGGTTGTCCTTGCTGTTGGCGAGGAACGCCGTCGGGAAGCCCCCCTGCTCGAGCATCTCGACGGCGAGCTTGCCGCCGTGGTCGAGCGTCACGCCCTGGGAGAGCTTGCCGCGCGAGCGCAGTCCGTCGAGCTTGCGGGCGACCAGTCTGGCGGCGCGTCCGCGCTCGTCGTTGGAGCGCTTGAACGTGTCGAGCTCTTCGATGACCGGCAAGGGCAAGACGACCTTGGAGCCCTCGAACGCGAAGATCGCGTTGGGGTCATGGATCACGACGTTGGTGTCGAGGACGAAGGTTTTCAATGGAGCACCTCGGCGGGTTGCGGGTGGCTGCGGAACGGCGCTACGAATTCGGCGAAGGCCCTGTTGGCGAGGAACACGCCCTCGCGGGTCAGGCGGAGGCGGCCGGCGTGCAGGCGCGCCCAGCCCTGGGCTTCGATGTGGCGGCGCTCCTCGGGGAACGCGGCCTCGAGCTCCGGCGTCCAGGCCAGGCCCTCGAGGAGCCGGAGGCCGAGGAGCGCGGTCTCGCCCAGGGCGCGGCGTCCCTCGAGACGCTCCGACTCGGCGGCCGGAGACCGGCCCTCCTCCACCGCCGAGCAGTACTTCTCGAGCCGGTCGAGATTCGCGAGGCGCTCGCCGGAAAGATAGCTCGAGGCCCCGCAGCCGAGGCCCAGGTATTCTCCGTTCCGCCAGTAGATGCGGTTGTGGATCGACTGGCGGCCCGGCCGGGCGAAGTTCGAGACCTCGTAGTGCTCGAGTCCGCCGGCGGCAAGCCGGTCCAAGGCCGACTCGAACATCGCGCGCGCGAGGTCCTCGTCGACCTCGACCTCGCGCTTGCCGAAGAGCGTGCGGTCCTCCACCTGAAGCCCGTAGAGGGAAACGTGGTCCGGCCGGAGGGCCAGGACCGCGTCGACGCTCCGGTCGGACTGCTCGAGCGTTTGTCCGGGGAGGGCGTACATCAGGTCGACGTTGACGGAGAAGCCGTCCGCCGCGCAGGCCTCGTAGACCCGCCTGAAATCGTCCCAGGTGTGCTTGCGGCCGATCGCCGAAAGCAGGCGGTCGTCGGCGGTCTGAAGGCCCAAGGACAGCCGCGTGGCGCCGCAGTCCCGGAGCGCGCGCCGCTTGCCGGCGTCGAGGCTTTCGGGGTTCGCCTCGAAGGTCGCCTCCCGGTAGGGTCCCGGCAGGCTCCCGAACAGCTCGCGGATCTCCGCTTCCGCGAGCTCGCTGGGCGTCCCCCCGCCCACGTAGAGGGTGTCGAAGGCCAGACCCCGGTGCCGCTCCGCTTCCGAGCGAAGCGCTCGCAGGTAGCGCGCGACCTGCGCCCGTTGGCCGGAGAAGGCCGTGAAGTCGCAGTAGAAGCACTTCACCGCGCAGAAGGGGATATGGACGTAGAGGCCGCGCAAGTTCGTCAGCTGCCCGCCCGCTTGAGGAACGACGCCATGAAATCGATGGGGATCGGGAACAAGGTCGTCGAGTTCTTGTCGGCCGCGATCTCGGTGAGGGTCTGCAGGTAGCGCAGCTGGATGGCGGCCGGGTCGCGCGACATCACGGCGGCGGCCTCTGCCAGTTTCTCGCTGGCCTGGAGCTCGCCTTCGGCGTGAATGATCTTCGCGCGGCGCTCGCGCTCGGCCTCGGCCTGGCGCGCCATGGCCCGCTGCATCTCGGGAGGCAGGTCCACGTTCTTGACCTCGACGTTGGCGACCTTCACGCCCCAGGGCTCCGTGTGCTGGTCGAGGATCTGCTGGAGGTCGAGGTTGATCTTGTCGCGGTGGGCAAGGAGGTCGTCGAGCTCTCCCTTGCCGAGCACTCTGCGGAGCGTGGTCTGCGAGAGCTGGCTGGTGGCGTAGATGTAATTCTCGACCTGAAGGATCGCCCGCGAGGGCTCCACGACCCGATAGTAGACGACCGCGTTGACCTTCAGCGAGACGTTGTCGCGGGTGATGACGTCCTGAGGCGGCACGTCGAGGACGATGGTGCGGAGGCTGACCGTCACCATGCGCTGGACCATCGGGAAGACGAAGGTGATCCCGGCGCCGCGGGTGCCGCTGTAGCGGCCGAGCGTGAAGACGACTCCGCGCTCGTACTCGTTGAGGACCTTGATGCCCGAAAGCAACGCCGCGACCGCGATGACGACGAGAGGAGAGAGTCCGAGGAACATGCTGCCCCCTAATCTTCGGATTCTGTCATAAATCGTCCGAGGGGCGCAAGCCTCGACGGACGTATCCCTGTTTATCGAACGCGCGCGCGCGCGGGCGCGCGTAAGTGCAAGCGCCGAGTGTTCCAATGTGGCCCGCCCGCCGCCGCGGGAAAGGGCCGAAAAAAACCATCAAAGGAGGATAGGACCATCGGACACCGCAAACCCGGGACCAAAGCCCCGCGACCGGAACCTGCGGCGGGTCTACCCTAAGACCATGAAACGCGCCCTGCCCCTAGCCCTCGCCGCCCTGATGGTCGCGGCGTCGGGCGCCCCCGCCTGGGCGGGACGAGCCAAGCGGAAGTCCCGGCGCGCCCAGACGGCGCCGCCGGCGAGCCAGCTCGGCGAGCCCACGTTCACCTCCTACATCGAGATCACCGGCTCGCCGGAGCCCGATCTGCGCGACGCCCCCGCTCCCGTTTCCCCCGCCCCGGCCCCCGCGCCCGCCGCCGCGG
>JACQPK010000214.1 GCA_016207565.1 Elusimicrobiota bacterium
GTGCTCGACGTCGGCGCGGCCTACGGCCACATCGCGACGGCGCTGGCCGCCAAGGTGAAGATCGTCACCGCGATCGAGCCCCGCGCGGACGCCGTGCCGCGCGCCCGGCTCGAGCGGCCGCGCGAGAACGTGACGTACGTCGTCGGCGATTTCCTCGTCCATCGCTTCGACGAGCGCTTCGACGTCGTGGTCGCGGCGAACGTGCTCGAGCACATCCGTGAGCGGCCGGCCTTCCTCGCGAAGTGCGCGGCGCTGGCCGACCGTCTGCTTGTCCGCGTGCCCGCGATCAACCGTGACTGGCTGGTCCCGTACCGCCGCGAGCTCGGGCTCGAGTGGCGGCTCCACCCCGATCACGAGATCGAGTACACGGAGGCGACACTGCGCGCGGAATTGCAGCAGGCCGGATGGCGCGTGACCCGGTGCTTCACGACCTACGGCGCCGTCCATGCCGCGGCCGCGCGGGAGGCCTCGTCCTGAACGCGATCTTCGTCACACAGGCGCTCAACCTGCGCCTGCACCACCGGCTGATGCTCGCGCTTCGCGAGCGAGGCGAGCTCGACCGCGTGGGCTTCTACGTGAGCGACTCGATGTTCTTCCGGCGGTTCTGCGAGGAACAGCGAGGATTTCCGCCCGGCGGCGTCCCGATCCTCAAGGAGTGGGAGATCATGGCGGCGGCGCAGACCGCCGATGCCGACGTCCATTACTTGCGCAAGCTCGAGGACGAGATGAGCGGCCCGCTCTGGGACGCCCTCGGCTGCGACCGGCGCATCATGCTGGGTCGCTGGTGTCGCGAACGCCAGAACTATCACCCGCGGTTCTCGCACCAGCAGATGCTGCGCATCCTGACGGTCGCGCTGCGAACGATCGAGCGGACGTTCGACAACGTGCGGCCGGACGTCACCCTCGGGCTGGGCCCCGTGACGTTCGGGGAGTACCTCTTCTATCTCGTCGCGCGGGCGCGCGGGGTGCCGACGCTGTTCGTGTATCCGACGAAGGTCAAGAACTACGTCGCGTGGATGTCGAGCTTCTTCGGACGCCCCGACCACATCGTGGAGGCCTACGAGGCCTACGAGCGGCGCCCGACGCGCGACCGCCCGGTGGAGGAAGCCGAAGCCTACGTCCGCGCGGCGCAGGAGCGGGAAGTACGCCACGAAGGCATGGTCGCGATTCCCGGCAAGGTCGCCGTGAGGCGCGGGCCGCTCGGACGGCGGCTCGTCCGCTTCGCGCGGGGGCAGGCGGCCTACTGGCTAAGCGAATCGCGCCACGACAACCAGATCCCGGGGCCCGCGCAGGTCCTCTACCGGGCGACGGGCGCGCTGCTCCGGACGCGACGGCTCTCCGCGTGGCTCGCTCGTCATTACGTGCCCACCGCCGATCTCGCCGGGATGGCGTACGCGTTCTACCCGCTGCACGCGGAGCCCGAAGTCGCGCTCTCCATCCAGGGGAAGCCGTACCAGAACCAGATCGAGACGATCCGGAACATCGCGCGCAGCCTGCCGGTCGGCTGGAAACTCGTGACGAAGGAACACCCCCGGTGCATCGGTTATCACTCTCGCCGGTACTACGAGCACCTATTGCGGATTCCCAACGTCGTGATGGCCGACCCCTTCGTCGAGTCAAGAGCGGTGGTGGATCGTGCCCAGCTCGCGGTCGCCGTCTGGTCGTTCGTCGGCTTCGAGGCGATCGTCCAGCGCCGACCGCTGATCCTGCTGGGGACGCCGCCGTTCGGGATCCTCCCGCGCTCGATGGTCCGGCACGTCACCGATCTGAACACTCTGGCCATGGAGATCCGGGATCTGCTCGCCACCTACGAGTACCGGGAGCGCTCGGTCGTCCACTACGTCGCGGCGAACCTGAAGGGCGGCGCTCCGCTCGACCTCTATTCCGAGCACCTCGAGAAGCGCGGCCGGTACCGCGAGCCGACCGCCGCGAGCCGTGAGGACCAGTTCCGGGCGTTCGTGGACTACACCCTGGACCGCATCCGTCAGGTGCGCGCGTGACGACCGACGGTACCGGCGCGGCGCGCTCCCGCGTGCGTGTGGTGGTGCTGACGAGCACGTTCCTCCGCCACCAGTTCGTCGCGAATCGTCTGGCCGAGGCGCTCACCGTCGTGGGCGTGTGGCAGGAGGTCAAGGCGTTCCGCCCCGAGCAAGCGGCGACAACACGGGACGAGGCCGCGGTCCTCGCGCGACATTTCGCGGAGCGCGACGCGTCCGAGGAAACATACTTCGCCGACGACCGCGCGCTGCGTGTCTCGCCCGGCGCCGTGTGCCGGCGCGTGCCCCCGGGCGGGCTGAACGATCCTGCCGAGGTCGCGCGCATGGTGGCGATCGCGCCCGACGTGCTCGTGGTGTTCGGCACCGGGTTGCTGCGCCGCCCGTTGCTCGACGAATTCGGCGGCCGCCTCGTCAACTTGCACCTCGGTCTGTCGCCGTACTATCGTGGCGCGGGGACGAACTTCTGGCCGCTGGTCAACCGGGAGCCGGAGTACGTCGGGGCGACGGTTCACGTCCTCGACGCCGGGATCGATACGGGGCCGATCATCGCGCACGTCCGTCCCGACATCGCCGCTGGCGACGGCCCTCACGACATCGGGAAC
>JACQPK010000181.1 GCA_016207565.1 Elusimicrobiota bacterium
AGGTCCATGACCTTGCAGATCTTCATCGCGTGCGCGAGCCCGTGCGAGCCGCCGTGCACCGTGAAGTCCTGCGCGAAGACGCAGACGCTGCGGCCGTTGATCGTGCCGAAGCCCGTGATCACGCCGTCGCCGGGGATGTGCTTGTCCTGGAGCCCGAAGTCCGTCGCGCGCGTGGTGACCAGGAGGTCGAGCTCCTGGAAGCTGCCCTCGTCGAGCAGGTAATGGATGCGCTCGCGCGCCGTGAACTTGCCTTTGGCCTTCTGCGCCTGCACGCGCTCCGGCCCGCCGCCGGCGAGCGCCTTCTCGATGGTCTCCTGCAGGCGCTGCAGCGCGGGGGCGACTCCTCGGGGCTTCTTGATCTCGGCGGGCGGCTCTTGAGTTTCCAAGCGTTACCTCCGGCTCGTGGATACCGTCAGACAACAGTCGTGATAGCGTGCGAAATGGAGCTCGAGCTCGGGAGCGCCGAGCGACTTCCAGCGCTCGAGCGCGGCTCCGGCGAGTTGGACGCCGCCGTCGGCGCGCAGCATCACGCCGCGGAGGTCCACCGAGAGCCCGACGCCGAGGAGCTTCAGCACGGCCTCCTTGGCCGTCCACAGGCGCGTCAGGGCCTCGGGGCTGCCCAGGGAGTCCGGCTCGAGCTCGCTGTCGTCGGCCATCAGCTCGCGCCAGGCCGGGTCCCGCGGCTCGATCCGCTCGAGGTCCATGCCGACCCGGGTCCCGGGCGCGCCGAGCGCGCAGGCGCCGTAGTCTCCCGCGTGCGAGAGCGAGACGGGCAAAGACTCGTCCGGATCCCCCTCCTCGTCGGCGACGAAGGGCTCTCGGCTCTCGTGGCTCGCGATCTCGATGTCCGCGGACGGCGTCGGGTGCCCGAGCGCGCGCAGCCGCCGGCCGACGACGCGCTTGGCGGCGACGCGGGCCGACAGCCAGTCGCGCTTGCGCTTCGGCGTCCTGAGGCCCTCGAGCGTACGCCTCTCTCCGGCCGAGAGCCACTCGTCGAGGCTCGCCGGATAGGACAAAAACACCTCGGCCTCGCCGATCGAGCAAAGCTCGACCTCGGCGGTCCCCAGGCGCAGGATGGAGGTCTCGGCCGTCGTCATCACGAGACGGCGATCATCCGGTAGTCTTCCAGGCGCACCCAGACGCGGTGCCGCTCGTCGAAGACCGTGGCGTCGTAGACGCTCTTCTGGTCGCCGTCCGGCCCCTTGTAGGCGACGTGGACATAGAGCCGATCCGGCGCCTCGTGGGCCCGGGGCTGGACCAGCACGCGCCCGATCGAGTCGGGCAGCGTCATCTTCTTCGTGTACTTCAGGTCGCGGAAGCCGCAGGCCTGGAACGCCGCCTCGATCAGCAGCGGCGCGAAGACGAGCGACGGAGCGCCCGCCGGCCACAGCGCCTTCGACGGCCGCTTGTAGACCGCGAGCGCCTCGTTCTCGCTCACGCTCAAGAAGCCCTCGAGGACCTGGAAGCTCGGGCCGTGGAAGTAGGCCGAGTAGATCTCGGCCGGCTCGACCTCGAATTTCCCGGCCTTGAGCTGAGGCTTCGGCCCCTGCCACGACGGGGCGACGCCTTCGACGGGCTTGGCCGTGAAGTGCGCCCTCGGCCCGCCGAGCTTGAGGCCCTGCGGCGTGACGAAGTCGGACTCGATGAGGAGCCCGTCTCCCGCCGATTTCACGCGCACGGAGATCGGCTTGTTCCGCAGCAGCTTGATCGGCAGAGCGAACCGGACGTCCTGAAACCCCGCCGGGAGCTTGCCTTGGAGCTTCGCGTGCGTGACGGCGAACAGCTCCAGCCCCATGACGCCCGCGACATACGGCGTGCCGGCGATGGAGTGGTCGGCGAGCCAGGGATCCTTCTCGAGCGAGAACTCCCGCGCGCCGACGCCGTCGTGGAACGAATCGAGCAGCGTCCGGCCCTTCGGCAGCGCGCGCTCCTCGGCCTTCTCGGCCGGGAGTCTCATCGGGTGCGTCGCACCAGATGAGACGGGTCCGGACATGAGGCCGTCGGAGTCCAGCTTCCCGAGCGAGCCCGCGAGCACGACCTCCGCGTCCTTCATCGGCCCGACCGCCTCCGCGAGGATGAGGTCGACCGCGACCCTCGGCGGCATGAAGTCGACGCCTTGGGACTTGAGGAACTGCTCGACCCCGCCGCGGGTGGCCATGCCGATCTCGGCGATCGCCGTGAGGTCGATCGTGACGGACGGCGTGCCCTGCTCGCGCAGCCAGCCGGAGAGCCCGGCGAGGAAGTCGCTGGCCGCCGCGTAGTCGGTCTGACCGACGTTGCCGAACCGGCCGACGACCGAGGAGAACTGCACCCAGCGTTGTCCTTTCTTGGCCTTGAGGCTTTGGAGCAGGTGGAACGCGCCGTGCGCCTTGGCCTTGAAGATCGCGTCGAAGCGCTCGGGCGTCTTGTCCGCGAGGAGCTTGGACTCCTCGAGGCCCGCCGCGTGCAGGACGAGATCCGGCGCGCCGAGCTCCTTCGCCGCCGCGGCCACCGCCTTCGGATCGGCGAGGTCGGCCGACAGGTACTCCACCCTGGCTCCCGCCGCCTTCATCGCGTCGAGGTTGCGTTGGAGCTCGGCGGCCTTCGCGACTTTCGAGAACTCCTTCTCGAGGAGCGCCGGGGTCGCGCGGACCTTCACGCCGGCCTTGAGCTTGTTCCAGAGCTCGTTCTTGAGCTCCTTCAACTCGGCGGCGGACATGGCGGCCCACTTGGACGCGTCCTTGCCCAGCGTCGTGCGGCCGAGCACGAAGAGGCGCGGCTTCCAGCGCCGCGCGATCTCCTTGGCGCACTCGGCGCCGAGCCCCTGGCCGCCGCCCGTCACGACGACGACCGAGCTCGAGTCGAGCTCGAGGTTCGCGTCGCCGGCCGGCTCGGCCGCAAGGCGCACCGCGAGGCGCTTGTTGCCTTCGAAGCGGACCTCGGCGGCCCCGTCCGCGGCCTGCAGCTCCGCGACCGTCTTCTCGGCGACGTTCGCCGGCGCGCTGAAGGACAGCGTCTGCACGCGGACTCCCGGCAGCTCGCGCCGGAGCGCCTTCGCGAGGCCGGCCACCGCGCCGGCCAACGGGTGCTCCGCGCCGCCGCGGCTCACCGTGACGAGGAACTTCCCGCAGCCGACGGCCTTGGCGGCCGAAAACAGCGGGACGACCGCCTCGCGGTACGCCTTGTCGAACGCCGAGGGCGTCGCGGTCTTCTTGAACGAGCCGACGCCGAGCCCGGGCAGATAGACGATGCCCGACAGCGATTCCTTGCCGAGCGCCTTCGCGAACGCCTTGCCCGCGGCCTCGGGACTATCCTGCGCCGGGACGAAGACGGCCGTGCGGCCCGCCTTCTTCAGCGCCGCGATGAAGGGCTTAGCGTCCGCCGCGCCGGCGGCCACGACCGCGATGCCGCTCTCGGGCAACGACCATGAGCCGGAGGCCGGGCGCGGGTACTCGACGAGGGCCCAGCGCTTGAAGTCGGCCGACGAAGACGTCTTCGTCGGCACGACCTCGGCCGTCGCCGGCGCCGCCGCGCCCCCGCCGGACTTCATCACGAACCCGATCACGTGCCTAAGGGTCGGATAATCCTTGAGGGACAGGTTCTCCTGCTTGCCGATGGAGTACTTCTCGCGGAGGATGCCGATGAGCTCGGCCTGCTTGACCGTGTCGATGCCGAGATCGGCCTCCATGTCGAGGTCGAGCTCGAGCATCTCGGGCGGATAGCCGGTCTTCTCGCTGACGAGGGCGACGACCTCCTTGCGGACGGTCTCCTCGTCGAGCCCGCCGGACGGCGCCACCTGGGGCTCGGGGGCCGGGACCGGAGCGGGCGCCGGCGCCTCCGGCATCGCCGGAGGAGGGACCACCGGACCGGCGTGGTGTCCGTTCGCACCCGGGCCCGAAGGGCCCGGAGAGTCCTTGAGGGCTCCGTTTCCGCTCGGCGCGAGCGGGGCGGCCCCGCCGCCTCCGCCCTTCATCACGAACCGGATCACGTGGCGCAGCGTGGGGTAGTCCTTCAGCGAGAGGTTTTCCTGTTTCGCGATCGCGTACCTCTCGCGGAGGATGCCGATGAGCTCGGCCTGCTTGACCGTGTCGATACCGAGGTCGGCTTCCATGTCGAGGTCGAGCTCGAGCATCTCGGCGGGGTAGCCCGTCTTCTCGCTGACGAGGGCCACGACCTCCTTGGCGACGACGGCCTCGTCGCGTTTGGGCGGCGCGGCGGTCGCGACGGCGTGGACGGCCGTCGAGGCGGCCGGCGCCGGCTCGCGGCGAGGAGCGGGCGCGGGACGCGCGGGAGCCGTCGCGGGGGTCTCGTCATCGGAGCCGGTCGACGGCCGGGCGCGCTTGGAGCCGGTGTCCTTTACGCGCAGCGTGTTGTGGACGACCTCGAGCTCGGGGTCGGCTTCGCCCGTGATCTCGCGGAGCCAGGCCTGGTGGCGGCCCGCGTCGTGGATCCGGGGCTCCCCCACCTTCCAGCCGCGGCGGAGCAGCGTGATCGCGATCTGCGAGCCGAAGCCCGCGCCGAGGCGCAGCGC
>JACQPK010000182.1 GCA_016207565.1 Elusimicrobiota bacterium
GATGAGGTGGATATTTTGTGGGACGAGAGGGGCCTGCGTCGGCGCGCGCGACCTCGGAGCTAGTCCTCGTCGCCCTCTTCGTCGGCCGAGCCGGCGCCGCACAGGTAGGACGAGCGCCAGCCGACCCCCGCCTGATACGCCTTCTGGTAGCACTCGACCGGGCCGATCGAGGACGTCGCCCCGCTGCACAGGTAGGCGGCCCTCCAGCCGATCCCGGCGCGCTGGGCGTTCTCCCAGCAGGCGAGCGGAGTCCCGGCCGACCGCGCGCCGGCGCAGAGATACGCCGCCCTCCAGCCGACCGTCGGGTTCGCTCGCTTCCAGCAGTCGACCGGCGTCGTGGCGGAAGACGAGCGGCTGCACAGGTAGACGGACCTCCAGCCGACGCCGGCCTTGTGCGCGTTCGCGTAGCAGGCGACCGGGATCTCGTCGGCGGTCATCTCGGGGCCCACGGGCGGAGGCTCCTGGGCGGCGGCGTAGGTGACGAGAAGCAGCGTGAGAGCGGCGAGCATGCGGGCCTCCGGGTCGGTCGTCGCGACCGCGGAGAGACGATACCCGTAACCCGCCCCGTTCGCCTGAGGCGTTGAGCCCGCCCGGCGGCCGCCTTTCGGGCGCGGCGCGCTGGGACCTTCGACCCGCGTTCTCAACGCTCGGCAGGGGCACGGACCCTGATCCCCGATCCCGGCGCGAGGGGTCCACGCACTTCCCAGGTCCCCGGGCCCAGCGCGAGCGGCCCGAATGACGCCGTGCTTCCGGTGCGTTCGGCCCGCGCGAAGGCGCCGCCTCCGCCGTACAATGCCTCGGCTTGGCCGGAGGTACGATGAAAAGAAGCGGATTGCTGCTGGCGCTGTCGGTCGGTTTGGCGGGAGTCGGGCTGGAGCGCGCGTCGGGCCAAAACCTGCCGCCTCCGCCCGGACATTCCGACCATCGCGGCGGGACGCACGGAGGGCCCGGAGGGCGCGGCGAGCGAGGAAGGGAGGCCGCGCTTCGCGCATGCGCGCGCGCGACCTTCTCCGACGACAAGCGCGAGTGCATGGCGGCGGTCAACCAAGGCGGCTTCTTCGACGCCGACGCGGCCGAGGCGTGCGGCCGGATGTCCTTCGGCTCGAACATCCCGGGCTGCATCCGCGCGATCTCGAACAAGGTCTATTCCCCCACCGAGATCCAGCTCTGCCTGGGCGCGAGCTTCGACGACGACAAGGTCGAGTGCTTCCAGACCGGAGGACGCACGTGGGCCAACCGCCCGCGATGGGAGCGGCGCCCCGACCTGGACTCCTATATCCTGGAGCAGTTGCGGGGCGTCCGGCGCTCGCTGCAGCGCGGAGACGTGATCCGCGCCGCCGCGGACCTCGCCGACCTCATCGACTTCATCGAGCAGGGAAGCCGCTAGAGCGGCCGCCGGCGCAGCATGGGTCGTCAGGCCGTTTTCCGGGCGACGCTGATCGCCGCCGTGCTAGGCGCCGCGGTGTACCTGTTCGGACCGCAGCCGGACCCCCTCCCGGAATCGAGCCGGCGCTGCGAGACCGGCGCGGACTGCATCGTCGTCCCGGACGTCCGCGGATTTCCCTGCCGCTCGCTCCACCGCGGCTCGAAGGCCGGGTATGAACGGTGGGTGCGTTTCTACCGGTTGCGGCTGATGATCGAAGGCGGTCCGTCGGCATTTTGCGTCCCCGATACTCATCGGGCAGACTGCGTTCAAGGACTCTGCGTGGCGCGGCCTCTTTAGGCGGCGGCCGCCGGCCCTAGAGCCGCCGGGCGCCTTTCCGGCTCGCGTCGTCCACTCGCGGACCCAGAACCGCGGCCAGAGCGTCTTTCTCGGAGAACGCCGCCGCGGCGCGGCGGGTCGCGGCGGTCACCCACTTCGCGTAGGGGATCACGCGGTTGACGTGCTTGCCGGAGGCGGTGTGCTCTTGGATCACCCGCGCGAGCCGCGTCGTCCCGAGCAGCGGAGCGGCGCGCGCGAGCGCCGGCCAAAGCCGGCGATGCACGAGCGTGAGCTTGCCGCCGATCAGGCGGCAGACGAGCACGTCGGGCGAGTCCGTCACCGCCTCGAGCGTGAAGAAGATCTTCTTGCCGGCGGGGTGTCCCCACCAGCTCCCGCGGATCTCGGCCCCGGCGATCGCGTGCGTCAGCGTGGGCACGGGCCCCTTCGCCGAGACGAGCACGACGCCGTGGCGCTTCACGAAGGCGAGCGCGCCCTTGGCGTCCATGCTCAGGCGGGCTCGGCCGCGGACTCGCCCTCGGGCTCTTTATGCCGGAGCGCGAGCCATGGGAGCACGATCGCCACGAGCGCGCCCACGCCGGCGAACAGCCACTCGACGTTCGCGCCGCTGCGATCCTTGCGGTCGAGGCAGTTTCGCGTGCGTTGGACCGGGTCGTAGTAGACCCTCACCTCCCGGCCCGGCTGGTGGCGCGCCACGAGCGCGGCCATGTCGCCGCGGGACCAGAACATATTGCCTCCGCAGCGCGGCGTGTCGCCTTCGAGCTTCTCGCCGGGCCAGAACTCGTAGCGGATCCGCATCCGGGCGGACTTCTTCTTGTCGGGCGCTTCGCCAAGGGTCGACTCCAGGATCGTCCCATTCGCGCTGGGCCAGTCCTTGGCGGCCGCCAAGAGCCGCTCGTGCTCGAGCGCCCGCGCCGAGAACCGGTAGGCGGCGTAGAGCCCGCAGCAGACGCCGACGATGAGCTGGGTCAGCTTCCAGAGCTTCTGCACGGGCCAAGGGTAGGGCGGGAGAGCCCCGGAGTCAAGGCTTGACGGCCAGGCGGTAGAGCGCGCCCGAGCCGTCCTTGCGCAGCTCCGTGCGGACGATCGAGCCCGGCGGGAACTCCCAGCGCTCGTCCTCCGGATCGTAATGAGGCGCCGGCAGGAGGCGATAGCGGCCGTCGCCCAGGGGCTCGGCCTGGGTCGGGCGCGAGCAGGGAGTCCCTTCGTCGAGGAGCTGGACGTAGACGGTCGTGGTCTGGGGCCACGGCCAGCGAAGGCGCAGCTCACGCCACTCCTCTCCGCCCGGCTCGGGCGCGCGCAACCCGCGGATGCCGAATTCCGTCACGAGGCGGTGGCGGATCAGTAGCTCGTTTTCGACGACGAGGTTCTCGAAGCCGCCGATCTTCTCGAGCTCCTCGCGCCAGCGCCGCTCGTAGCGCGAGCGGTCGACGCGCGCGTTCTCCGGCGTCTCCGGGTACCAGGAGGCGTCGGTGAACGCGTTCGCCCGCATCGTGGGCCCGAGGAATCGCCAGACCTTCCAGACCTCGAGCTCCTCCATCGCCACGCCCAGCTCGTTGCGCACGCTGTCGTCGCCCCGGTTGGCGAGGACCTCGAGCGCCTCGAAGACCTCGCGGAGCCCGTCGCGGTCCCCTTTCTCGAGGAGGTCCTCGACGTGGGCGCGCACGACGAAGCTGAGGACGACGTAAGGGCTGACCGCCGGGGGCGAGTCGGTCCCGTAATGCTCCCGGATCTTCTCGCGGTATTCGTCTTGCAGCCCGGGGAAGCGCGCGAGGAGCCACCCGGGGAGCTCCCGCTGGCTCACCTCCGCGCGTGACTCCCCCATGGCCTGCTTGGATACCAAATCGCGGGCACCGCGCCCAGGGGCGCGGCGTCACCCAAATCCTCAGTCACGTCGGGAGCCTCGTCGGTACACTTTTCACCTGCCTGGTGACAATGTCGTTATCCCTCCTCTGCGTCCCTTTTCGTTACTTTCCTCTGCGTGCCTCTGCGA
>JACQPK010000183.1 GCA_016207565.1 Elusimicrobiota bacterium
CGCCGGGAAGGACCCCGCGCGCAAAAGACACCGCGGGACTTCCCTCCCGCCCGGCCTCCGTCGCGTCCGCCCACCCGGGTTCCGGCGCGACCGCGGAGCCGGGCCGGCCCGAGCCGGCCTCGGCCGCGGCCGTTCCCGCTTGGCGCGAGACGCGGGGCCCCGTGGACGGCGCTCGCTCGCCGGAGGCGGGATCCGGAGCTTACGACGGGGAGTCGTTCCCGGCGTTCGCTTCGGTTCCGCGCCGCGCCGAGCTCCCCGTCGCGTTCTCCGGCGGACCCGCGCCCACCTCGGTGGAGCCCGCGCGGCGCCCGTCGCCCCCTCGGCTCTTGAAGCTCGGGCGCATGGACTTCGAAGGCGTCGCCGCCGCGTTGGATCTGCGGATCGTCGACGCGCCCCTCACGAAGCGCGTGGTCTCCGTCTCGGTCTCCGACGCCATGCTCGCGGCCGCGGAGGCGGAAGCCGCCGTGCTCCGCGGCGAGGGGGCTCCGGCATCGTCGGACCGCGTGCTGGGCGACGACGCCCCGCCGCCCGCGCCCTCCTACGGTTGGGACCACGGCTGGCTGGCGTACTGGACGGCGGCCGCCGCCTCGCGCCTCGTCCTCGCGCGCTCCCTCTAACCTGATCTCTTCGGTTATCCTCTCCTTTGCGTCCTTTCCGTAAGTTCACTTTGCGGTCCTTCGCGTTTCATCCGTCGCAGCCCGCCGTCCGAACGGGGAAACGGCGCAACGCAGAGGTTCGCAGAGGAGAGTAACTGAAAGGGACGCGGAGGACGGAACAGCTTAAGGCGATTTGAGCGACGAATCCACGCTGATCGCTACTTTGGGTCTTTGCCGGGCGCCGGGGGAATGCCGTACAAGCCGCTCCCGGTCTTCTGCACGTGGTCGAGCGCCGAGAACGGCATGAGCGACCACTTGCCGCCGCGCACCAGGGTCGAGGACGCCTCGAAGGGCATCCGGGGCAGGAACGTCACGTCGAGTACCGTCGGGACCTCTTCGCCGCGGCCTTCGCGCTCGTTGAAGGCGACGAGGACCTTGTGGCGCGCCGCGTCGACGAGCATCTTCGCCATGTTCGCCTCGAGCTTCGGCAGCGTATCGGGGTTGCCTTTCTTGTCGACGAGCTTGTAGTGGTCGTCGCCGACCATGTAGAAGGCCTCGATCTTCTGCTCCGGGTTGAGGGCGAGCAGGCGGAAGATATTCGTCTCGCCGTCGTGGAGCGTGCCGTCGGCGATCGATGAGAACGCGAAGAACGGCGCGAAGCGGGCCAGGACCGCGCGGCCCATCGGGTGGCGGATGAACGCCGGCGTCATCGCCGGCTTCCTCGGGTCGTCGCCCGCCAGGATGAAGACGACCTTGTCGAGCTTGAGCTTCGCGATCGCCTGCAGACCGATCAGCAGATGCGCCCACTGGAACGGGTCCGCGGCCACGGGGTACACGCCCACCCGCACGACGCGATCGCGCACGGGGACGATAGGATCCTTCGAGGCGTAGCGCAGCTCGACGGTCGGATCGATCGCGCCCGCGCGCAGGTGCCCCTCGATCTCGTCTAGGAGCGGCGCGGCGCCGGCCGCGACCGCGGCCAACTCGGGATCTTCGCCGACGACGCTCCGCATCCGGGCCAGTTCCGTGTCGACGATCATGCGCAGCGCGTGCGCCCGCTCGGGCGCGACGCCGCCCGCGAGCTCTTCGGCGGCCGCGCCGGCCCCGCGGCGGACGAAGGCCTTCAGCGGGGTGGAGCCGGTGAGGGCGGTCTTCAGCGCCGGTGGCAGGAGGCGAGCGACGAACGAAGGGGCGACCGCCGGAGCGACGGAGGGCTGCAGCGCGGCAGCCGCCCATGCTCCGCCCGTCGGGACGGCCGCGACGGGTACGGGAGCGTTCCGGTACTGGGCCCCGGCCGGGAGCACGCTGGCGAGGAGGGCCGAAAATAGGACGAGGGAGCGGCGAAGCCGGGGGATCGCCATGGCCTTACGATGATAGCGCGAGCCCGGCCGGGAGGCCTAGAGTCTTTCGGGTAAGCCTCGCGCTGGGCCTCTCGGTCTCAGGCGTTTCCTTATAATAGGGGGATATAGTAGTATCGACCCCGAATGGCGGGGAACCTCAAGGCGATCCTGGCCGAATTCATCGCCACGTTCTTCTTCGTCGTGATCGGCGCGGGCGCCGTCTGCATGGAGGCGCTCACCGGCGGGCGTCTCGGCTGGACCGGCATCGCCCTCGCCCACGGAGCCGCCGCCGCCGCCCTGGCGCTCGTTTACTCCCGGATCTCCGGCGCCCAGTTCAACCCCGCGGTGACCTTGTGCCTGTGGGCGAACGGGCGGCAGAACGTCGTCAAATCGGTCTTCTTCGTCTTCGCGCAGCTCCTCGGCGCGACTCTGGCGGCGCTGCTGCTCAAGGCCGTCCTCCACAACCGCCCGGAGCTCGCGACGGGCGCTCCGTATCTGGGGGCCTGCCTTCCTTCGGACCTGGGCTACAAGGCGGCGACCCTGGTTGAGGCGATCCTCACGTTCTTCCTCGTCACCGGCGTCTACGCCACGAGCGTCGAGGCCAAAGAGCGCGAGGCCGCCGCGCCCCTTCTCCTCGGGACGGTCTACGCCGCGGGGGTCCTCTTCTCCGGCCCGCTCACCGGCGGCGCGCTCAACCCGGCGAGAGCCTTCGGCCCCGCGATGATCAGCGGCCAGTGGACCTACTGGTGGGTCTACTGGGTCGGCCCGCTCGCCGGCGCGGCCGCCGCCGGGGCCGTCTTCGAGTATCTGTACCTTGAAAGGAAGAGGCCGTAGGGCTATAATTTCGGTGCAGCAGGCCGCGGGCGTAGTTCAATGGTAGAATAGGAGCTTCCCAAGCTCTAGACGTGGGTTCGATTCCCATCGCCCGCTCCATTTAGTCCGCACACGACGGCCGGCCGGTCCGGGGAGGACCGGCCGGCTCCGTTTTCTAGAGGACCAGGATCAGCCAGCCCGTGAAGAAGGCGGCCTGGCTCATCTCGCTCCAGCCGAGACGCCGGAAGTCGGCCTTGGCGGGGGACCTGGCCGCCAAGCGCACCGTCTTCGCATAGGCGAGACAGAAGGGCGCCGCCGCCGCCCAGGGCCACGCGACCGCCGCGGCGCCGGCGACCACCAGGGCGATCGCCGCGGCGTGGTAGGCCACGGCCCGGCGCAAGGCGGCCGGCAGCGCGGGCGCCATCGCCGGATTGAGCGCGGCGCGGTGTCCCGCGACGGCGGCCTTCACGTGAAAGACGGGGCCTACGAGGTAGAGGGCGGACAACGCCCACAGCGTCCACGCCTCGACGCCGAGGCTCCCGGTCGCGGCGTAGTGGGCCGCCGGGGCGCCGAGGCTGAGTCCGAACACGCCCACGAGCTCGTTGGCCAAGCTCATCTGGCGGCGGGCGAGCGTCAGCCGTACCGTCCAAGCCATCGCGCCGAGGGCTAAGACGCCGAACGCGAGGATCAGCCACCGGCCGTAGAGGCCCAGGAGCAGCGCGAGCGCCGCGCCGGCGAGCCCTCCGTACAGCGCGAGCCAGCGGCCGGCGCGCGGCGCCGTGCCGTCGACGAGCGCCAGGAGCGGGACCCGGGCCAAAAACCCGAACAGGGCCAGAGCCGTAAACAGCGCGACCGCACCGCCGTCTCGGACTCCGGCGGCTCCCGCGCCGAGCGCGATCGGGACGAGGAGCAGGGCCCAGGAGCCGTGTTCTCGAGGGAGCACAAGCTCGCTTTTGCAACGTTTCGACCGGACGCCGCCGGGAGGTGGGCCGGGCGGGAATCCGCTATACTCCCCATAAGGAAATGGAAGCGTCGCGATGGGTCCGTTCCGCGGACGGCACGATCAAGGCGGTGCTGCGGCTGGAGGACGGCGTCGAGATCGAGTCGGTGCTCCTGCGGCCGAGCCCGCGGCGCTGGACCGCCTGCGTCTCCTCGCAGGCCGGGTGCGGGCTCGCGTGCGCGTTCTGCGCGACGGGCCTGATGGGGCTCCGGCGGGACCTCGTCGCCGACGAGATCGTCGGCCAGGCCTCGTTCTGGCGCCGGCAGCTCCAGGGCGAGGGCCCGCAGAACCTCGTGTTCATGGGGATGGGGGAGCCGCTCGCGAACTTCGATGAGGTCGCGGCCGCGCTCAAGCGCCTGACGGCGCCGAAGGGGGGATTTGCGCCGAGCCGGATCGCGGTATCGACGGCGGGGGTCGTCCCGGCGATCGAGCGCTTCGCCCAAGAGCTCGCGGACTTCCCGCTCGCGGTGTCGCTGCACGCGGCGACCGACGCCGTGCGCGACCGGCTCGTCCCCGTGAACCGCGCGTACCCGCTGGCGCCGCTGGCCGTGGTCCTGCGGAAATATCTCGCGCGGTCCAGGCGTAAGCTGATGGTGGAATACGTGCTCCTCGAGGGCGCGAACGACTCGCCCCATGACGCGCGCGCGCTGATCGACTACGTCGGCGGCCTCGGGTCGTCCGAGCGCGTGCACGTGAACCTGATCGACTACAACCCGACGGCGACGCGGTTCGCCCCGTCTCCGGAAGCGCGCGCCGCGGCGTTCCACGCGCAGCTGCGCCGCGCGGGGCTGGCCGCCACGCGCCGCCGCAACCGGGGGCGCGACGTGGCCGGGGCCTGCGGACAATTGATCCTGTAACACGAGCGAGGGTATACTTCCCAATCCGGTGAGCACCCGCCCACGAATCGTCCTGGCCGCCGCGGCGGTCCTCTCGTCGCTCGCGCTATCGCGCGTGCGCGCCGCGCGCGTCGAAGCCCCGCCGGCCGCGGTGGCGCAGCCCCGCGACGCGGAGCCGACGCTGGCCGAGGCCGCGGCCCGCGCGGGCGAGGCGGCCGCGGAAGGCCACCGGCTCTGGTTCGCCGGCGAGCTCGAGCCGTCGCTCAAGGCCTACGAGCGCGCCCTGTCGATCGACGCCCGCAGCGGAGAATCGCTGCTCAGCGGGTCCGTCGTGCTCGAGGAGCTCGGCCAGGCCAAGCGGGCCGCGGAATGGCTGCGGCGGGCCCGCGAGCTCTCCCAAGGCGACTCCCGCGTCCTGACCGCGCTGGGTTGGGCCGAGTTCCGCGCCGGCGAGCTCGCGCCGGCGACGACGCATTTCCACCAGGCCCTCGCGGCCAACCCGAAGGAGGTGTACGCGCTCTACGGCCTCGGCCGCACGCTGCTCGCCCAAAAGCGGCCGAAGGAAGCGCTGCCTTCATTCGAGCAGGCGGCGGCTCTCGCGCCGCTCGTGAACGCCGGGCACTACTGGCGCGCCCAGGCGCTGGAGGCCGCGGGCGACGTCGGCGGCGCCGTGGATTCGTACAAGCGGGCGATCATCAACGACTCCTACTTCGTCGAGGCCCGCTACGCCCTGGGACGTCTCCTCATGCGCCACAACCGCTTCAACGAGGCGGCGCTGCAGTTCTCGAAGATCCTCGACGTGGATCCGGCCAACCCCCGCTTCCGCAGCCTCAAGGCCAAGGTTGCGCCGCGGGTCACGAAGCAGCTGCGCGAGCCCGTGAGCCAGACGGCGCGGCGCCCGCCGCGCGAGCCGCTGCGCGCGATGCTGCCGGAGCCCGGGGACATCCCGCTCCTGCGCGTGGGCATCGGCACGAGCGTCTCCGGCAAGCCGCTGCCGCGCCGTCAGCTCGAGTTCCACTGCGACACGCCCTTCGCCATCATCGACGACGAGACCAACAAGACGCTGGCGGCCGGCCTGCCGCGGCAGACGTGGGAGGTGAGGGTCTCCGCCGACTCCAGCCCGCGGCTCGAGATATACAACCACAAGGGCAAGCGGGTGGTCCGCACCCGGTCCCGCTTCCGCATCCGGCCGGACCTCGAGCGCGGCGGAATGACGATCCTCGGCGACATCCCCTACGGCCGCGGGTATTACTGGTCCGGCGTCGGCGACAAGACGATGCGCGGCCAGGTCGAGATCTCGCTGCACCCCGAGCACCGCCGCGCCTTCCGCGTCGTCAACGTAGTGGACCTCGAGAGCTACACCCACGGCCTTCTCTCCGCCGAGATGCCGATCACGTCGCCGCTGGAGGCGCTCAAGGCCCAGTCGGTCGTGGCGCGCTCCGAGGCGCTGTACATGAAGATGGTGACCCGGCGCCACAAGAAGGACGGCTTCGACATCTGCGACGAGCAGCACTGCCAGGTCTACTCGGGAGCGACCGCCGAATCGGAGCGCTCGCGCATGGTCGTCAACGCCACGCGCGGGCGGGTGCTCGCGTACAAGGGCCGCATCGCGCACGGCATCTACGCCTCGAACTGCGGCGGGCACACGCAGGCGGGCCACGAGATCGCCGGGTGGGGCGACGTCGGCTACTGGCCGTCGGTGCCCGACGCCCCCGCCGCGGCGTCCGTGTATCCCCGCTCGCCCTGGGAGCTCCGGTGGTGGCTCAAGGACTGGCCGCCCGCCTTCTGCATGCCGACGAGCTCCGGCCACGTCCACGCCTCGCATTACCGCTGGAGCCGGATCGTGCCGGCCGCCGAGCTCGAGGAGCGGATCAACCGGACGGAGAAGGGCGCGATCGGCAAGCACGCGGCCCTCCGCACGCTCCGGCGCGCGGCCAGCGGCCACGTGAACGGGATCCTGCTCAAGGGTTCGCGGGGCTCGGTCAAGGTCCGTCTGGAGACCAAGATCCGCCATCTCCTCGGGCTGGGCTCGCAGCGCAGCGCCCTCTTTACCATCGAGACCGAGTACGGCAAGGACAAGCGTCCCTCGACGTTCGTCTTCCACGGCGCGGGCTGGGGCCACGGGGTCGGGATGTGCCAGTCCGGGGCGATGGGCCGGGCCGAGCAGGGCCAGACCTACGTCGACATCCTGAAGGCATACCACCCCGGCACCGAGCTCGCTTACCTTAACTACTAGCCCGAACGGCCGTCCGTTCGGGCTAGCCTAGATTTTGTAACATCCTTCCGCTATAAAATCTTAGGCACGACAATGCGACCGCAATTTAGAGGATGGCTGATAGCGGTCGCATTGTCTTGCCTAGGCTGCCAAGGATCGATCCCTCCCTCGCGAGGCGACGGCCGCTTCGGCTACGGCGCGATCCTGGTCCGGGGGATCTGCAAGACGCCCGCGGGAGAGACCCGGCGCGCGCGGCTCGCCCTCAACTTCGAGTCGGACGATCACCGGTACATCATCCCGTTCACGGCCGGCATGACCTCGCTCTACGTCGTCCCGGCGGGAACGTACCGGCTGATGCCGCTGCGCGGCCCGTTCGGCATCACCGAGCGGACGCTGGGCATCGTCATCGAGAACCGGGCGCTGCGCGTGCCGTTCCCGCGCGACGTGCTCCGCAAGGACGTCTTCGTCGTGAAGCGCGAGCACGTCGTGCCGATCGGCATCCTCGAGGTCGAGGCCGAGCGCGAGCCCGGGGAGCGCCGCATGAAGGTGAAGGTCCGCCTCGACGACAGCCGCAACGCGCGGCGCCGCCTGGTGCAAGACAAGATCGCCAGCATGATGGACGCGCGCGTCCCCGCCGACCAGCGGGAGGAGGCGGTGAACTGGACCGCAGCGCTCGACCAGGCGCTCGTCACCGTCGAGTCCGACCCCGACATCCGCGCCCCGTACAAGCCACGCCAATAACGCGACGCGGTGCCTGGCACCACGCTGCGTTATTGGGCTAGAATGCGGGCATGAAGATCGCTCTCGGCGCCGACCATGGCGGCGTCTCCCTCAAGCGCCTGGTTCACAAGCACCTCGAGGAGCATGGCCATTTCGTCCTGAACTGCGGCACCGACGGCGACGAGGCCGTCGATTACCCCGATTTCGCCCGCAAGGTCGCCGAGACCGTCGCGAATCGGGAGGCCGACCGCGGCATCATGATCTGCGGCAGCGGCGTCGGCGCCACGATCGCCTGCAACAAGGTCCCCGGGGCCCGCGCCGGGCTCTGCCACGACACCTTCTCCGCCCACCAAGGCGTCGAGGACGACGACATGAACGTCATCTGCCTGGGCGCGCGCATCATCGGCACCAACCTCGCCTTCGAGATCCTGGGCTCGTTCCTCGGCGCCAAGTTCTCCGAGGCGGACCGCCACGTCCGCCGCAAGCAGAAGGTGCTCGATCTCGAGGCTCACTACTCCCGATGAGCGCCCTCGACACGGCGCTCCCCGGCGTGAGCGGACGGCTGCAGGCGTGGGACCGGGCCGACGCGGCCAAGATGCTCTGGGCGAAAGACCACGCGCTCTGGAAGCCCGGCCCGACGCCGCCGCCCGAGCTGGTCGACCGCCTGGGCTGGCTGGAGGCCCCGCGCGCGATGGAGCCGCGCTGCGCCGAGTTCGCCGCCTTCGGAGACGAGCTCCGCCGCGAGGGGACGACCGACGTCCTCCTGCTCGGCATGGGAGGCTCCAGCCTCTTCGCCGACCTGCTCGCGCGCACCTTCGGCCCCGCGGCGGGCGCTCCCGCGCTCACCGTCTTGGACTCGACCTTCCCGGACGCGGTCCTCGCCGTATCGAATCGCGTGGACTGGAAGAAGACCGTCGTGCTCGTCGCCTCCAAGTCCGGCTCGACGACCGAGACCGCCTGCCTCTACGAGTACTTCCGCGGGGAGGCGGAGAAGGCCTTGGGCAAGGCCGCGGGCTCGCGCTTCGTCGCCGTCACCGACCCCGGCACCGCCTTCGAGCGCCAGGCGAAGGACCAGGGGTTCCGCCGCGCGTTCCTCAGCCCGCCCGATGTCGGCGGCCGCTATTCCGCGCTCACGCCCTTCGGCCTCGTGCCCGCGGCCGCGCTCGGGCACGACCCGCGTCGCCTGCTCGACCCGGCGCTCCGCATGGCCGCCGAGTGCGGGCCGGACCGCCCGGCCTCGAACAACCCGGCCTTCCAGCTCGGCGCCTGGCTGGCGGAGGCCGCGCTGGCCGGCCGGGACAAGCTCACGCTGCTCCTATCGCCGGCCGTGGCGAGCCTGGGCGCGTGGCTGGAGCAGCTCGTCGCGGAGTCGACGGGAAAGGAAGGCAAAGGCATCTTGCCCGTGGACGGCCCCGAGCCGGAGGAGGCGCTCGCCTCCGAGGATCGCGTATTCGTCTACGTCCGGCTCGCCGGAGAGGCCGATCCGGGGCAGGACCGTCTCGCGCGGGAGCTCGAGCGCGCCCGGCGCCCGATCCTCACGTTCGAGCTCAAGGACCGCTGGCAGCTCGGCGCCGAGGTCTTCCGCTGGGAGGCCGCGACGGCGGCCGCCGGCGCCGCGCTCGGGATCAATCCGTTCGACCAGCCGAACGTCCAGGAGACCAAGGACCTCACGAAGGCGCTCCTCTCCGGGCCGCCGGCGGCGCCGGCCCCGGCCGCCTCCTTCGACGAGGCGCTCGGGCTCGCGCAGCGGTCGCGGGCGGGGGACTATCTCGCCCTCAACGCGTTCCTCGCGGGCACGCCCGACGAGCACGCGGCTCTCGCGGCGCTGCGCGAGAAGCTGGGCCGGCGGTTCCGGCGGCCCGTGACCCTCGGCCTGGGCCCGCGCTACCTGCACTCCACGGGCCAGCTCCATAAGGGCGGGGCGGACCGGGGCTTGTTCTGGGTGCTGACCGCCCGGCCCGCCTCCGACGCCGCGATCGGAAGCCGCCCGTACGGCTTCTCCCGGCTGATCACCGCGCAGGCCGAAGGCGACCTGCAGGCGCTCAAGCGCCGCGGCCGCCGCGCGGTCCGCGTCGACTTGGGCGAGCGTCCCGCCGAAGCCCTCCGCCGCCTCGCGGACGCATGCTGAGCGGCCGCCAGCTCCGGCTCCGCGCAAGCAAGATCAAGCTGCTGCTCATGGACGCCGACGGCGTCCTCACCGACGGCAAGCTCTATCACTTCGTGGACGGCTCGGGCGCCACCGTGGAGTTCAAAGGCACGCACTCCCGCGACGGCATCGCGCTCGCGTGGCTGCCTTCCCTCGGCATCCGGACGGGCATCATCAGCGGCCGCAGCTCGGCGGGCCTGGCCGCCCGCGCGCGGATGCTGAAGATGACCTACGTGGTCCAAGAGACGCATTTCAAGGCGCCGGCGATCGAAGAGATCTTGAAAGAGTCCGGCGTGGACAAGAACGAGGCGGCCTTCGTCGGCGACGACTTCCACGACGTCCCGGCGATGCGCCGCGTGGGCCTGGCCGTCGCCGTCGCGGACGCGCGGCCCGAGGTGCGGCGCGCCGCGGATTGGGTCACGCGCGCGCGGGGGGGAGACGGCGCCCTCCGCGAAGTGGTCGAGCTGCTGCTGAAGTCGCAGGGGAAGTGGCAGGAGATCCTCGCGCGCTACGAGCTTGACGCCGCCGCGACGATCCGTTAGACTGAAAATATGGGATTTTTCGGCAAGAAGGCGGCCGCCCCCGTCGAGGAATCGGACCCCGCGTTAGACGAGCCCGCGCCCGGCGGCGACGACAAGAGGCCGGAGCCGGCGAACTCCAAGCGGAAGCTCTGGGCCGCGCTGCTCGTCCTCGACGTCGTGATGATCTTCATCTTCGGCGGGACCGTCGCGGCGCTGCTCTACATGCGCCCGGGAGCGCCGACGCTGGCGCAGGCGCCGGCCCGCCCTCCGAAAGCGAAGAAGGCCGAACCGCCGAAGGAGCCGCCCAAGGAGGAGCCCGCGAAGGCCGAGCCGGCGAATCCCGCCGAGGCGAAGGCCCCGGAGCCCAAGGCGCCCGAGGCGAAGCCGGCCGACCGGCCCACGGGCAGCCCCGCGATCCACGCCAACGCGCTGCCCAAGCACAGCGCCGAGCCGATCACCACGGCGGCTAAGGCGGAAAAGGCGCCGCCTCCGCCGCCGAAGGCCGAGGCCAAGCCGAAGCCCGCCGCGCCCGGCGGAAAGACGCGGGCCATCTCGGTCGAGTTCACGCACAACGCCCCGTCGGCCAAGGAAGTGCTGCTGCGCGCGCCTTTCTTGGTCCGGACGGGCGGAAGGCAGGCGATGGTGAAGGACTCCGCCGGGGTCTGGCGGCTCTCCCTATCGCTACTGCCGGGGACGTACCGCTACACGTTCATGGTGGACGGCAAGCGGACGGCCTCCGAGACGCGGCTGGTCGAGTAGCCGGCCGACGGTCCGCACCAGCCCCCGCGGGTCGAACGGCTTCGTCAGCCCTCCCCGCACGTTGCGCGCGCCCCCGAACGTCTCGGTCAGGTCGGCCCTTCCGGTCAAAAACAGCACGGGAACGTGGGCTGTGCGCGGGTGCGCGTTCAGGCGGGCCGCCAAGGACAGGCCGTCCACCTTCGGCATCACCAGGTCGAGGATCACGAGGTCGAAAGGCCCCCCGGCCTTGCCGCCCGCGAGACCCAGCCTCCGGGCTGCCTCGGGGGCGCTGCGCGCCAGAACGACGCGATGCCCCGCGCCGCCGAGCGTCGCGGCGATCACGGCCAGCACGTCCGGATCGTCGTCTACCGCCAGGACCACGGCCATGGCCGCACTGTAGCTGAGCGTCCGCGTGCCGCCCCATGCGCGCAAGGCGAAATTGTGGCGAGCGCCGCGTGATCTTTAGTATACTCGCCGCCATGGAAGACAAGACCTCCCAGCGCGTCGTGTTCGGCATCATCCTCCTGGCGGCCGCCTCCCGCCTCCTGCCGCATCCCCCGAACGTCACCCCGCTGACGGCGATCGCGCTGCTCGGCGGCGCGTCGCTCCCGGCCGCGCAGGCCTTCCTCCTGCCGCTCGCCGCCCTGGCGATGAGCGACCTGTTCCTGGGCTTCCACGCCACGATCCCGTTCGTCTACGCCGGCTTCCTGGCGACGGCGGCCATCGGCCTCCGCCTCAAGGCGGACCGTGGCGCCGGCCGCATCGCGGCCGCGTGCCTGGCCAGCTCGATCCTCTTCTTCGTCGTCTCGAACGTCGGCGTCTGGCTCGCCTCCGGCCTCTATCCGCGCACGGGCGCGGGGCTGTCGGCGTGCTTTACCGCCGCGCTCCCGTTCTTCCGGAACTCGCTCCTCGGCGACGCCGCGTTCACGGCGCTCCTCTTCGGGCTCGAGCGCCTCTCGGTCCGCGCGCTCGCGGCTCGTCCCGTCGCGGCATAAGGCCTTCCATAATAGAGCTTGGCGGACCGGCCGGCCAGGCGGCGATTTGTTATTGATTTTGTAACAGGTTGCCGATAAACTCCTGCGGAAAGCCCATGATGCGCTTCCGCGACCGGCTTCTCTGGGGGCTGCCTCTCGCCGTTTCCCTGCCCGTTTCTGCCCTCGCGCAGAACGTCACCGTCGTCAACGGCGTAGCCCTCGACACGGGCCGGATCTCCTACACCTGGAACTTCGTCAGCGGCGCCAATTGCTACCAGGGCGTGGACCAGAACAACGTCGCGTTCCAGGTCGCGCCCGTCGGAGCGAACCCGCCGGACAACGCGTTCATCCTGACGGGGCTCCTGCCCAACACGACGCACTCGATCAACGTGGGGGCGCGCAACGGCGGCACCAACTGCGGGGACGGCACGCTGCAGAACCCGTTGTTCAGCGGCGTGACGGTCTACACGCTGGCCGAGCAGCCGAAGGCCGTCAACGGTCCCTGCGGCTCCAGCCCGATCTGCAGCGTGTCGCGCTTCGGCTTCACCGGCGACTTCAACACCATGGGCAACAACACCCAGTCGAAGTTCCGGTCGCAGGCGGTCAACCTGCGCACCAACGCCGTCACCAACCTCGGAGACATCACCAACCAGAACGCCAACACGGTCGGCCAGGTGAACTTCGCCACCGCCGAGCCCAACACCTCCTACCGGCTCGAGACCTCGGCGGTCAACGGCGGCAGCGTCGCGAACGGCCTCGGCCAGAACCTCCAGACGGCGTTCTCGGTGCTGGGGACCTCCACCACGCACGCGGCGGCGCCCACGACGCTCACCGTCGTGAGCACCGGGCCCTCCACGATCGGCATCACCTGGAACTCGAACCTGAACCCGAACGACACCGAGTACCTCGTGCAGTACTCGAGCCAGGGCTTCGCCAGCGGGGTCTTCACCGCGTTCGACTGGGGCGTTCCGTCCTTGGCCGGCTATCCGACGCTCGGCCTGACCGTCACGGGTCTCCTGACGAACAAGACCTACGAGATCCGCGTCACCGCGCGAAACAGCAACCACGCCCTCACGACCCCGGCCTCGGTGACCGGGCAGACGGCGGGCGGCAGCGGCAACGGGGGGGACATCCTATACACGCTGCCGTCCGGCAACGGCGCGCAGATCCGCGGGACCGTCGGCACCAATCTCGACCGGCCGGTCTCGCTCGACATCGTCGCGGGCACCTTCGACCAGACGGTGCAGATCCTGGTCTCGACGCGCACCGCCGTCGGAGGCAACTGCGGCACGGTCGACGCCGCCTACACGATCACCGTAAGCCCTCCGCTGCAGCCCCGGTTCCCGGTGCGGCTCGGGCTCGGCGTGGCGCTCAACCCGCTCCAGGCCGGGCTGACCGACAGCCGCCGCGTGACGATCTCGCGCCTCGACGACGCCACCGGAGCCTGCGTGCCGCTCGCGACCACGGTCGGCGTGGCGGCGAACATGGCCTTCGCGGAGACGAACCACTTCTCGAGCTTCGTGATCCAACAGGTGAACCCGGGCGACTCGTTGTCGAAGGTCCGCATCTTCCCCAACCCCTTCTTCCCGCGAAAGCAGGGACAGCTCACGATCGACGGGATGCCGGGCTCGGCGCGTCTGCGCGTCTACACGCTCCACGGCGAGGAGCTGTTCGACGGCGAAGCGACCGGCTCCGGCGTCGTCAACTGGAACGGACGCAACAAACTCGGCCAGCAGGTCGCGAGCGGCCTCTACTTGGTCCTCGTCAACAGCGGCGGGGATAAGAGGGTCATGAAGCTCGTGGTGGTCCGGTGAAGCGGCTCCTAGTGCAGTTCCGACATGACACCTACCGAGACTGCGTAACGCAGAGGTGCGCAAAGGGAAGTGACGGAAAGGAACGCAAAGGACGGATTGAGGGAGTTTCTCGCTTTGCGCGCCTTTCGGTTACTTCCTCTGCGTACCTCCGCGTTGCTCAGTTCGTGAGGCATCAGGTTGGAGGTGCACTAGTCGCGGTCCTGCTCTGCGCGGCTCCGGCGGCGGCCCGGGACTTCTCCACCGAGTCGATCGGCACCTCGTCGGCCGACTTCCTGACGATCGACGTCGGCGCGCGCGCGGTCGGCATGGCCGGGGCGTATACCGCGATCGCCAACGATCCCTACTCGATCTACTGGAATCCGGCGGGCTTGGCGCAGGTGCCGAAGTCCGCGGCGACCTTCATGCACCACCGGTTCATCGCCGACATCAATTTCGACTACGGGGCCTACGCGCACCGGATCAACGACGTGTCCGTGATCGGGGGAGCCTTCCGGTACATGGACGCGGGATCGATCCCGGCGACCGACATCAACGGCGGGACCGCCGGCTACTTCCATCCGCAGGCCTTCACCTGGGAGGTCGGCTGGGGCCAGTACATCCCCGACCTCAGCACCACCGACAGCGACATGACCATGGGGGCGTCGTTTAGGTACGCGCACAGCGACCTCGTCCGGCACGCCGACGTCTTCGCCGGCGACCTCGGCATACAGCAGCACTACTTCAACGCCTGGATTCCGTATCGCTTCGGCGCGGTCATCCAGAACCTGGGCCCCGGCCCGAAGTACGACGAGAAGCGCGAGCGGCTCCCGGTGAAGGCCCGCCTCGGCGCCTCGATACACCCCAGCAAGTTCTGGCTCCTCGCGCTCGACGGGACGCTGGGCAACGACCAGGAGCCGAGCGCGCAGCTCGGCTCCGAAGTGACGCTCGACACCGGCGACGTGGCGAAGGCGTTCCTCCGTGGAGGCATCGACACCCGCCGGCTCACCAACGGCCTCGACGGATTCAAGGCGGTCAGCTTCGGGCTCGGCATCAAGACGCTCCAGTTCTCCTTCGACTACTCGTTTAGCGCGATGGGCGAGCTCGGAGATTCCCATCGGTTCTCGGTCAGCTTCAATTTCCCCACCCGAGGGGGGCCGAAAAAGTATAGAGAGCGATAGATGAGCGATCTCCCTCCTCCTTTCGGTCCGTTCGAGGCGCCGCCGCCCTTCGATCCCGGCGGAAATCCGTTCCAGCCGGCCGATCCCTTCAAAGGAGGGATCTTCGAGCAGGGCGGGTTCGAGATCCCCGGCGGGTCGGCCCCCGGGGCCCCCGCGCCTCCGGCGCCGCCGCCGGGCGCGCCCGAGCCCCCGGTACCGCCGCCGCCGGAGCTCCAAGCGAAGCGCGCGCAGGGGGAAACGCCCCTCAGCGAGTACCTCTGGCGGAGGCTCGAGTCGCTCGAGCAGGAGCTGCAGGCCGCCCAGCGGCAGGCGCTCGAGTCGCAGGGTCTCCTCCGGAACCAAGAGGAGCTGAAGAACCAGGTCGAGACCCAGCTGCGCCTGATCTCCGAGCAGGTCCGCCGCGAAAAGGCGGAAAAGGACATCGAGTCCGAGAAGTCGAAGGCGCACGGCCGCGTCGACGCGCTCGAGAAGCGCCTCGACGAGATGCACCAGACCTGGGCCCAGCTCCTACGCGAGGCGATCGGCTCCCGGGAAGGCTCCAACGAGGCCCTCATCCAGGAGCTCCGCAACCTCCGTTCCGACGTGGGCGCGCTCCAGCAGCAGTTCGGCCAGGTGCCGTCGATCGCTCCTCAGATCGAGTCCCTCAAGGCCTCGATCCCCGGCGGGCTCGCCCGCTGGGAGGACGACGCCCGCCGCCTCGAGCTCGCCGTCTCCGGCCGCCTCACCGAGATCGAGCGCCGGATGGGCGAGGAGATGGAGCGACAGCGCGACCGCGTCGCCGACCTCATGCGGGAACGCGCCGCCGTCGAGCAGGCGATCGGCGAGCAGCGCCAGCAACTGCACCAGGAGTTCATGAAGGAGCGCGTCTCGCTCCTCAACCATTTCAAGGAGCAGACGGGTCAGCTGGAGCAGGCGCTCGAGAAGGTCCTCGGCGCCCGGGAAGGCGAGGGGAGCCACGTCCGCGTCCTCCGCGAGATGGCCGAGCGCCTCGAGCGGATTCTCCGGGAGCCTCCGCACGCGAAAGACGAGATCGTCCGCGAGCTCGACCAAGAGAAGCGCGACCTCATGAGCCAGCTCAAGGAGCGCGCCGCCCAGTTCCACAGCTTCACCATGGAGCGCCGCGAGGTCGAGCGCTCCCTCGGCGAGAGCCTCCTCAAGTTCCAGCGCGAGCTCGACGAAGCGCGCGCCCGGCACGTCCAGCTCGAGAGCCGCATCGCCGAGCTCCAGATGCAGGTCCAAGCGGCGGAGGCTCGCGCGACTCTCGCCCGCCAGGAGTCCGACTCCAAGGACCAGCGCTTCGCGCTGCTCGCTCAGGAGCGCGACGACCTCGCCCGGGCCCTGATGGGGGAGGCGGGCAAGGTCCGAGAGCATCTTTCCCGCGTCGCCGACGCCGATGAGGCCTGGGCCGGCCGCGTCGAGCAGTCCACCAAGGCGGCCGCCGAGGAGAAGCAAAAGCGCATCCAGATCGAGTCCGAGCTCGCCGACCTCCGCGCCCGGGTCCAGAGCCTGAGCGACCACCTCGCCCGCGCCCTGCAGGAAAAGGACCAGGTGATGCACGGCGCGAACGCCTGGCAGCAGGAGAAGGAGCAGCTCCTCGCCTCCCTCAAGAAGAAGGACGAGATGATCGCGATGCTCTCGTCCACCTTCAAGAACCTGCTCAAGAAGTAGCGCCGGTCCCCTCGTGAAATTTGCTAAACAGGACGGACTTGGCCAAGATACTGGTCGTCGATGACGAGGCCTCGATCCGGGAGCTCCTCAAGGAGATCCTGACGTCGCAGGGCCACACCGTCGAGATGGGCGTCGACGGCCGGGACGCCGTCCAGCTCACCCGCAAGAACTCCTACCAGCTCTTGATCCTCGACCGGAACATGCCCCACATGACCGGCATCGAGGCGCTGCAGCTCATCCGCATGGATGCCAAGCTCAAGGGCATGAAGGTGATGATGTTCACCTCCGCAAGCGTGATCCGGGAGGTCGACGAGGCCTTCCAGGCGGGCGCCGACGACTACCTGCTCAAGCCCGTCAATATCAAGAACGTCGTCGACAAGGTTCAAGCGATCCTCAAATAATCGCGGCGGAATCGGGCCTTGACGCTCGAAAGCGCGATGAGTTATCCTTCGCCGCTAACCGTCGAGAGCCCGTCGGCGTGTGCTACACTGTCCGGAGGAGATAGCGCCATGAAGAAGACGACGACTACCGCCAAGAAGCCGGCCGCCGCCGCGCCCAAGGCCGCGAGGCCCGAGCCCCGCCCCGAAGGGATCTCCAAGCGCGACCTCCCGCCCATCCGCAGGAAGCTGATGGAGATGCGCGAGCAGCTGCTCAAGGCCGTCAACGACAAGCAGCAGCGGGACATCGAGGTCGGCCAGGACGTGGGCGACGAGGCGGACCAGGCGACCAGCTCCCAGGAGAAGGAGATGCTCTTTGAGCTCTCCGACAACGAGCGGGTGATGCTCGATCAGATCGAGGGCTCGCTCCGGAAGATGGAGAAGGGCGCCTACGGGCTCTGCGAGTCCTGCCAGAAGCCCATCGCGAAGGCCCGCATCCAGGCGGTCCCGTTCGCGCGGTACTGCATCCAGTGCCAGAGCTCTCAAGAAAGCGCCGCCGTCTGACGCGATGAAAGCCGTCCTTCTCGAGGCCTTCGGCGGCCCCGAGAACCTGCATTACTCCGACCATCCCGACCCGAAGCCCGGCCGCGGCGAGGCCCTCGTCCGGGTCCGCGCCTGCGCGCTCAACCACCTCGACCTGTTCATCCGCGACGGGATCCCGGCCTACAAGATCGGCCTCCCGCACATCCTCGGCTGCGACATCGCGGGCGAGGTCCTCGCGTACGGGACGGAGGCCCAGGGACCGAAGCCCGGGTCGCGCGTGGTCGTCTGCCCCGGCCGCTCATGCGGAGACTGCGTCTATTGCTGGCGCGGCGAGGACAGCCGCTGCAAGGACTACGGGATCATCGGCGCGCAGGCGGGTCCCGGCGGCTACGCGGAGCTCATCGTCGTCCCGGCCCGCAACCTGTTTCCGACGCCGGCCGGCATGACCGACGAGGCGGCCGCGAGCTTCCCGCTCACGTTCCTCACGGCCTGGCACATGCTGATCACGCTCGGCGGGCTTCGCGCGGGCCAAGACGTGCTGGTGCTCGGCGCCGGCAGCGGCGTCGGGGTGGCTGGCCTCCAGATCGCCGCCGCGGCCGGGGCGCGCGTCGTCGCGGCGTCGACGTCCGCCGAGAAGCTCGACGCCGCCAAGAAGCTCGGCGCGCGGGAGCTGATCCACAGCCCGCCCGAAGACCTCCTGCGGCGAGCCATCAAGCTGACCGGCGGCAAGGGTTTCGACCTCGTGTTCGAGCACGTGGGGCCGGCCGTGTTCGACAAGGCGCTGAAGGCGCTGGCGCCCGGCGGCGCGCTCATCACCTGCGGCTCGACGACCGGGCCAGTGGTCCAGCTCGACATGCGCTACGTCTTCAGCCGCGAGCTGCGCATCCTCGGGGCCAAGATGGGGAGCCTCGCGGAGTTCAGCGAGGTCGTGCGCCTCGTATCGAACGGCACCCTGAAGCCCGTCGTCGACGCGACCTTCCCGCTCGAGGAGGCGCGGCGCGCCCACGAGTACCTCGGCTCGCGCAAGCAGTTCGGCAAAGTCGTCCTGAAGATCTAAGTGCCTATCCTAGAGCCCCGTTGGTACGCGAGAACGCGGATTCCGAGCAGCCGGCTAGGCGCGAGGGTCGCGGCGTGCTGGAAGCACGCGGCGACTCGAGCAACGACGCCGGCGGCCGGAAGCCGCGTTCGTAGGCGCGACGGGGCTCTAGGATAGGCGCTTAGGTGGAGCCCGCCCTCGACGTCCGGCGTCTGCGCCCGCTGCTCTTGGGGCTCGCGGCTTGGGCCGCCGTCCTGCCGTTCGCCCACCTCGGCCACCCGCTCTGGGAGGTGGACGACGCCCGCTACGCCGAGATCCCGCGCGAGATGGTCGAGCGCGGGGATTGGCTGACGCCGACGCTGAACTACCTCGACTACGTCGAGAAACCGCCCCTTCCGTACTGGGCGACGAGCGTCTCGTATACGCTCTTGGGGGTCTCCGAGCATTCGGCCCACCTGCCGCTGGCCCTCTGGTCGCTCTTGGCGATGGCCGCGGTGCTCTGGCTCGGCCGCTGGCTCTTCGACCTCGAGACGGGCCTGGCCGCCGCGGCGATGCTCGGCACCTCGCTGGAGTTCCAAAGCCTCAGCCACCTGGCCACGCCGGACATGCCGCTCACGGCGATGCTCGCGTGGACCACCGCGTTCTGGCTCCGCGCGATGAAGCGGCCCCAGGACGCGTGGTGGGCGGGGACCGCCGCGGGCTCCTGCATGGGCGGCGCGGTGCTCTGCAAGGGCCTCGTCGGCGTGGTGTTCCCCGTGGGCTGGGCCGTCGCGTCGGCCGTGCTCGTGCCGGACCTGCGCGAGGGCTTCAAGCGCTCCCTCCGCTCGGGCCTGGTGCCCGCCTTCCTGATCGTCGGCATGCCGTGGTTCGTCGTGATGGAGCAGCGGCACCCCGGCTTCTTCCGCTTCTTCTTCGGCGAGCAGCACTTCCAGCGCTTTCTCGCCGGGGCCTCGAAGTACAAGCGCTCCGGGCCGCTCTGGTACTTTATCCCGGTCGAGCTGCTCGGGGCGGTCCCGTGGACGCCGGTGATCGGCGCCGCGCTATGGTCGATCGCGAAGGGGTGGCGCGACACGGAACCCGGCATGAAGGTCCTCGCCCTGTGGGTGCTCGGCGTCTTCGCCTTCTTCTCGGCGTCGAGCTCGAAGCTCGTCACCTACATCCTCCCGCTGTGGCCGCACCAGTGCCTCGCGGCGGCCGCGTTTCTCCTCGCGCGCGGCCACGATCGCGCGGACCGTCGCATCCGCGGCCTCGCGCTGGGGCTCGGCCTCGTCTTGGTGCTGGCGGTTCCGGTCGTCCCCATCGCGCTGGGCCGCCTGCCCGGCGCGCCGCTGCCGGGCGACGTGCCGTGGTACGCCGGCGCCGCCGTCGGGCTCCTCGGGCTGTCGGTCCTCGCGCTCTGCTGGGGGGACGCGCGCTGGCGCCTGGGCGGCGCGGCCGCCGGCGCGGGCCTCGCCGGGATCCTCGCGCTCGCGAGCGCCCGGTCGGCGGAGCGGTGGGTGAGCGGGCGGCCGCTCGCGCTCGACGTCGCGCGCGAGATTAAGCCGGGCGACCCGCTCATCAGCTACGGCTTCTAACGCCACGGGCTCCCGTTCTACACGGAAATCCCCGTCGACGTGGTGAACAGGGTGGGGGAGCTCCACAACGCG
>JACQPK010000203.1 GCA_016207565.1 Elusimicrobiota bacterium
CTCGATCGAGAAGCGGTAGGCGTCGAGTCCGAGCGAGCGGAGGAGGTCCAGGTCTTCTTCGTAGCGATCCCAGTGACGGCAGGCTTGGCCCGAGCGCTTCCCGTCCCGGGTTGTTCCCGGGACGGTTTCCCAATTCCACCAGTCGTTCTTGTCGTTGCCGCCTTCCACCTGGTGGGCGGACGTGCCCGCTCCCCACAGAAAACGCGCTGGACCGGACTCCCGAGTCATGCGGTGCGACTCTATGCGACGGCCTGGAGGCGCGGAAGGAGAAACGGCGCCGCTCGGGAGCCGGGCCTAGCAGCCCAGCATCCAGAGCGGCGCCAACATCAGAAGCAGGTACGTCAGGTACTGGACGACCGGATCGGTCTCCGCCATCCCGCTCGTTACCGCAAGAGAAGCCACCGCTCGGAGCGGAGCGTGACGCCTGCCTCGAACCGGGCGAAATAGATCGCGGCCGGCACGTGCCGCCCGCGCGAGTCGGTCCCATCCCAGCTCACGCGGTGAACGCCCGCGGGCATCGTGCCGTCCACCAGCGTCTTCACGAGGCGTCCCGCCACGTCGTAAAGCCGCAGGGAGACGCGCGCTTCCCTCGGGAGGGAGAACCCGGCGTCGGTCCGGCCGAGGAACGGATTGGGGCGCGCGGCAAGGAGCGCCGGCGCTTCGGCCGCGGCCTCGGGGATCTCGAGCGTGGACGTCGCCGTCTCGATCGGCGCGGGCGCGCCCTCCAGCGTTCCGCTTCGGGCATCGGCGAGACGGAGCACGCCCAAACCTCCGTTCGGGGTCCGCTCCAGCGAGACCTGCACGCGGACGAGGCCTTCGCGGAGCCCGGCCGCCGCGGCGTAGACCATGACCCGCGCGCCGCCTGATCCGTCTTCCGCCCATTCGAGCTGGACGCCGGCCGGATCCTCGGAGAGTCTCACGTCCCGGACTCGCACCGGAGAGCCGAGGAGATCGAGCGAGAACTGCGTCCCGCCCCAATCGTCGCCGTGCTTGAGCTCCACGATCGCGAGCCCTTCGACACCGTTGATCCAGCGGACCGACCCGGAGAATCCGATCTGCGTGGGCCGCGAGCCGGCCGGAGCCTCTCCGCCGAGCGGCGGCGATAGGCGCGGCAACTGGAGGATCTTCCGCACGCAGCAAATGACGTCGCGGATGTCGACCGATCCGTCGCCGTTACAATCGGCCCGGGCGGCCACGGAATCGGGGCACGACCAGAGTGGGGTAGGCGAGATCGTGTCGGGCCCGGCGCTCAGCGCGCAGCGGACGATCCGGATCACGTCCAGGATGTCCGAGGCGCCGTCACCGTTCACGTCGCACCCGGGCGATCCGACGCAGATCCTTCCGCCTTCGATCGGCGCGAAGGTCGGGCACAGCGGAATCGCGGTGCCGGTCGAATCGGCCACGATCGATTCGACCACGTGGACCGGATAGGTTCCGGGCGCCGTCTCCTTGGGAACGGAGAAACAGATCCGCACCACTGGCCCACGGCCCGCCTCGATCAGCGCTCCCGAGGGCGAGTAGAGAAGGAACCGGGTTCGCGCGCCCTCGGCGGACCATGCGACCTGGAAGTCCCGGGCTCTACCGACCGCCTCGACCGAGATCGCGTGGATGGGTGGGTCGATCGAGTCGGAATCGCGGAAGGCCGCCACGCCGACCGTCATCTGAAGCCCTCCGACGGGGACGAAGTTGAGCAGGTTGATCTTGAGGCATGCCGTGCCTCCGGGCGCCGCGGTGGCGGTGCAGAGAGGCGGCGGCGAGCCGTCCGGCGGCGGAACATCGGGCACGAAGTCGTAGAGATAGCATCCCTCGCCGGGCTTGCAGGTCGTGTCGGGCCGCACCGTGAACGCGGTGGACACGAAGCTCGAGTCGATCGTCGAGTCGGATGCCTCGGGCGCGTAGGGGATCACACGCTCGACCGCGGTGACAATGTACCCGCCGGCGGGCAGCGTTCCTACGCTAAAGGATCGGATGTAGGGCTCGATCACTGCCGGGCAGGGAGCGCCGATCGCGGGATTCGGCTCGCGCACGAGGATCTCAATCCTGAAAATCGCCGGGCAGGGCGTGATCCGCATGCACGGGACCGGTTCGGGACCCGTGATCTTCGCTCCGACGATCCCGTAGCATGGGTTCGAGATGGCGCCGCTCGCGGTGAATGTCACCGGGTCGCAGGTCCTCGGCTCGGCGGGCGCGACTGCGACGTGCTCCACCGTCGCCGCCGCCTGCTGCGGCATCAGTGCCGCGAGCGCGAGGGCCGCAAGAAGCCCGCGGAGAAACGGAAGGCTCGGATTCGAGGGGCCGCGGGGGAGGCGGTCCCGGATTGGGGTATGCAGCGTCATGATGGTCCCCCCTTGTATCGATCCGGCACCGGCACTACTGCGGCAATGCTACCTCAATCACTCGTCCTCGCCCATCTCGACTTTGATCGAGTGGCGGATGGCGCTCTTGATCGCCTGGTCGTTGAGGGGATCCCGCGGATCCAGAAGGTGC
>JACQPK010000184.1 GCA_016207565.1 Elusimicrobiota bacterium
GCTCTGTCCTCGGCTCGCGACCGCGCGAGCCTGCGGAGGCCCCGCCGAGCCACCCCCCGCTCCGGCCTGGCAGGCCCTAGGCTGACGACACCTTATAGCTTCGGTCCGGAGGAAGGAAAGAGTGAGTCGACGACGTGTTCGGCCCCCTTCATGAAGGGGGCCGATCGCATTCTCTGAAAACGCGCTTCCTTCCGAGGCAGATCAAGTTTGGCGCCGGTGGAACTAAAGGAACCCTCACCCCAGCCCTCTCCCCGTTGACGCGGGGAGAGGGAGGAGCGGTTCGCTCAGGTCACGCGTTCCCGGAAGCCCCCGCCGGTCTCGGTCGCCGAGTGGATGCGGCCGGGGATCTTCTCGCGGAGGCGGTTCACGATGCCGCGGCTGCGCTGGCCTTTCTCCTGGAGCCAGCCGCCGAGCTGCTCGCGGGTGTCCTCACCCGAGTTCGGCGCGTACAAGAGCGCCACGACCGCCCCGGTCATCACGCCCGTCAAGAAGAGCATGAGGCCCGTGAGCACGCCGCTGTCGCGATCTTGGATCATAAGCCCTCCTAGGGCGCGGGCGGCACGCCGCCGCCTTGGTTCGGCACCTCGCCCGGAGCCGGCTGGGGCGGGATGCTCGGAGTCATGGTGCCCGGCTCGGTGGTCGGGCTCGTCCCCGGCGGCTGCGGCTGGAAATCGCCCGGAGCGCCGGCGGGAGCCTCTCTCATGCCGGGCTCCTGCGTGGCCTTGTCGCCGCGGCGCTTCTTGCCCTTCTTGCCCTGCTCGCCGCCGAGACCGGTCACGTTGAAGCGGGTCCCGATGTCGTCCCAGCTCAGCCCCGAGTCGCGAAGGCCGGTCACCTCGTTGAGCGACCTCCCGGACTGGTCCGCGATGACCAAGGCCCGGCCGACGTCGCCCCAGCTGTAGCCGCGCTCCCGCAGCGACTTGATGTCCGTGTCGTTGACGTTGAGCCTCCCCCCCTGCCGCATCTGCGTCCCCGGCGTCTTGGGATCGCCGGTGTTCGGGCGGTCCTCCGCGAAGAGAGGCGCCGACGCCGCGAGCGCGACGACCGCGGCGGTGAAGCCGGCTGCCCACGGCGTCGAGCGCCGTCTGGTATCCATGGATCCTCCTAGCGGCGAAGCTGCGCCGCCAGAGGCAGTTTAGGACGCCGGGCTCCGGCCGGACTCAGGGGCCGGTCCGGGAAGTCTCAGTTCGGGCTCACGCGCCGGACGGCGAACCCCGGGAGCGGAGCCTCCAGCAGCCGGGAGAGGCCGTCGCGGCCCAGCCACGCGACCCCGTCCCTCATCGTGAAGCACGACAGCGGCTGCGAGCCCTCGTTGACGTCCGGCCACTCGTAGGTCGCCAGCACGGTCAGCTTCGAGTCGAGGCGGTGCCGGTAGATGAGCCGGGTATCGCCGTCGGCGGACCAGAAGTAGCTGTCGTCCTTATAAATGGCGACCGGGGCCTTCGCCGGGCTGGGATACGTCGCGACGACGGTCAGGGCGTCATCGGGCTCGTGCTGGTAGATCCGCCCCTGCGCCGCGTCGGCCGACCATAGGAAGCGGCCGTCGAAATAGAGGCTGGAGGGCTTGGCGCCCGGACTCTTGATCACGCGCTCGAGCGTCAGGTGCGCGTCCAACTTCCGGCGCTGGATCTCGCGCCGCCAGTCGTCGGCGACGTAGACCGCCTCTTTCGTGAGGGCCAGTCCGCTCAGGTGCGACTGCGGCAGGGCGGCGGCGCGCACGATCTTGAACCCGCCGCGCTCGAGCTGCATCTCGTAGACGGACTGGCTGAACCAGTCCGTGCTCCAGAGCCGGTCGCCGGCCCATGCGATCGCCGTCGGATGGGAATACGTGAGCGCGTGGTCGCGGCCGCGCCCGCGCAGGCTCGAGACGAGGGGCCACGCGAGCAGCACGACGCCGACGGCCAGCGCCAGCCCCCAGCCGACCGAGACCCCGGACACGGGCGCCGCCGGTCCCGGAAGCGACAGCACGGGCGCCGGGAGATTCGGCTCCGCGGGCGAGTCCGGCGCGGGCCTCTCGTCGGGCGCGAGGGCCGCCGGAGCGCCGCCCCCGACGGGCACGGGGAGCCGCCGCCCCTGGACGATGCGGTCCACCGAGTCCACGAGCTCCTTGTTGCTGAAGGGCTTGGCGAGGTAGTGGCTCGCTCCGAGGCGCATGACCTCGATGGCCGAGTCGACGCTGCCGTAGCCGGTGACCATGATGACCGGCAGGTCGGGGTGGTTCTGCCTCACGCGCTTGAGGATCTGGATCCCGTCCATGCCCGGCAGGCGCATGTCGAGGAGCATTAGGTCGAACGCGCCCTTAGCGAGCGTCGCCAACGCCGTCTCCCCCTCCGGCGCCTCCTGGACCTTGTGGCCGTTGCGCGTCAGCACGTTGCTCAACGCCAACCGCATGTCCGCTTCGTCGTCGACGACCAGAATCCGTGCCATCATGTCCCCCAAATCACTTCTTCATCGGCAGGCGGCAGACCGCGCGCGTGCCTTTGCCCTTCTCGCTCTCGAAGCCGAACGTGCCGCCGTGTCCCTGGACGATCCTCTTCGCGATCGCGAGGCCGAGCCCCACCGCGCCGGGCTTGGTCGTGAAGAACGGCCGGCCGACCTCCTTCATCTGCTCGCGCTCGAGGCCGTGACCGGTGTCGGCCACCTCGAGCTCGACGAATTTCCCGACGGCGCGCGCCGAGAGCGTGAGCGTCCCGCCCTTCGGCATCGCCTCCAGCGAGTTCGCGCCCTGGCGCCGCAGCGCGACGCGGAGCCGGTCGCCGTCCGCGTGCGCGGACGGCAGCCCTTCCGGCACGTTCCGGACGATCTGGACGCCCTTCTCGGAGCACGCGGCCGCGAATTCCTTGGCCACGGCCTCGAGGAGCGTCCCGGCCGGCACCGGGCTCTGCTTGAGCATGAGCGGCCGGGTGAACTCGACCAGCTGATCCAGCCGCTCGCGCAGGCTCTGGGCCGCGCGCAGCATCGCCTCGTACGACTGCTTCTGCTTGCGGCCGGCCCAGGTGTCGCCCAGCCGCTCCTCGGCGAGGCTCTGGATGATCCCGAGGGGGTTGCGGATCTGGTGCGCGATGCCGAAGACCATGTCGGCCAACTCCTTCTCGAAGGCCGCGAACGGCGTGCCGGCCGCCGGGGTCCCGGGGGAGAACGACGAGACGAGGCGGCCCCGGAGCTCCTCGAGCTCTTGGCCCTTCTTCGCCAGGTCCTGCGCCGCGGACTCCAGGTGCCGCCGCTCGTCCCCGACGCTCCGCTCCGCCTCGTCGCGGAGCTCCCGCTCGCGCTCCTGCCAGCGCCGGGCCTGCTCCTGCCGCTCCGTCTCGAGCGCGCGCTCTACGGCCTCGCGCACCCGGACCGCGTTCTCGGCGTCGGCGCCCGCGAGCCTCGCCTCGACCTCCTGCCGGATCCGCAGCTCCCGCTCCCGCGACGACTGCTCGGCGGCCGCCATGGCCGCCTGGAGGCCCTGCACGCGGGCCTCGAGCGACGAGCGCTCCATCGCCCACGCCGCCTCGCGCTCCTTGACGTCCTCCTGCAGGCGGTTTCGCTCGCGGTCGAGCCTCGCCGCCGCCTCCGCTTCGCGCTCGAGGAAGGACTTCCGCGCCTCCTCGTCGCGCCGGGCGATTCCCTCCTCCAGCTCGCGCTCGCGCGCGGAGAAGGCTTCCCGGAGCGCCGCCTCGCGCTCTTGGATCTGGCGTTCGAGCGCGCCCTGCTGCTCCTTGAGCGCCTTGTCGGCGCGCGCGCGGCCCAGCTCGGCCTCCTTCTGCTTGCGGGCCAGCGAGGCCTCCGCCTCGGCCTTCGCCTTGGCGAACGCCTCGCGCTCGGCCTCGAGCGCGGCGCGGAGCTCCGCCTCGCGCTTCGCCAGGGCGCCCTCGGCCTCCTGCGCGCGCTCCTTCGCCTGCTCCTCGAAGACCTTCCGCTCCGCCTCGAGCTCGGCGGCCTTCAGCGCGAGCTGGTGCTGCAGCGCCTGCCGCTCCTTCGCGAGCGCGTCGCGCTCCCGGGTGAGCGCCGCCTTCGCCTCCTTCTCCGCCGCGGCGGTCTCCTCCCGGAGGGCCTTCTCCTTGCGCTCGAGATCGGTCGCCAGCTGCTGCTCCTTGGCCGAGTAAGCCCGCGTCAACTCCAGCTCGCGCTCGCGCAGGCTCCGCTCGAGCCGCTCACGGGCGATCTCGGCCTCCTGGGCGCGCCGAACCGCCTCGGCGACGGACTTGGCCGACTGGCGGTCCGCCGACTCGATCCGGACCTGGGCCTTCACCTCGGCCTCCCGGATGCGGGCATGCGCGTCCCGCTCCACGACCGACCGCGCCTCCTCCAGCTCCTTCTCCTTCACGGCGAGCGTGTGCTCCACCGCGGCCCGCTCCGCCTCGAGCGTTTGGCGTTCGCGCTCCACCTCGCGGAGCAGCTCCGTCTCCCGGGCGGCGTAGGTCTCTCGAACGGTCCGCTCCTTGCGGCCGAAGTCGTCCATGAGGGCAACCTCGCGTTCGCGCAGGGTCTTCTCCAGCTGGACCCGCGCCGCCTCGAGCTCCCGGGCGTGGCGGGACGCCTCCTCCTCGAGCCGGCGCCTCTCCCGCTCCGCCAACGCGATCGCCTCGCGCTCCCGGTCCGACGTCCGGCGCTCGAGCTCCGCCTGGCGGCGCTCGAACGAGGAGTCGAGCTCGGCCTGGCGTTCGACGAGCCTCCGCTCCGCCTCCACGAGCTCCGCCTTCTGGCGCTCCCGCTCCTTGGCGGCCGCCGCCTCCCGGGCCGCC